>NZ_JAMYRC010000024.1:0-98275 GCF_040321205.1 Mesorhizobium sp. M0496 | reverse complement strand
CGCGCCCCCGGGGGGCGCGCCCCCCGGGATGCAGCGGCGGCCGGGGTGGGGCTGGCGGTTCGCAACCACCCCCCCCCCCCCCCCTCCACCTAAAACCCCCCCCCGGGGGCGGCCCCCGCGGGGCCCGTCGAAAACGCAGTTACTTCTGCAGTTCGGTCCAGATCTTGGTGTAGATCTCCTGGATTTCCGGTGCGCACATCTGCTGCAACTCGGCATGCGGCTTGTCGGCTGCCGGGATGACAACTTCCGGCGCGTCCTTCATGTCTGCCGGCATGTACTTGTCCGATCCGGTGATGGCGTTGGCATAGCGATGGAAGGCCGAGAGACCTGCCGCATTTTCCGGGTCCATGATGAAGTTCTGGAAAAGCTTGGCGTTCTCGACGTTCTTGGCCTCCTTCAGAACGACGACGTTGTCGCTCCACAGGCCAAAGCCTTCTTTCGGATAGTTGTAGTGGATGGCCGGGTTGGCCAGCCGCTGGCGCAGCGCCGAGCCGTTCCAGTCGCTGGTCGCCTTGAAGTCGCCGGCGCCCATCTTCTCGATGGTATTGTACTCCATCGCGATCCAGTTCGGCTTTGCCGCGACGAGCGTATCGCGCACCTTCTTCAGCACTTCCTTGTCGGTGGTGCATTGCTGGCCGCCGACATATTTGATCGCGGCGAAGATGACGTCGTTCATTTCGGGAACGACATTGACCTTGCCCTTCAGCTCGTCGGGGACGTTGAAGATGATGCCCCAGCTGTCGGCCGGTCCCTTGTAGGCGTCGGTGTTGACGACGACACCAACAGTGCCCAGAGCCCACGGCACCGAATATTTGCGGCCCGGGTCGAATTCCGGATTGGCCCACTCGGGCGCGACATTCTTGAAGTTCTCCATCTTGCCCGGATCGGTCTCCTGGACGAGGCCTTCCTTGATCCAGATCGGCACGTAGGTCTGCGACGGGACCGCAATGTCGAAACCGGTGCCGCCCTGGCGAACCTTGGCGAGTGCCGTGTCGTTGGAATCATAGTCGGTGATGGTCACCTTGATGTTGTATTTGGCCTCGAACTTCTTGATCACGTCGGGGCTGGTGTAGTTGCCCCAATTGTAGATGTTCAGTTCGCCGTCGGCGCGGGCCAGGCTCGTCGAAGCGAGCAACGCCAACCCCATGGCGGTTGCTGTTGTCTTCCAGTTCATGGTTTTAACTCCCATTTTCGGTTCAGTCTCGTTTCCTGCTGATGAAGAAAAACAACGTGACGATCGCGACCGAAAGCAGCAGGAAGGCGGTCGATATCGCGTTGATCTCGGGTGTGATGCCGCGGCGGATCTGGCCGAGCATGTAGGTGGGCAGTGTATCCTGGCCGCCCGATTTGACGAACTCTGTGATGACGACGTCGTCGAGCGAGATGACGAAGGCCAGCATCAGCCCGGCCAGGATGCCGGGCCACAAAAGCGGCAGCGTGATGCGGCGGAAGGCTTTCCATGGCGTCGCGTAGAGGTCGGCGGCGGCACGCTCCAGCGTCAGGTCCATATTCTCAAGCCGCGCCCGGATCGGCAGGTAGGCGAAAGGAATGCAGAACGCCGTGTGCGCGGCGATCAGATAGCCGATGCCGGAATAGCCGGTGAAGATCTTGATGCGCGAGAAGAAGATCAGCAGCGCCACGCCGGTGACGATCTCGGGGACCATCAGCGGCTGGTTGATCGCCGCATATTTGAAGGTGAGACCGGGATAGGGTGCGGTGCGCGTGGTGGCGAGCGCCGCCATGGTGGCGAAGATGGTGGAAAGTACCGCCGCGACGGAGCCGATCTGGAAGGAACGCAGGGTGGCATCGATGACCTGCGTGTTCTGCCATGCCGACTGGAACCATTTCAGCGAAAAGCCGCCCCATTCGGAGGTCGAGCTCGCCGCGTTGAAGGCATAGATGACCAGCACGATGATCGGCAGATAGAGCACGATAAAGCAGGTCGCGGCGATCGCGGTGAACCCAGGCTGGTGCTTGATGGAAAAGTTCTTAGCCATGACGCACCCCCGACTTGCCGGCATTGCGCACATAGGCAAGCAGCGCCACCATGACGATGATCATGACGGCGATCGACAGCGCCGAGCCGAGCGGCCAGTTGCGACCCTGCCCGAACTGCAATTCGATCAGGTTGGACAGCATCATGTTCTTGCCGCCGCCAAGCACGCTCGGCGTCACATAGGCACCAAGTGCTGGAATGAAGACCAGGATCGAGCCGGCAATGACACCCGGCTTGACCAACGGAAAGATGATCCGCCGCAGCACCTGGAAGCGCGTCGCGTAAAGATCGTAGCCCGCCTCGACCAGGCGGAAATCGAGCTTCTCCATGCTGGCGTAGATCGGCAGCACCATCAGCGGCAGATAGACATAGGCCATGCCGATCAGTATCGCCATGTCGGTGTAGAGGATTTGGATCGGCGCCGAGATGATGCCGAGCTTGAGCAGGATCGTGTTGATGATGCCTTCGTTGCGGATGATCTGCAGCACCGCGAAGGTGCGGATCAGCAGGTTGGTCCAGAACGGAATGGTAATCAGGAACAGCCAGAGATCGCGCGTCTTTTCACTGCGCGTCGCCATGAAATAGGCGGTCGGAAAGCCAAGCACCAAGGTGGCGATGGTCGTCACCACTGCGAGCTTGATGGAGCGCAGGAAGATGGTGACGTGGGCGGCGGCAATCGAAAGCGTATCGTCAAAGATATCGCGCTCCAGAAACACCGCTATCCAGGCTTCCGGCGAGAACTGCCACTTCACGTCGCCATAGGAGCCTGGTGTCAGGAACGAATAGACGAGCACGATCAGCAACGGGCCGGTCGCGGCGAGAAAAATGGTCAACAGCGCTGGGGCTGACAAAAGCCAGCGGTCACGGATATCGCGCCGTTCCGCTGCCTTGGCGACTTCTTCCGCGGTCGCCATCATCAGTCCTTCAGGACCTGGGCGGCATCGCTGCCGATGAGGATGCCGATCGTGTCGCCCTTCTCGAAACCACAGCCCGCGCTGCGCGTGTTCTGCTGGCGTACGGTGAAGAGTTCGCCGCTCTCGAGATGAACATGGATGTGGGTGTCGGTGCCGAAATAGACGATGTTGTCGACTGTTCCGGACAATTCGCCCTTGCCCTTGGTCAGCTTGGCGTGTTCGGGCCGAACCACGACCGTGGCGTTGGCCTTGGGCTGGAAACCTTGGGCCACGGTCGCCTCGATGGTCGCTCCGGATTTGAGCGTCGCGCGCGCCTTGCCGTTGGCCATCTGGCTGATGGCGGCCGTAAGGAAGTTGGTTTCGCCAATGAAGTCGGCAACGAAGCGTTCGGCAGGCTTGTCGTAGATATCCCAGGGCGAACCGACCTGCAGGATCTTTCCGGACGACATCACCGCGATGCGGTCCGACATGGTCAGCGCTTCCTCCTGGTCATGGGTGACGAAGATGAAGGTGATGCCGGTCTCGTGCTGCAGCCGCTTCAATTCGATCTGCATCTCCTTGCGAAGCTTGTAGTCGAGCGCCGACAAGGGTTCGTCGAGCAGCAGCACTTTCGGCTGAGGTGCGAGCGCCCGCGCCAGCGCCACGCGCTGCTGCTGGCCGCCGGAGATCTGGCTGGTGCGACGGCCGGCGAGTGCCTCCATCTTGACCAGCTTCAGCATCTCGGCGACGCGCGCCTTGATCTGGGCTTTCGGCTTGCCCAGCATTTCCAGGCCAAAGCCGATATTGTCGGCGACCGTCATGTGCGGGAACAGCGCATAGGACTGGAAAACAGTGTTGACCGGCCGCTTGAAGGGCGGCAGCAGGGCGATGTCCTGGCCATAGAGCAGGATTTCACCAGCGGTTGGGAAGTCGAAGCCGGCGATCAGCCTGAGCAACGTGGTCTTGCCGCAGCCGGATGGGCCAAGCAGCGTGAAGAACTCGTTCTCGCGGATGGATACCGAGACCGTGTCGAGGGCAGCGACCTGCCCCTCACCTGATCCGAAAATTTTGCTGACGTTTACTACTTCAATCGCATTCCGATCCGGTTTGTCCGGCACGATTACGCCTCACTGTTGACCCCGCTCTTGCTGGCGGAGTTCTTCCCCTGTTCGATGTGACCACATGGCCGGTGGGTTGGCAAGCCCGGCATTGGGTCACAGTTCAGTCAGTCATCGAGGCCTGCAAGCCCCATGCCATAGTCAGGCCTGATAGGTGATCTTGCCGCCGCAAATCGTCGTCACCGGTCGGACCTTGTGCAGATCGGCCGGGGCGGTGTTCTCGATATCCATCGACAAAACCACCAGATCGGCCATGTAGCCTGACTTCAGCGTGCCCTTACGGCGTTCGGCAAATTCGGCGTAAGCGCCCTCGACCGTGTAACCGGCGATCGCTTCATGCAGTGAAAAACTCTGGTCCGGGTCGCTTTCTGCCCACGGCTTGCGCAACACTGCCGCCTGAATGCCCAGGATCGGATCGATCGGCGACACCGGCCAATCCGATGCGAAGACGACATGCGCGCCGGCATTCTTCAGTGTTCGCCAGGCATAGCTCAGCGGCCAGCGCGACGGCCCGATGCGCGACACCGTCGGCTCCAGCGGAAAGTCCATGGCCCCTGGCGGATGCGGCGGCTGCATGGAGGCGATGACGCCGAGTTCGGCGAAACGCGGCACGTCTGATGTGGTGGTGACCTCGATGTGCTCGACCCGGTGGCGGCTGTCGCGCTTGCCGTTCGCCTTCTGCGCCGCTTCATAACCGTCGAGCACCGCGCGCACCGCGCCGTCACCGATCGAATGCACGGCCATCTGCAGCCCGCGCTTGTCGACCGCGACGGCAAGGTCGATGAACTGTTGCGGCGTGAACAGAGGCTCGCCCACCCAGTCGGGCCGGTCGGCATAGGGCTCGACCATGACAGCCGTCCAGGAATCGAGCACGCCGTCGTAGAACACCTTGACCATGCCCGACGACAGCCATTCGCTGTTGTAGCGTTCGGCCATATCAGATGCCTTGTCGAGCATGTCGAGCGCCATGAAGTTCTTGTAGTGGAACGGGATCTGGACGCGGCAGGGCAAACCTTCCTCGGTTTCGATCTCGGCCAGCAGTTCAAGCTGATAGAGGTTGCCGTCCATGTTCTGGATCGAGGTGATGCCATGGCGCGCGCACCAGGCGAGCCCGCGCCGCATGATATCGCGGTCGGAGGCGCGCTCGGCCGCCGTCGGCATCGGATCCGGCTCGCCGCCGGTCGACAGCCCTAGCCGCACCCGGCTTTCGCCGGCAAGGTCGAGCACCGGGCCGAAGGCCTCGCCTTCGCGCAATTCACCGGCGGCCAGGCCATCATCACCCATGACGATCTCATTGCCCGGACCAAGCGTGCGTCCGTGCAGGATGCCGGCCATCTCCAGCGCCTTGGTGTTGGCCCACATGGTGTGATGATCAGGCGCGGCCATACAGAACGGGCGATCAGGCAAAATGGCGTCGAGGTGATGGCGCGTCACCCGCTCGCTGCCGAGTACGGTGTAGTCAACGCCCTGGCCGACCAGCATCGGAGCATCGGGCTGCGTCGGCGCATAGTCGCGGATCGCCTTTTGCAGCGCCTCGAAGCCATGAATACCGGTGAGTTGAAGATGAGCAAGCTCTGCCCCGCCTGAAAACAGATGCATGTGGGCTTCGATGAAGCCCGGCAAGACCGAGCCGCCCTTGGCGTCGATGATCTTGGTAGCCGGTCCCTTGAGCTCTTCGATGGAGGCGCGGCTGCCGATGGCGACGATGGCGCCGTCCTTGACGGCAACGGCTTCGGCGGCGGGGTTGTCGTCGTCCATAGTCTGCACACGACCGTTGATGACGATCAGATCCGCATTGTGACCCGCACCTGTGACAGACATCGCGACTCCGCGCTTTTGACGACTGACTGGACCGACAGACTTGTCCAACGACCTGCCACTCCACCGGAGCGGCGCCTCGGACGAAAAAGAATGCCAGTGCGCTGTCTTGGAAATTCCCCTTGTCATCCCAAGAGGCAGCGTGGGATAAAGAATGCGACTGATTATTCGCGTTTGTCAACATGCGGAATCTGGAATGTATTGTGGACAGCACGCTCTGCCCATGTTGAGACCGGGCGGGGAACGAGGACATCAAGCCGTGAAGCGCAGTCTCGACCGCAAAACCAGGATAGCGCTCGAACCGCGCAAGCAGCCGCGGCAACAACGGTCGAGCAAGGTGGTCGACAGGATTCTCGACGCGGCGCTGATCTTGACGCGGGAGCAAGGAACCAGGACGCCGACGACGCTCGCCATTGCGCAGCGCGCAGGCTTGTCGGTCGGTTCGATCTACCAATACTTTCCCAACAAGGAAGCCATTCTTCTGGACCTCGCCCGGCGCTGGTTGTCATCCTTTCCCGAGGTCATCGCGAGGCGCATCAAGGCCACCCGGCCCACCAACCGCGAAGAGTTTCGGCGGGAAGTGCGGAAGCTCTTCGTCGATACCTCCAGGATATATCTCGAAAACGCCACCCTGATGCCGGTGATCGAGGCCATATCTGGCAATGCCGACCTCAGGCCGATCCAGGACGAATATGACGAGCAGATCATCGCCCTCTACGCCGCCTGGCTGCAGCATGTGAACCCGGCTCTTGAAGACAAGATCGCCAGCCGGCTGGGTGTGCTGATGATGGACGTCGGGCACGCCTGCCGGCTTGTTGGGCTAAAAAGAGACCGCAAGACATACGACCTCATCGAAGACGATGTGGAAAGAATGTGGCTCGCTTTGGTGAGCCCCTATCTCAACCTTGACTGACTTCGCACTTCAAGAGGAATTTCATGAAGACTGTCTATTCGCCGCTTCATGCTGGCCATGCCGGCCAGATGGAACTCGTCACCTCGGCCATCGTTCCGGGTTTCGAAAAGCCCTCGCGGGCCGAATTCATCAAGGCGCGGGTCGAAAGCGAGAAACTGGGGCCGATCGTCCTGCCGCTCGAGCATGATCTCGCCGCCGCCAAGCGCATCCACAAGTCAGACTATATCGACTTCCTGCCGACGGTCTGGCCGCTATGGGTGGAAGCCGGCCTGACGGGCACGGCGATGCCCTTTACCTGGCCGACGCGCGGCCTGCGCGGCGACGTGCCGCCGAAGCGCGTCGATGCCCTGCTCGGCTACTATTCCTTCGACGCCGGTGCCACCTTCGTCGAAGGCACATGGGCCGCTATCAAATCGTCCTATGACGTGGCGCTGACCGCCGCCGGCCTGGTCAAGGACGGCGAGGCTTCCGCCTTCGCGCTCTGCCGTCCGCCCGGCCATCATGCCGGTGCAGGCTTCATGGGCGGCTATTGCTACATCAACAACGCCGCTGTCGCCGCCCAATGGTTCCGCGACCAAGGCGCCAATCGCATCTCGATCCTCGATGTCGACTACCACCACGGCAACGGCACGCAGGAGATCTTCTATGACCGTGCCGACGTCCAGGTGCTCAACCTGCATGGCGATCCCCTGGTCGAGTACCCGTTCTTCCTCGGCCACGCCGACGAGCGCGGCGCGGGCGCCGGCGAAGGCTTCAACGTCAACTATCCGATGCCCTTCGGCACCGATTGGGACGCCTGGAACGCCTCGCTTGAGGGCGCCTGCGCTAAGCTGGCAGCCTATGCACCGGATGTCGTCATCGTCTCGCTGGGCGTCGACACCTTCGAGAAAGACCCGATCAGCCAGTTCAAGCTGAAAACATCCGACTACCCCAAGATAGGCCGCCGCATCGCCAAGCTCGGCCTGCCGACGCTGTTCGTCATGGAAGGCGGCTATGCCGTCGAGGAGATCGGCGTCAACGCCGTCGGTGTGCTGACCGGTTTCGAGGATCGGTAAGAATGAGCGCCGAACGGCGGTAGCCGTTCGGCGTTCGACCTAGGTTGCCGCTCCGGTGTTCGGCACTGCAACCGGTGCAGCTGCTTTGCGCGAGTGGCCGAGGTAGTAGACCGCCGTCGCCGCGATGACACCGGCCGCAAGGATACCCGCCGCCAGAACGGGCCGATACCAGAACCAGGCAATGGCGATCGTCGTCGTGCCGACCAGGATCGCCAGGAAGAAGGCGATGATGCCGGTTCCCATCCGCGCCATGCTGCCGAGGAACGGGATGACGTCGAGGATCACGCCGATCGGGCTGAGGAACAGGGCAAAGCCGATCGTCAGCAACAAAAGGCCGGCGGCGCGCAGCAGCCAGGTGATCAGCGTGTTTGCGCTGACCGCCTCGGCGAACATCTTGTCGGCCGGGATAGCGCCGGTGTCTACCATCAGCAACGCATCGCCCGCCTCTGTCTGGTAGGGCTCGAACCGGCTGCCGGCCTGGCGCGCGACGATGCTGATCACGCCGAGCGGCGCCAGCTCATAGCCGATGCGGTAGTCGCCCAGCGTCGGCGTTGTCGTGTCGGCGCCGAGATAGATCTTGCCGTCAGCGACGCTGAGCGGCCTGGTGCCGGTATAGGCGGCCTTGATCGCGGCTGACTGGTCGGGCGACAGCGAATAGTCCTTGTCGCCCTCGATGCGATCAAGCACCGGCTGATCGAGCGTGAAAGCGCCAAGCTTGCCCTCCGGAATCTGGAAGGTCCGGCTGTGGATCGCCATCGGTGGATTCTGGTGGCCGTCCGGCTTCTTGAAATCCGATGAGTCGATCTGGCTGTCGTCCCACACCTTCGAATAGCTGTAGGTGGTTACCGTCTCCTCGCCGCCGCCAAGCTTCTTGGTGGTCTCGGATTTGGACTCTTCTTTCCACTGGTACATTTCGACGCCGCGCGACAGCCGCAGCCCTTGCGTCGCAATGCCGAAATCCGGATCCGCGAGACCACTATCCGCCGTCACCGGGCCGCTGACATGCACCAATTTGCCGTCATTGGCGGCATCGACGCTGTCGGCGCTGGCCGAAACCACGGTGCCGGCCCCTTCGGCCAGCGAGCGTGCCGTCTGCACCGCGCGGCCCTCGTTCCAGAACAGCCCGACCACCATCAGCACGACCAGAAGCAGGCCGAAGATGACCCCGCCGACCGCGCGCTTGATCCGCCCGAACCACGAGACGGATGTTACTTCCCGAAATGAATCGCTCATTGTTTCCCCCGAAACCACTGGTGCTAAAATTTGAGCGTGGCCGGCGGCCGCGCATTGAACCTATCAATCAGCGTGGATCTGCGTATCGCCCCATGCCGATGGCCGCTAACAAGGGCTACCCATCTTGCCCGGTCGGATCGAAGGAACGCCCATCCCTGTCGATCAGCGAAAACCTATCGGAATCGATCAGTCTTCGATACGGCAGCTTTGCACCAAGGCCGGCTTTTTTGTGCCGACGTTTCAGGTGCGTCAGGGCGGCAAAACGGCTTGGAGTCCGCCTCTGAGTCGTACGTGAGTCCACCGGATTCGATTTTGTCAAATCGCGTTTGATGTCGGATTCAACTGCGGGTAGATTAGACCCGAATCAGCCGGTCCTCGGGGGGCGCGGCGACCACCCAAAGTCTCTTGTTCCGGAGCTTTTCCGGCACCAGACGCGGACGGCTTCGCGTTCCCTGAATGGATTCGGATCTGGTTGGCGCAGCCCTGCGCCACGCGTGTGTCTTCGTCAAAGTAATGCGTATTCGGGTTCGGCGGCTGGCTTCCAGCATCCGGACAGCAGAAACGATTCCGGCCAAAAGCAACAAGAATGAGCAGTCCCGCCGCGCTACTTCAATCCGACACATTGGGCTCGCGCCTGACGTCGCGCGGCGATCTCACCAGCTTTTTCATGCAACTGACCGCCGAGATCGGCGCCGACAGCTATATGCTGGTCGCCATCGTCCACGACCAGGACCGCAACGATGCGCGCATCGTCTCCTCCAACTGGATTTTCGATGCCATCGAGCTGATCGGCAAGCGGCTGATCGCCGGGCTTGCGCAAGGTGCGCTCACCGTTGCACCCGGTATCCGCCCGATCGCTCTGGTGGCATCCCAGGCGCCCGAGACTGACGGATTGATCACCGGTGAGGAAGCGCGCCTTCTCGACGTGCTTGGCCATGCCGAGATCTATTCGCTGCGCCTCAATGTCGGCCGCCAGCGCCTGTTCGCCCTGTTCTCCGCGGCGACTGCCGGTAGCATCGACCAGCCGGCGCTGATGAGGGCGCAGCTGAAATGCTGCTACGCGCTTTCGCATATCCCGCAATTGATCGCCGCCGCCGCCATGCAGGATCCGCTGTCGGATCGCGAGCGCGAATGCCTGTTCTGGGTCTCCGAGGGCAAGACCACCGACGAGGTCGCCGTCATTCTTGGCGTCTCCTCCAACACCGTCAACAGCTACATCACCCACGCCATCCAGAAATTCGCGGCCAGCAACCGCGCGATGGCCATCGCCACGGCGATCAGGAGCGGCATCATTTGAAACACGCCGACATCAAGGAGGCTGCCGAAGCCCTTTTCAACGAGCAGCGCAATCCGTTCGGCGCCTTTTCGCTCGGCTCCGAAACCCATCACGCCGTCACCATTCCCGATGCCGTGCGGCGCTGCCGCTGGATCGCTGTCGACATCAACGCCCTCGCCTTTGGCCTGTTCTTCGTCAGCCCCTCGCCCGAACGCGCACGGCTCGTCCCTTGCCTTGATTCCGACTACCCCGGCATTGCGGTGGCGACGAAATTCATTTCAGGCGCCAATGGCGAGGAGGTCGTGCGCCACACCCGCATCTCGACCGAACCGCGCTGGTGGACAGACGATGGCCTCGCCGGCATGGCGGAGATGTTCGGCAATCTCACCTGGACCGAGCAGATGGCGCCGCTGGCGCCCGGCACCAGCGGCATCGCGTTTCCCGTCCACGCCGACCGTGGGCAGTGCGGCCTTGTCGTGTTCCTCGGATCGGAGATCACCTTGCCGCAGGACGCGCTCTACGAGATCCACGCCCGCTGCTTCTCGCTGTTCGCCGCCGTCGCTCGCATCCGCCCTGGCGATGCCGGCAGGACGCGCGCGATCTCCAAGCGCGAACTCGAATGCCTGAAACTGACCGCCAATGGCAACACCAGCGAGGAGATCGCCCGGCTCCTGAAACTGTCGGTGCACACTGCCAACCAGTATCTGACCCAGTCGACCCAAAAGCTCAACGCGGTCAACCGCAACCAGGCCGTGGCCAAGGCGCTGCGGCTGGGGCTTATCGAATAAAGCAATTAGAGGATTGGCCGGCGGCCGTCGGAAGCGATCGATGTTCCGCGAAAGGCCAGCGGCTCGACCTTGCGGATACGGGCCTGTTCGATCACCGCCTCGAGCAGCGCCGTGTTGTGCTCCGGGTCTTCGCCCGGCTTCTCGAACGACACGTAGTTGACCACCACCGAAGCGCCGTTCTCGCTCAGCGTCAGTTGGAAATAGACGGTGACGCCAGGCGGCCTCAGCTCCAGATCAAGCACGATGCGCGGGCTGCCGCTCCAGTCGACATGCGCCTCGCCGCCATGGCCGAGCCGCAGCGTGCCTGGCATGAAGAACAGCTCCACCGCTGAATCGACCAGATCCGACAGGCACGCGAAATGCTCCAGCCGGATGAAGGCGATATAGTCGGCGACATCGATCAGCCTCAGTTCCCCCACCACTTGCTCGATGGCGCTGGCAACGATGATCTCGCGGGATTTTGCGTGCGGTTGACGGTTCATGAAATCTGTCTGCGCTCAGCCTTTTTCGAGTAGACGATCCGCACCAGTTCGGCGACGGCCTGATAGAATTGCGATGGGATCACACTATCGACCGAAACTTGCTTGTACATGGAGCGGGCGAGCGCCACGTCCTCGAAGATCGGAATGTTGTTTTCGCGTGCGATCTCGCGGATTTTCAGCGCCACCAGATCCTGGCCCTTGGCCAACACCATTGGTGCCGAGTCCTCGTCGCGCACGTACTTGAGCGCGATCGAGAAGTGTGTCGGGTTGGCGATGATCAGCGTCGCGCGCGGCACCGCTGTCATCATCCGCTTGCGCGCCCGGTCGCGCGCCAGCGAGCGCAGCCGCGACTTGACGATGGGGTCGCCTTCGGACTGTTTGAACTCGTCCTTGACCTCCTGCTTGCTCATGCGCAGATCCTGCCTCCAGTGGAAGCGCGACCAGACGATGTCGACCGCCGCGATCAGCCCCATGACGAAGACGATCGCCACCAGTATGTCGACGGCAATGCCGCGGATGACGAGTCCGAAAGCGACCGGATTGGTGATCATGCCGGCGAGCAGCTTGCGGTGATCTTCCGACAAAGTGAAGCTCAGCACGACGATGGCAAAGCCGACCTTACCGAGTGATTTCAGGAACTCGACCCAACCCTGAATGCCGAACAGCCTGTTCCAGCCCTTGGCGATCGAGATACGCGACAGTTGCGGCCGCACCCGCTCGCCGACGAATTGCGGCATGTTCTGGAACACCGAGGCGCCGATACCGGCGACAGTCAGCAGCACCATCAGGCTCAGGACGGCGCGACCCACTTCGAGGAGGACGATCTTGTAGAGCGCGATGACATCGGTCTCGGTGTCCATCGGCCAGGCTTCCGGCTTCTCCAGGAACATCGACAGGAACATGCCGAGATCGATGATCGCGTCCTTGGCGTAGAAAACGGTGAACACCAGTATGGCAACGAACGATGCAAGGAGCGCCGTTTCCCGCGAATGGGGCAGTTTGCCCTGTTCGACAGTGTCGCGGATCTTCTTTTCCGTCGCCTCTTCGGTTTTCGAATCCTTGTCGACCGCGTCAGCCATGGCGCGGCTTTAGGCGGCGTCTTGGGTCGACGGAAGTTCGAAGGCGCCTTCGCGCGACAGCCGGATCGTCGTCGTCACGATCGTCTTGCGTGCTGCTGTGATATCGGCGAGAGGAATCCCTTCCGAACCTTGTCCGAGTTCGGCTTCGATCATGCGCCGCGACCGCGCGCCGATCGCCGACAGCACGGATTCGGCAAGTCCCGCTTGCGCGCCGCGCAGGGCCAGCGTGACCAGTTCGGTCGACAGCCCGTCGAACAGCAGCACCCGTGCCTTCTGGGTGAGCAGCGGCAGGTCGTCGAAGGCAAACAGGCGGGCCCGCACACCATCGAGGTCGGGCGTGCCGGCAGCCTCCAGATCCTGCATGACCTCCTCGAGCAGCGGCTTGTCCAGTTCGTTCAGAACGCTGGCGACACGCGCCTGCCCGGCAGAAGTGTCTTTGGTCGAGGTTTCCGCCAGCACGCTGGTGCGCAGCCGGTTTTCGACGATTTTGCTGGCGGTGTCCGGAACATTGGCCATCGTCACCATGCGCTTGATGATTTCGCCACGCATCGGCTTGGTCAGTGTCAGCAGCACGCTCGCCGCCACCTGCGGCGCCAGCTTGGACAGCACCATGGCCGCGGTCTGCGGATGCTCGCCGGCCAGGAAGGCGCCAAGCCGCGCCGGTTCGAGCTTTTCGAGCTCTGGCCAGATCGGCGGCGGGCCTTCCGGGGCGACCTCGAATCTCTTGTCGCCCATGATCGCGCTCATCTCTTCGGGCGACAGCGACTCATTGAGGATGGTGTCCATCCTGTCGGCGGAATCGAGCAATCCCGCCCCTTCGGTGAACTCGGCCTCGAACTCGGCCACGATTCGCTCGAGATCGCTTTGCGGAATCGTCCGCAGCAGGCGGGCGCCCTCGATCAGCGCCTTCAGTTCTTCCTGCTTGAAGAATTTCAACAGGCGGCTGGCCGACGGCTTGCCCATCGCCACCAGAATGGCGGCTGCCTTCTGCGCGCGGGTCAAGGTAACCGGCGTCGTCATGCCACTCGCCTCTGCTGCCACCGGCAAGCTCCGCAATCCATATCTAGGCGCCCTTCGTGCCGGCGATGATCTCGGTCAGCCTGATGCCGAAGCGCGACGGATCGCTCTCCAGCACGGTGATCTCGCCGCGCGCGATCTTGCGGCCGTTGACCACGACGTCGACGGGTTCGCCGATACGGCGATTGAGTGCCACCGTCGACCCCTTCTGCAGCGCCATCAGATCGGAGACCGGCATCTCGGTGCTGCCGAGGATGATCTGGACATCGACGGGGATGTTCATGATGACGCTCGAATTGGCGCCGGAAGCGGCCCTGAACGCCGCGTCTGGGCGTTGTTCCTCTTCGTGCAGGACCCCGCGCAACTCTTCGATGGCACGGTCGAGCTGCTCGTCCGGCTGGTCGAGGTCGGCTTCCACCTTGGTCTTGGCCATCAAATCGTCTCCAAATGTCAGGCGCGGCCGGCAGAAGCCGGCATCAGCGCTTCGATAAAGTCCTGCCCTGCATCGTAGGGATGCCTGATTCGGACGGTGTAATTCTGTCCCAGTTTGCCGAACTCGCACACGAACAGCGTCTTGCCGCGGGCACTGAGACGCGCCTGGGATTGCGCCGTTTCCTCGAATTCGATGACCTGGCCGACGTCGAAGTTGGCGAGGTCGCCGAGCGTCAGCCGGGCCAGCGGCATGGTGGCTTCGAGCGCTACCGTTGAGCGCATAACCTCTTCCGAAAAGCGCGCGCGCCAGCTGGCGTTTTGATCCTTCTCGCTGACGGCGGCAGCGCTGTCCCGACCGGCCAGCACGATACGTTGTGGCATCGTCACGGTGATGCTGCCGCTGTCGGCCGGCGTCGAGATGCCGAGGACGATGCGCAGTGCGGCGCCGTCGCGCAGCACGTGTCGCTTGGCCTCCATGCCAGACATCGCCCGCGGCGCGGGAAGCCGTAGCTCAAGCGAGCGCCGACCAGATCCGTTCAGCGCCTGCGCGACTTGCTGAAACACCATCGTCGAGACGTCGGTCTCGATCGGCGACAGATCACGCTCGATCGGCGACACCGGCATATCCGGGTCACCCCCAAACAGCGTCGAGACCATGATGGCGATCGCGGCGCCATCGATGACGAGGGTCACTGCATCGGAAGACGCTGGCGAGGCAACGACGGTCATCGCGAAATTCTCACCGGCGCGGGAACGCGCCTCGGGTACGCGGCTGATCTCGATCGCTTTGAGATCGACAATGACCGGAACGCCAAGTTCGCCAGTCAGGCTTTTCTGCAGCAGCGGCACAGCGCGCTCGGCCATGGCGCGGCCTGCATCGATGACCTGCGCGGCCTCGCCGCTGTCACCGACGAGGCGCTCGATGATCAGCGAACGCGCTTCCGATGGGCTGCCTGGACTGGTCATGACAGTGGTGGGACCATTCTGTCGCGCATCGTTCAGGCGGCCTTCTTTTCGACGGCGCCGGTGTTCATCGTGCTCTGCTCGACGGCGTCGATCGTCGGCCGTTCATACGACGATATGGTCTTGCGGCCGAACTCGATCGCCACCTGCGGCAGCGCACCGTTCATGTAGGCCAGCAGCGTCTGCTTGACGATGATGTAGAGGCGATTCTTCTTCTCACGCACCGTCTTGATCTTGGTGGCGACAGGCCCGACCACCGAATAGGACAGGAAGATGCCGAGGAACGTTCCGACAAGTGCGGCACCAATCAGACCGCCGAGGATTTCCGGCGACTGGTCGAGCGCGCCCATCGCCTTGACCACGCCGAGCACGGCGGCGACGATGCCGAGCGCCGGCAGGCCATCGCCCACCGCCACCAGCGCGTGATAGGCCTTCATCTTGTCGGACTTGATGGTCTGGATTTCTTCGTCCATCAGCGCCTCGATCTCGTGCGAGCGGGCGTTGCCGATGATGATGATGCGGCAGTAGTCGCAGATAAAATGTGTCAGGTCATGGTTATGCAGCACAGTCGGAAACGCTTGGAAAATCGCCGACTCTTCCGGATTGTCGATATGCGCCTCGACCTCGCTGCGGGATTTCGACCGCAACTCGCGCATCAGTGAGTGCAGCACGCCGAGCGTTTCGAGATAGTCCTGCTCCTTCGGCACCGCCTGCCTGAAGGCTTCGAGAATGCCCTTGCCGGTGTCCTTGACCGTCTTCATCGGATTGGCGACGAGAAAGGTGCCAAAAGCCGCGCCACAAATGATCACGGCCTCCCATGGCTGTATCAGCACGCGAAGATGACCGCCCATGGCCATGAAGCCGCCAAGGACGCAGCCGAGCGTCACCACCAGTCCAATCAGAATACCCACGACAGGTCCTTCCGCATTTCACATCGCGAGCAAGGGATAGCCCCCGTGCCTTGTGTGAGGCTTGAATCGAAGCCACTGGATCCGATTCAGTTTCGCGCAAGGAAGTAGGGGTATTGTCCCGACATAGCTTCGGCCGGAGGCACGTCTTTTGCTTAACACCTTTACCAGCTACCAGCTCATCACCAAGGACATTTCAAAGTCGCTCGACAGGATCGAGCAGCAGCCTGTGGTTGATCGCGATACCAAATATTATCTCGCCAACATCACCAAGGTGAAATCGATCGACGATTTCGTCAAGAATGACCGTTTGTTCAAATATGCCATGAAGGCCTACGGGCTCGAGGACATGGCCTACGCCAAGGCCTTCATGGTCAAGGCACTGAAGGAAGGCGTCTCCGATCCCGACAGCTTCGCCAACAAGCTGACCGACAAGCGCTACGCCGATTTCGTCAGCGCCTTCAATTTCGCCGCCAACGGCGCCGATGCGACCATCTACAACAAGACGCAGCAGATGGTGACCAAGAACTACGCCATCCAGGCGAAAATCGCCGGCCTCGATCCGAATTCGGACTATGTGAAAGGCGAGACGACATACTATCTCGCCAACATTACCAAGGTGAAGTCGATCGACGATCTGATGTCGAACAATCGGCTCTACACATACGCGCTGGCGTCATTCGGTCTCGATTCGGCGACGGAGGACAAGGCCCTCATCAAGCGGGTTCTGCAAAGTGGCGTCCGCGATCCTGGCAGCGTCGCCAACAAGATGACGGACAAAACTTACGCCGCACTTGCCTCCGCCTTCAACTTCGAACAATACGGCGAAGCGGCCACCACCATCAATCCGGCACAGCAACCGACCGTCGACAAATACATGCGCCAGACCCTCGAAGAGGACGCCGGCAAGACCAACCAGGGCGTGCGGCTGGCGTTGTATTTCGACCGCAAGGCATCGGCTATCACCAGCTGGTACGACGTGCTGGCCGACACCGCGCTGGCCACCGTCGTGCGCACCGTGCTCGGGCTGCCCGATTCCTTCGCCACTGCCGATGTCGACAAGCAGGCGCAGCTGTTCGAGCAGAAACTCGACATCTCGGATTTCTCCGACCCCGAGAAGCTCGGCAAGTTCCTGACGCGCTTCACCAGCATGTACGAGATCAACAACCCGACCTCATCGGCCGTGACCTCGGTCAGCGTGCTCTTCGCGCAGCCGATCACGGTCGGCATCTCCACCGACCTAATGATGGCCATGCAGAAACTGAGGTTCTGAGAACATCATGCGGGATAGCCTCTACGTCGCCCTTTCCTCGCAGATCGCGCTCGAGCGCCGCCTCGACACGATCGCCGACAACGTCGCCAACGCCTCGACGATCGGCTTTCGCGCCACCGGCGTGAAGTTCGAGGACGTCGTCTCCGGCATCGGGCAGAAATCGGTGTCCTTCGCGTCCTCCGGCAAGACCTATCTTTCCGGCGCCCACGGTGCTTTGAGCGAGACCGGAAATCCCTTCGATTTCGCCATCCAGGGCGATGCCTGGTTCGCCATAGAGACGCCGGTCGGCACCGTCATGACCCGTGACGGGCGCTTTTCGATGAACGAGAACGGCGAGCTGATGTCGATCGAGGGTCACCCGGTGCTCGACGCCGGCGGCTCGCCGATCCAACTCGACCCCCGCAACGGTCCGCCCAAGGCCGGGGCCGACGGTTCGCTGCGCCAGAACGATCAGCTTGTCGGCTCCATCGGCCTCTACAATTTCGATCCGGGCGAGAATTTCGTCCGTTACGGCAATTCCGGCATCGTTCCGGCGCGTACGCCCGAGCCTGTCACCGATCGCTCCGATATTGGCGTCGCCCAGGGTTTTCTCGAAGAATCCAACGTCAATCCGGTGCTGGAGATCACCCGGCTGATCATGGTTCAGCGCGCCTTCGAGAACACCGCCGCGCTGATGCGGCAGACCGACTCCTCCACCGACGAGGCCATCAAGACGCTTGGCTCGAAATAGCCCATGTCGCTCGGCCAGCCATCTATCCGCGCTCTCGAAAAACAGCTCCAGCCGGCGCCGGAAGACCGGCTTGCCGCGTTGGAGCGCGTATGGCGGCGTTTCGCCGACGCCGAGGCGCTGCTCAAGCGCGGCGGCCGCGTTACCGAAGTCACGCCCACGCACTACAAGGTGCACGGCCTTTCCGACTTCGCCAGGCTGGGCGACATCGTCGAGCAGCGCGGCCATGGCGGCACGCGCCGCGGCGAGATCGTCAAGATCAGCCGCGACGAGGTTGTAGTAGCCCCCTTTGAACGCAGCGCCGATGCCGGCATCGGCGATGCCGTGTTCCGCCGCGGTCCGCTTGCGGTGGCGCCGCATGCCTCGTGGCGCGGCCGCACCATCGACGCGCTCACCCGGGCAATCGATGGCGGCATGCCGCTCGTCAGGGGTGACGATGCGTCGAGCGGCGCCCAGAAGACACCCGGCGCCATGGCGCGGCAGCGTGTCGGCACCGCCTTCATGACCGGCGTCAAGGTCATCGACATCTTCACGCCGCTCTGCTTCGGCCAGCGCCTCGGCGTCTTCGCCGGTTCCGGCGTCGGCAAGTCGACGCTGCTCGCCATGCTCGCCGGCGCCGACGCATTCGACACCGTCGTCGTCGCGCTCATCGGCGAACGCGGCCGCGAAGTGCGTGAATTCCTCGAA
This sequence comes from Mesorhizobium sp. M0496, assembly GCF_040321205.1. Lineage (NCBI taxonomy): Bacteria > Pseudomonadati > Pseudomonadota > Alphaproteobacteria > Hyphomicrobiales > Phyllobacteriaceae > Mesorhizobium > Mesorhizobium sp. M0496. The sequence goes on along the minus strand of NZ_JAMYRC010000024.1, from coordinate 79,617 downwards.
GACACGATCGGCAACAGCATGGCCAAGACCGTCGCCGTCGTCGCCACCAGCGACGAGAGCGCCATGATGCGCCGGCGCGCGCCGGACACCGCCATGCGCGTCGCCGAGCATTTTCGCGACCAGGGCCATCGCGTGCTCCTGGTGCTGGACTCTATCACCCGCTTCGCCCACGCGTTGCGCGAGGTGGCGACGGGAACCGGCGAGCCGCCGGTCGCCCGCGGTTATCCAGCTTCGGTGTTCACCGAACTGCCCAAGCTGCTTGAACGCGCCGGACCAGGCACCGAAGGCAAAGGATCAATCACAGCCATTATTTCCGTGCTGGTCGACGGCGACGACCACAACGACCCCGTCGCCGACTCCGTGCGCGGCATCCTCGACGGTCACGTCGTGCTCGATCGCAGCATCGCCGAACAGGGCCGCTACCCACCGGTCAATCCGCTGTCGTCCATATCGCGGCTGGCCGGCAAGGCCTGGAGCACCGAACAGCGCGCACTGGTGACAAGGCTGAAGTCGATGATCTCGCGCTTCGAGGACACGCGCGATATCCGCCTGCTGGGTGCCTATCAGGGCGGTGTCGACGCCGAACTCGATATTGCCGTGCGCCAGGTGCCGCTGATCTACGAAGCGCTGACGCAATCGCCGAAGGACCGCCCGTCAGCCGATCCGTTCTCCGACCTCGCCCGCCACCTCAAGAGCAAGTTGAACGCCGATGCCGGAGACTGAACGCCAGTACACCGAGCGCGTCCTGCGCGACATGATCGCCGAAGCCAAGGCCGCCCAGGAGACCGAGGCCAGCCGCGACTCGGCCATCAACGACCTGTTTTCGCCGCGGAAATGGCAGCAGTCTTCCGGGCACGAATGGCCGCAGCCGCCAAAGGCGCAGTTTCCCAGGCTGAAGAAAAAGTCCGACCGACGCAGCGATGTCGTCATTGCAGCGCTCGGCATCACGCTCGGGCTGATCTGCGCCCTGTTTCCCTGGTACATCTTCTTCAACCAGGAACAGTTTGGCGTCCAGGCAATGAAGTTCGGCGGCTCCGGAACCAATTCGGGACGGGCGGGCGGCGGTGTGGTCGCCCAACGCAGTGCGCCGCTGACGGCGAAGGACGTTCCCGCCGCCAATCTCGATCTGCTCGCCACGGGAGCGGTGCAGGACGATGCCGATCCCGTGTCGGCACCCGACGATCAACCCTTTCCGGCCGACGCCGCGAAATTTCGCATGGTCCATGTCGCCAATGGCCGCGCGATGATCGAGGACGATGCCGGCCTCTGGATCGTCCAGCGCGGCTCGATACTGCCGGATTCCAGCCTGGTGTCTTCCATCGAGCAACGCAAAGGCAAATGGGTCATGGTCACCAGCACCGACCAGGTGATCGAGCTTTCGCGATAACAGCCCTCCGGCCTCTGGTCGTTCGCAAGGCCCGCGCAAGACTCGCGGCCTAGTCTCTGAGTACCTGCTCGGAGATTCTCATGGAGCCCGTTTCCCTTTTCGACCTCGCCGCCAAGCAAGCCCAGTGGCTGGCCGTGCGCCAGTCCGCCGTCGCCGGCAACATCGCCAACGCCAACACGCCGGGCTACACGGCAAACGACGTCGAGCCGTTCGAAAAGGTGCTCGACCGTACCGCTGTATCGCTGCAGGCCACGCAGGCCGGCCATCTCGGCAACGCCGCGACCAATGCCGGCTTCACCATCAAGCCGCAGGAAGATGACGGCGTCGTCATGCCGTCCAAGAACTCGGTCGTGCTGGAAGACCAATTGCTGAAGGCCGGCGAGGTGCGCCGCTCCTTCGAACTCAACACGGCGATCGTCAAGGCGTTCCATTCGATGATGATGATGGCGGTTAAGAGCTGACCATGGACGCGCTCACCGCAGCCCTCAAAGTCGCAGCGTCCGGCCTCGGCGCCCAATCGGAGCGCCTGCGCGTCGTTTCCGAAAACCTCGCCAACGCCCAGTCGACCGGCACCGCGCCCGGCTCCGACCCCTATCGTCGCAAGACCATCAGCTTCGTCTCCGAACTCGATCGGACCTCCGGCAGCTCGACGGTTGCAGTGAACTCGATCGACCGTGATCCAGGCGACTTTCCGGTCGAGTTCCAGCCCGGCAACGAGGCCGCCGACGAGAAGGGCTACGTCAAGATGCCCAATGTCAACGTGCTGATCGAAATGGCCGACATGACCGAGGCCAACCGCTCCTACGAGGCCAACCTTCAGGTCGTCAAGCAGGCGCGCGACCTGATTTCCATGACCATCGACCTGATGAGGAACCAGTAATGATCAGCGGCATCGGAGCCCTTCAGTTCAAATCGTCGATCGGCGGTGACGACGCGGTGACAAGCCTGCTGCAGGGCGGCGCGACACCCGGTGGCAATGTCGGCACCTCCTTCGCCGAGGCGCTGAGCCAGGCGGCCTCCAAGACCGTCAGCACGCTGCAGAATGCCGAGCAGGTGTCGATGCAGGCGCTCAAGGGCGACGCCGACACTCGTCAGGTGGTCGACGCCGTGATGAGCGCGCAGCAGGCGCTTCAGACCGCCGTCGCCATCCGCGACAAGGTGGTTTCCGCCTATCTCGAAGTCAGTCGAATGGGCATCTGAGGAATTCCGCCATGAAAGCACTCGCCATCGCCGCCACCGGCATGAATGCCCAGCAGACAAATCTGGAAGTCATCGCCAACAACATCGCCAACATCAACACCACCGGCTACAAGCGCGCCCGTGCCGAATTTTCCGACCTGCTCTATCAGGTCGATCGCACGCAGGGTGTGCCCAACCGCTCCAACGCCTCGCTGGTGCCGGAGGGCGTGTCGATCGGTCTCGGCGTCAAGACGACGGCCGTGCGCAACGTGCACACGCAGGGCGAACTGACCAGCACCGGCAACAGTTTCGACCTGGCGCTGACCGGCAGGGGCTGGTTCCAGATCGAGGGTGCAGACGGCGGCACGCTCTACAGCCGAGCCGGCGCCCTCAACACCAACGCCACCGGCCAGTTGGTCACGGTCGACGGCGCTGCCGTCATTCCGGCCATCAACGTCCCCGTCGATGCCGTCGAGGTCATCGTCAACAAGACGGGGCAGGTCTTCGCCCGCATCGACGGCCAGACCGACCTGCAGAACCTCGGCCAGCTTCAAATCGCCAACTTCGCCAACGAGGCAGGCCTGGCGCCGCTCGGCGACAATTTGTTCCAGGAAACCACGGCTTCGGGGCCGGCGAATGTCGGTGTCCCGGGCGACCCCGGCTTCGCCACCATCCAGCAGGGCTATCTCGAAGCCTCCAACGTCGACCCGGTCAAGGAAATCACCGAGTTGATCTCGGCGCAGCGCGCCTATGAGATGAACTCCAAGGTCATTCAGGCCGCCGACGATATGGCCTCTGTCGTCTCCAAGAACATCCGGTAACGCATGATGTCGACGCCCGGCCTCCTGTCCGCATTTCGCCGCACCGCGCTCGTCCTTGCGCTGGTGACCGGCGGCATGCCGGCTTTTGCCCAGGAATCGACAAACCAATCGACAACCCAATCGACAAGCCAATCGGCCACTCAGATCGCCAGCAATCAATCTGTCGGCGAGGTGGTGCTGATTCCCAACCGGGTCATCTATCCCGGCGAGACCATCGGGCTCACAGCCCTGAAACAGGTGACCCTCATCGCCGGCAAGCACAAGCCGGACGCGGTCGTCACACGGGCCGAGGAACTCGACGGCAAGATCGCCAAGCGCACGCTGCTGCCCGGCCGCTACATCCCTTCCACCGCCATCCGCGAAGCCTGGCTGGTCGAACAGGGTGCGTCCGTGCAGGTCTTCTTCATCGCCGGCGGATTGACGATCTCGGCAACCGCCGTGACGTTGCAGCCAGGTGCAGCGGGCGACCTCGTCAAGGTTCGCAACATCGACAGCGGCAAGATCCTGTCCGGCACGGTGATGGCGGACGGAACCATCCAGGTCAGCGCTTCATGATGCGCGGCCTTGCCCTGATATTGGCCGCCGTGATTGGCCTGCAGCCGGCGCTAGCCGACGGCCTGACGCCGAAGGCCAAGCGCGAGCTCGCCGCCAAGAATGGCGGCGTCTACGACGATCCCGAATATAATCCGGCCACCACCAGCCGCATGTTCCGGGTTTCGTCCGGGCCGAGTTCGCTGCCGCCGGGCCAGGTCGCGTCGCGCATCAAGGACATCGCCCAGCTGCAGAGTTCGCGCGACAACCAGTTGGTCGGCTACGGCCTGGTCATCGGCCTTGCCGGTTCGGGCGATAGTCTGCGCAACTCGCCGTTCACCGAACAGTCGATCCGCGCGATGCTCGAGAATCTCGGCATAGCCACCGAAGGCGGTCGCGCGCGCGCCAAGAACGTCGCCGCCGTCATCGTCACCGCCAACATGCCGCCCTACGTGCAGTCGGGCGCCCGGATCGACATCGACGTCTCCTCAATGGGCGACGCGACCTCGCTTTCCGGCGGCACGCTGATCATGACGCCTTTGAAAGCGGCGGACGGCGAAATTTATGCCGTCGGTCAGGGCTCGGTCATCGTGTCCGGCTTCACCGCCAAGGGCCAGGCCGAGCAGTTGACGCAAGGCGTGCCGACCTCCGGCCGCGTGCCGAACGGCGCCATTGTCGAGCGAGCTGTCCAGGCCGAGTTCGACGACCAGGCGACACTGACGCTGCAACTGCGCAATCCCGATTTCTCGACCGCAATCCGCATTGCCGACGCCATCAACGACTACACCAGCCAGCGCTTCGGCATGCGGGTGGCGGCCGAGCGCGATTCGCGCACCGTGCAGATCAGAAGGCCAAAGGGTGTTTCGGCGGCTCGCTTCTATGCCGAGATCGAGAACCTGGTGGTCGAATCCGACACGCCGGCCCGTGTCGTCATCGACGAGCGCACCGGCACCATCGTCATCGGCAACGACGTCAAGATCTCGCGGGTCGCCATCAGCCACGGCACGCTCACCGTGCGCATCACCGAAGCACCACGCGTCGTCCAGCCCGAGCCCTTCTCCAAGGGCGAGACCGCCGTCGAACCGTTCACCGCCATCGAAGCCAGCCGGCCCGATGCCCGCGTCGCCGTGCTTGACGGACCCGATCTCCAGACCCTCGTTTCCGGCCTCAACCGTCTCGGCGTCAAGCCGGACGGCATCATCGCCATTCTGCAGGGCATCAAATCGGCCGGCGCCCTGCAGGCCGACCTGGTTCTGCAATAGGCGATGCCGATGACGCGCTCCTTCTCACGCCATGAAAGACATCGCCCCGCCGCGATTCTGCTCGCGACCGCCGTTCTCGCGGCTCTGCTCTTCGCCGGCGATACCGCACGCGGCGAGGAAACGGTCCGCCAGGTCTTGCCGGGAGCACCGGTCGCGGCGGCGCCGCAGCAATTGACGCGGGAAAAGGCACCCGACCAAAGCGAGATCGAGCGCTTCTGCTCCAACATCGCCGACGCCGCCCGCGACCGCCGCTATGTCTTGCAGGCGGAGGAACTGAAGCAGCTCCAGGCCGGCATTGACGAGCGCATGAAAGCCTTGGATGCAAAGAAAGCTGAATACGAGACCTGGCTGAAACGGCGCGAGGTTTTCCTGGCCCGGGCCGAAGACGGCGTCGTCCAGATCTATGCCGGCATGAAACCCGACGCCGCCGCCGAGCGGTTGGCCATCGTCAACGCCGATCTGGCGGCGGCCATATTGATGAAGCTCGATTCACGCAAGGCGAGCGTTATCCTCAACGAAATGGACCAGAAGGCTGCGGCGACGCTCACCGGCATCATGGCCAGCGCAGCCCGAAGGGTAGATCCGTCATGATCCGCAAAATGCTCGTCCTGTGCGCGGTCGCCGTGCTGTCCGGTTGCGGAACCAACCTGAAGGAAGTCGGCAGGGAGCCGGCTCTGTCACCGGTCGGCTCCGGCATCGACGACGCCAGCACTGGCTCCCTCTATCGCTATCCAGAAACGCCGCCGACGCCGCCCAAGAAATTCTCGTTGTGGGATGACCGCCAGAGCCGGCTGTTCACCGACCCGCGGGCGCTGTCCCAGGGCGACATCCTGACCGTCAAGATCAAGATCAATGACCGGGCCAACTTCAAGAACCAGAACGACAGGAGCCGCACCGCCAACCGCAAGCTCGGTTTCGACATCAGCGCGCAATGGGACAAGGTTGGCAGCACCGCCGGCAAAGGTGCTGGCGCTCTCAACTCCACCACGGACACGACGGCCGATGGCGAGATCAAGCGATCGGAAACCCTGGAACTCAATGTCGCCGCCATCGTCATCGATGTCCTGCCGAACGGCAATTTGATGATCAAGGGGTCGCAGGAAGTGCGCGTCAACGCCGAACTCAGGGTGCTGACACTCGCCGGCATCGTGCGGCCGGCCGATATCGGCGCCGAGAACACCATCCCCTACGAACGCATCGCCGAAGCGCGCATCTCCTACGGCGGACGCGGCCGCATCACCGAGGTCCAGCAACCTGCCTACGGCCAGCAGATTCTCGACCAGGTTCTTCCGTTCTAGGATTGGGGAACACGGCACCGTGGCAAATGTCGAACAGGTTCAGTCGCGCAAGGGTCCTTCGCTCGCCATCCAGGCTGGCATGCTGCTGGTTGTGACGGCGGCCGCCATCGGCATGGGCTGGATGTCCGGCGGGTACCTCAAGGGCGTCGACGCACCGCCGTCGGTACCGGTCGCGCCCGAGAACGAGGGCAAGACCGAGCAGCCGGCTTCGGCCGAGCAGCCAGGCGTGGGGCCGACGCTCGTCGTGCTGGCGCCGATCACCACCAACATCGCCTCGCCTGCCGATACCTGGATCAGAATGGAGGTGTCCGTCGTCTATGACGAGCCGCAGCCACAGGCTATGTCGGATGATATCCACCAGGACCTTCTGGCTCTGGTGCGCACCTTGAAGATGCATCAGATCGAGGGCGCCAGCGGCTACCAGCACCTGAAGGCCGATCTCGAGGAACGCGCCTCGATCCGCAGCCAGGGTCACGCCAAACAGGTTCTCATCAGGACATTGCTGCTCGAATGAGAAAGTTCCTTCTCGCCACGGCGATGATCGCCGCCGCCACATCCGTCGCGACGGCCCAGCAGCTCGATCTAGGCGGCATCGGCAAGGCTGATGGCACCACCGTCGGCTACATCATCCAGATGTTCGGCCTGCTGACCGTGCTGTCGGTGGCGCCGGGCCTGCTGATCATGGTGACGAGCTTCACTCGCTTCGTCATCGCCTTCTCGATCCTGCGCGCTGGCATCGGCTTGCAGTCGACGCCGGCAAACCTCATTTTGATTTCACTGTCGCTGTTCATGACCTTTTATGTCATGGCGCCGACCTTCGATCAGGCCTGGAACACCGGCGTCAAGCCGCTGATGGACAACCAGATCACCCAGACCGAAGCCTTCGACAAGATTTCGGATCCGTTCCGCACCTTCATGCTGCGCAATGTGCGCGACAAGGACTTCGACCTCTTCGCCGATCTCGCCCGCGAGCGCGGCCAGACCGTTTCGCGCGACACTGTCGACCTGCGTGTCCTGGTGCCCGCCTTCATGATCTCTGAGATCCGGCGCGGCTTCGAGATCGGCTTCCTGATCGTGCTGCCATTCCTGGTCATCGACCTGATCGTCGCCACCATCACCATGGCGATGGGCATGATGATGCTGCCGCCGACGGTGGTGTCGCTGCCGTTCAAGATCCTGTTCTTCGTCCTGATCGACGGCTGGAATCTGCTTGTCGGCAGCCTGGTGCGCTCGTTCAACTGACCGCCGGCAACGTATCCCTGGCAACTGGTCGCTGCCTCGCTGGTCAGGCGCGGAATTTCAAGCAATATATTTTCGATTAACCGTCCGGTTTATCCCTTTGGTAGGGACTTGCCCGCATATTCGCTCGCAGATGGCGGGTGATCGATTTCAGAGATCATGGGCATGATGCCGCACCGTCATACCGGGAAGCCCGGTATGTAAAAAGAACACCTGTAAAATCAAGGTACGAGTAGCCATGTCCAGCATCATGACGAACACCGCCGCGTTGACGGCGCTGCAGAGCCTGAACTCCACCAACAAGAATCTCGAAGCCACCCAGTCCCGCATCTCGACCGGCTACAAGGTCTCGCAGGCTTCCGACAACGCCGCCTACTGGTCGATCGCCACCACGATGCGTTCCGACAACCAGGCTATGTCCACCGTTTCGGACGCGCTCGGCCTCGGCGCCTCGAAGGTCGACACCGCCTACACCGGCATGGACAGCGCGATCACCACCATCAACGCGATCCAGCAGAAGCTGACCGGCTCCTACGGTCAGACCGACGCCGCCAAGGAAAAGACCCAGGTCGAAATCGCCGCTCTTCAGAAGCAGTTGAAGGCCTACGCCGACGGCGCCACTTTCTCCGGCACCAACATGCTGTCGGTGTCCACGGCTTCGGGCACGGCGGCAGACATCAAGATCGTTTCGGCCTTCAACCGCAGCGCCACCGGTGCGGTTTCGATCTCGACAATCGACGTCAACGTGGAAAGCATCAAGCTCTATGATGCCGGCGCCGCGCCGACCGCCAAGGGCATCCTCGACACGGCCCGCCTCGGCACCACCGGCGCTGCCGTCGCCACCGCCTCGGCCCCGACGTTGGGTGCTGCCGCGGCGGCCACTGACACCTATTCGGTCGCCGGCCTGGCCATCTCCGTGGGCGGCGTTGCCGCCAGCGACACCCAGATCCAGCAGATGATGAACGTCGTCGATGCCGCACTCAAGGATATGACGAACGCCGCCACCAAGCTCGGCGCCGCCAAGAGCTCGATCGACCTGCAGAAGACCTTCACCTCGAGCCTGATGGACTCCATCGATCGCGGTATCGGCCAGCTCGTCGATGCCGACATGAACAAGGAATCGACCCGTCTGCAGGCGCTGCAGGTCCAGCAGCAGCTCGGCATCCAGGCGCTGTCGATCGCCAACGGTTCCTCGCAGTCGATCCTGTCGCTCTTCCGCGGCTAATCGCTTCCGCTCAACCACAGTTCGCACTAAAAATCTGGCCGCGCCAAAAGCGCGGCCCGATTTGCGTTTGCTCCAGCCTCGCGCAATCCTCGTTCCTTAACTCTCAAAAGCCAGCTTTTAACAGGCTGTTAACCATGCCGCGCTAGTTATGGTTAACCAATAGCTTACGACAGTTGGCGAATCGGCCTCTCGGCAGAATGCCACCCGTTGAACAGGCCTATCCGGCATGTCTGAGCATGTCGGCTTTTGAGAAGGAGCGACTTTCTTGGCGAGCATCATGACCAACGCTTCGGCGTTAACCGCACTTCAAAGCCTCAGCGCCACCAACAAATCGCTCGAGCAGACGCAGGCCCGCATATCGACCGGCTACCGGGTCTCGCAGGCCTCGGACAACGCCGCCTATTGGTCGATCGCCACCACGATGCGCTCGGACAACCAGGCCCTGTCGACGGTGCAGGATGCACTCGGCCTCGGCGCCTCGAAAGTCGATACCGCCTATACCGGCATGAACAATGTGCTGACGACGATCGGCCAGATCAAGACCAAGGTGCTGTCCATGGTCGGTCAAACGGATGCCGCCAAGGCAAAAACCCAGACCGAGATCAAGGCGCTTCAGGCGCAGATGAAGTCATTTGCCGATGCGGCGACCTTCTCGGGCTCGAATTTCCTCGCGGTGACCTCCAAGCAGGTCGCCGCCGCCAACGATGGCGTCCAGGCCGACTCCCAAATCGTGTCCTCGTTCAATCGCTCCTCATCCGGCGCCATCTCGATCGGAACGATCAATATCGATGTCGAGGGCACCAAGCTTTTCGACTACGGCTTGGCCACCGACGTCAAGAACCAAGGCACCCTCGATCGCCAGACCTCCATTTATGCCACGGGAGCCGCCCAGACCCTCTATGACACCGCCTATACGGCCTCGATCGCGGGCGGAGGAACGGACATCGCCGCAAACGCCGCCGGCCAGACGGCGGCGGGAGCAGTCGCCAAGGTCGACAATATTTCCGCCTACAACCTCGACATCACGGCGGCCGGCGTAACCGACGACATCATCACGCAGATGGTGACCAGGATCGACAAGGTCATGGCTCAGTTGACCGATTCCGCCACCATCCTCGGTTCGGCCAAGAGCAGCATCGACCTGCAGAAGACCTTCACCCAGAGCTTGATCGATTCCATCGACCGCGGCGTCGGCCAGCTCGTCGATGCCGACATGAACAAGGAATCGACCCGCCTCCAGGCGCTGCAGGTTCAGCAACAGCTCGGCATCCAGGCGCTGTCGATCGCCAACAGCGCCTCGCAGTCGATCCTGTCGCTGTTCAAGAGCTGATCGCGGGCGCCATCGGCGCGATCCCTGCTCGATTGACGGGCCGCGCCGCAAGCGCGGCCCGATTTCATTTTCGCACAAGCTTCGAGGACTACTGTTCCGGCGGACAATCATGCTGGGAGTCGTTGAACCGTGCCGGAACAGATCCAGAGCATCATCTCGAATCTCCGCGGGTTTGGCGTGAAGCGCCTTGCCATGCTGGCGGGCATCGCCGTTCTGGTGATGGGCGTCATCGGCATCGCCTCGGTCTATCTCAACCGCCCCGCCTACGACACGCTCTATGTCGGGCTCGACCGCGCCGACGTGAACCAGATCGGGCTGGTGCTGGGCGAAGCCGGCATCGGCTTCGACGTTGGCGCCGACGGGACCTCCGTGCTGGTGCCGGCGGGCACCACCGCACAGGCGCGCATGCTGCTTGCCGAAAAGGGTCTGCCGACGAGCGCCAATGCCGGCTACGAACTGTTCGACAATGTCGGCTCGCTCGGCCTCACCTCCTTCATGCAGCAGATCACCCGCGTGCGCGCGCTGGAAGGCGAGATCGCCCGCACCATCCAGTCGATATCGGGCATCAAGGCGGCGCGCGTCCACATCGTCATGTCCGAACGCGCCAATTTCCGCCGCGATGAGCAGCAGCCTTCCGCCTCGGTGGTCATCCGCTACGCCGGCATCGACGCCGAGAAGAGCGCTATGTCGATCCGCCATCTCGTAGCCGCCGCCGTCCCCGGCCTGTCGGCCGACAAGGTGACGGTGCTCGATTCCAGCGGCAATCTACTGGCCGCGGGCGATGATCCTTCCAACACCAGCGCCGCCCGCACGCTCGGCGTCGAGCAGACCGTCGAGGCGCAGATCGGCGACAACATCCGCCGTGCGCTGACGGCCTATCTTGGCCCCGACAACTTCCGCGCCAGCGTCAAGGCCGAGGTCAACACCGACACCCGTCAGACCGAAGAAACCATTTTCGATCCGAATTCCCGCGTTGAGCGCTCGGTGCAGTCGGTGCGCGCCAACGAAAACAACAATCAGAAGCAGGCCTCCACCCCGGCCAGCGTCGAGCAGAACCTGCCCGAGGCCCAGGCAACCGCCACCGATGGTCCGCAATCCTCCTCGCAGAACGACCGCAAGGAAGAGATCACCAATTACGAGATCAATTCGAAGAAGATCGCCACCGTCTCGAACGGCTACAGCGTCACCAAGATGTCAATCTCCGTCGTCGTCAACCAGCAGCGGCTGACGGCCATCCTTGGCAAGGACGCCACGCCGGAGCAGATTGCCAAGCGCGTCGCCGACATCCAGAAGATGGTGACCTCCGCCACCGGCTTCGACGAAAAGCGCGGCGACGTCATCGATGTCTCGGCGGTCGAGTTCATCGACGGGCTGGATGGCGAGGCGATCCCGCAGGCGGGAATGCTCGATTCCATCGGCCAGCATGCCGGCACCCTGATCAACGCCGGTGCCTTCATCGTCGTCGTATTCCTGGTCGCTTTCTTTGGCCTGAGGCCGATGGCGTCGGCGTTGACGGCAAAAGCGACACCGGCTCTGTCAGGCCCCAGCTTCGATGATGTCCAGCGGTCGCTACCGACGCCGGAAGCAACCGCCGCCGCCGAGAGTGCCTCGGTTGCCGCCTTGCCCGGCACGCGCCCGGGTCCCACACCGCTCGACGATCTTCGCCAGAAGATCAGGCCAGCGCCGCAGGATCGGCTTGCCCGAATGGTCGACCTCAACGAGGAACGCACCGCGCAGATCCTGCGCAAATGGGCTGCCCAGGAAGTCGCGGTATAAACCATGGTCTCCGCAGCCCTCTTCGACCTTCTGCCTGATTTCGGTACCCGCACGCAACGTGCCGGTCAGCCCCGGGCAGCAGTCGATCCCCAACACAAACCCGAGACGCCTGCCCCGCAAGCAGATATCGGCACGCTGATCGCGGAAGCGGTCGTCCAGGCCGAGGCGGCGCTCGAGACACGCCTGTCGATCGCGCATGAAGCCGCGCTTGAAGCCGAACGCCAGGCCCATGCAGAGGAGGCAAGGGTATTTCTCGAAAGCCTCGGCGACGATGTCGGCAAGGCGGTCTCGTTGCGCATCGATGCCATGGAGGCGCGTGTGACCGGGCTTGTCGCCACCACGGTCGCCCGCATCATCGGCGGCATCGTCAGCGACGATCTGCAGAAACGCTCGATCGAGGTGCTCGCCAGCGCGATACGCGAGGCGGTCGGCGATGCCGAAGCGGTGCGCATCGTCGTGCGCGGGCCGCTCTCGCTGTTCGAGACACTGAAGGCATCGCTCGGGCCCCGCACCGCCAATCTCGACTTCGTCGAGGCACCGGGCTTCGACCTCACCGTCGCCATCGACGAGGCGGTGTTCGAGACGCGAATGGCCGAATGGTCGACGACCCTTTCAGAGGTCCTGGCATGAGCGTCGCCGAGGCTGGACACACACCCCACGAAATCATCATCGTGCGGCGCGGTCATGACGACCACGACGAGGCCCACCATGGCGGCGTCTGGAAGATCGCCTTTGCCGACTTCATGACGGCCATGATGTGTTTCTTCCTGGTCATGTGGCTGATCAACGCCGCCAACGAACAGACCAAGGCAGCCGTCGCCAGCTACTTCAACCCGGTCAAGCTGGTAGACCGCAATTCGAGCCGAAAGGGCCTGGAGGACCTCGGCGACGGTCCGCGCGCGATCGGGACGACGGCCGACAATCCGCAAAAGGCGACCAACAAGGCCGGCCAGGACGGCGATGGCTCGGCGGACCGCAAACAGGACAAGCAAGAACTCCCGCAGGCGGAACACTCCGACGAGCATCTGTTCGCCGATCCCTACGCGGTGCTTTCGGAAATCGCCACCGACACCGGTGTCATGCAGAATGTCAGCCAGAAGGGCGACGGCGGCGTGCAGGCCGCCGGCCCGGCGACAGGCGCCTCTGGCGGCGCCTCCTATCGCGATCCCTTCGAGCCTGATTTCTGGTCGCAGCAGGTGGCGGCGCCCGGCGCCGAGGCTAGTGCCGAACGCACCAGGATCGAGGGCGATCCGGCCAAGCCCGGCGACAAGACCGCCGAAACGCAAGCGCTCAAAGTCAAAGCCGTGCCGCCTGTCGCGGCCGCACCGCTCGAGCCGCTGGCCAAGGACACTGCCGGCAAGCAGGCCGCGAACCCCGCCACGGCAATGGCCAAGGCCGGCGACATCAAGCCAAACGATACAAAAACCGCGGACGCGGCCAAGGCCGGGCCCGAGGCGCAAGAGGCCGCCAAGCCCGACACCGGGGAGAAGGCGCCGACCGCCGCCGCTATCAAGGCCGCGGCCGATGTCAAGCGGCAGCTGGCCGATGCCTTCAAACCCGGCGACAAGCTGCACGACGGCGTCTCGGTCGAAGCCACCGACATGGGCGTCGTCATCTCGATCACCGACCAGTTCGACTTCGGCATGTTCGAGGTCGGCTCGGTGCTGCCGAGCCGCGAACTTGTGCTGGCGATGGAAAAGATCGGCCGCATCGTCAACAGCCAGAAGGGCACCATCAGCATCAACGGCCACACCGATGCCCGGCCGTTCCGCAGCGACAGCTACGACAATTGGCGACTGTCGACGGCGCGCGCGCATTCCGCCTACTACATGCTCGTGCGTGGCGGCGTCGACGAACGCCGCATCACCGAGGTCGCCGGCTTCGCCGACCGCCAGCCGAAGGACGCCGCGGATCCATTGGCGGCCGTGAACCGCCGCATCGAAATCCTGATGGCGACCGGCGGATGAGGCGAGCGGCCGTCACCAGCCGGCTGATTGGCCTGTTGCTGCTGGCCGGCGGACACCCGTCGGCGGGCTTCGCCCAGGATGCACTGCAGCCGTATCAGCTGGTGCGCTCGCTGCAGCTCATCCAGGACCGCATAGCCGCCGGTGATCATGCCGCCTTGCCGATGCAGGCCAAGCTGCTGGAGATGGCGGATGCGCGCCTGCGCGCGGCCGATGCCGAGGACTACAAGGACCCAAAGAACTTTCGCGCCCTGCTTGTCTACGGCATGAGCGGCGGCAACCCGGTGACCGTCGAGGCCGCCACGTCGCGCGCCACGACCGACCCGCAAAGCCTTGCCATAGCCAAAGGCGTGATCGACTACCTCAACGGCCGGCCCGGCGAGGCGATCGAAGCCTTGAGGCTGACAGATCCGATGGTGCTGCCTCCCGATCTCGGCGCTTTCCTTGCCCTGGTCAAAGGCTCGCTGCTTGCCGGCGACCAGCCGGCGGCCGCACTCGGTCTGCTCGATGAGGCAAGATTGCTCAGCCCCGGCACGCTGGTCGAGGAAGCAGCACTTCGCCGTTCGGTCGGCATTGCTGTCGCGCAAGGTGACGCGGCACGCTTTGCGCTTGCCTCCACCCAGTATGTCGAGCGCTACCTCTACTCGCCCTATGCCAGCCAATTCGCCGACTCTTTCGTCTCCGGCGTCATCGCGCTGCACATGTCGATCAGCCAGGACAAGCTGGCCGACATCACCTCGATGATGGATCCCGAGCGCGAGAAGGTAATCTATCTGCGCATCGCCCGCCGCGCCGCGATCGACGGCCTGAACGACCTGTCGGCCTTTGCTTCGGCGCGGGCCGAGCAGGGTCGCAACGGCAACACCAACCAGGACGACCCACGCGCCCTGCTCTATGCCAGCCTTTCCACCGTCACCTCCGGCACCATCGAGGACGTCCGCGTCAGGCTCGGCAAGATCGACCGCGGCAGGCTGTCGGAAGGCGACCGCGCCTTGCTCGACGCCGCGCAGGCCATTGCCGGCGAAGTCGTCGCACCGCCGGCCGCCCTTCCCGAGGAAAAGCCTGTCCCTGCTGCGGCCGAGCAGCCTCTGGCGCCCGAGATCGCCACGGCGCAAGGCGCCGATGACAGCGGACTGCCACCGGTCGAAGGCGCGATCTCGGAACAACCTGCCGTCACCGCGGCCTCCGGCGGACCAGCCACGAATGCGCCGGACGCGGCCGCGGGGGGCGCGGCCACCCCCCGGCGCCCGCCCCCGCAGAACCGCCCCGGCCCCGCCGCCCCCGGCCGCCGGCGGGCCCCCCCACCAGTGCGCCGGCGGCGCGGGGGGTGCCCGCGCAAGCGGCCGGCGCCGCGACCGTCATGCCGGCCTCGGCACCGGCGCCCGCTACCGGGCCGGAGCCCGCCGATCCGACCGACGCCGCCATGACCAGAACACGTCGACAGCTCGACTTGATCGACCAGATGCTTGGAGCCGCCCCCAAATGACCACCAGCCTCGGCTCGGCCTTGCCGGGATTTGCCTCCGCGCGCGCGACGTCGGATCAACCTGCCGCGAATGGCAGGAACGATGACGCCGGTTTCGGCAAGATGCTGCGCGGCGACACGGCGCCTGCTCGCCCTGAACGGCAGCCGACGACCGAGGCAGGATCGCGCGAGCAGCGTTGGGGCAAGCTCGCCGCCGGCCTTGCCGGGCATGGCGGCAAGGCCGAGCCTGAAAAGGTTATCTCAGCCAAAGCGCAGACCGTGAAAATCGGCAAGGACGGCCTGGAAGCAAAGGCGCACAAGGACGAAGTCGACGCCGAAGACGCGGCGCCGGACGCCGATGCCGTGCCGCTTCAGGACGACCTGCCGCTGCTGATCGCGTTTCATGACCTGCGCCATTTCTCGACATCGGCCAAGGCATCCGGGCGCGACGCGGCATCCGGCGAGAGCCCGTCGGACCCGGCACTCGACGGGCAGGCTCCACTGCCAAAGACCTACCGGTCGAAGTCTACGGCCGGACGCGAGGCTCTCGACACCGTGTCGAAGCCGGAGCAGGCTTCGATCGTCGACGGGCCTCTGGCGGAACTCGACAGTCAACCGCCAAGCGCTGCCTCAAGCGCGCCGAAACGCGACAATACCGTGGCGGCCCTGAAGCTGCCGGACGCCCCGGCTGCCGACGTGCCCGGGGTACAGTCGAAGCACGCCGGGCCGGCGATGAAAAGCATCGAGGACGTCCAGTCCGCGATACGGCCCGAAGCGGGAAAACAGTCCCTGTCCGCGCGCATGGACGTGGTGTCCGAACAGAGCTTTCCCGCACCGCCGCAGAGTCCCGTCAGCCAGGCAGCCCTCAATGTGATCAACGCCATAGCCGCCGAAAGCGGCCCGCAAAAGGCGCTTTCGGCCTCATCCGCGGCCGCCCAGCTGGCCAGCCCTGTTGCCGTTCCGACACATGTGTTGAAGATCGAACTTCATCCCGCCGAACTCGGCATGGTGACGGCCCATCTCCGCCTCTCCGGAGAACAACTTTCGATTGAGCTGAAGCCTCAAACACACGACGCCTACCGCCGGTTGTCCGCCGACAGCGAGGCCATCATCAAATCGCTGCGCGGGCTCGGCTTCGAGGTTGACAAGGTCACAATCCTGCAACCTTCGATTGCAATTCCTGCCGCAACCCGCGCCGATGCAACCGCCCCTTTGCCGGCGGCAACAGGCCGCGATCCATCATCTTTCCAACCGGGGAGTTCGGGCGGCGGCAATGGTGGAGCGGGCAGCCAGCAACCGGGTCAGCAATCCGCAGGGAAACGCAACGATGACGCGCAGGACTACGGCCGCGGCACTTCGCCTTCTCGCGAGCGCGCTGGCGGCGATATCTTTATCTAGCGCGGCAAGCGCTGCCGCAGCCGCGACCAACCCTTGCGAGCCGGAGATCCTGCGCGCCGCCGATCGCTATGGCGTGCCCGCAGGCATCCTCTATGCGGTTGGCTTGACGGAGACCGGCAACAAGGGAAGCCTTCAGCCCAACGCCTTGAATATAGAGGGAAAAGCAGTCTTTCCGAAGAGCCGGACCGAGGCCCTTGCCGCTTTCGCCAATGCGCGGCGCGAGGGCAAGACGCTGATCGATCTGGGCTGCATGCAGATCAACCACCACTACCACGCGTCGCATTTTCGCAGCGTCGAGGACATGCTCGACCCACGTCAGAACGTCGACTATGCGGCGCGCTTCCTGGCCAGCCTCCATGCCCGTCATGAGACCTGGTCGATGGCCGTCGCCCGCTATCATGCCGGTCCCGACAACGATCCGGCGCAGAAGATCTATGTCTGCCGCGTCATTGCCAATATGGTCGCTACCGGCTTTGGAAAATGGACCGCGAACGCCCGCGGCTTCTGCAACCCATAAGCGTATTTCCGCTTCTAATAAAGCAACCGCACAACCCGGAATTGTCGGTTCACTTGGTCAAAACTTGCCACCGAAGGCGTATCTGGCTGCACGCTAATGCAACCGATACGATTCGAGACTCCCAAGAAACTAGCTACAAGAAATGACGGTTGTTCAGGATTCTCGCCAGCGGATACGCCTCTCTTCACGGGGCAAATGATTTGATTCGGAAGGCGGGGCCGATGATTGTTATCGTTGACGAGCGCGAGCTCGTAACAGAGGGATACAATTCACTTTTCGATCGTGAGGGCATCGCCTGTGCGGGCTTTGCGTCCGGCGAGTTCGGTGAGTGGGTGAGCTCGGCCGCCGACACCGATCTGCGCTCGGTCCGAGCCTTCCTCATCGGCGACTGCCGCGAAGGCTCCATCTCTCCCCGCCAGATCCGCGACCGCACCGGCGCTCCGGTCATTGCGCTCAGCGAACAGCATTCCCTAGAGAACACGCTGCGGTTGTTCGAGAGCGGCGTCGACGACGTCATTCGCAAGCCCGTCCACATCCGCGAGATCCTGGCCCGCATCACCGCCATCCGCCGCCGCGCCCAGGAAGACGTCGCCTACACCGAGATCGGCGCCATGCGTATCTTCATGGACGGGCGCGACCCCGAGATCGATGGTCAGCCCTTGCCCCTGCCGCGCCGCGAGCGCCGCATCCTCGAATATCTGGCGAGCAATCGCGGGCGTCGCGTCACCAAGACCCAGGTTTTCAATGCCATCTACGGCATCTTCGACGAAGAGGTCGAGGAGAACGTGGTGGAAAGCCACATCAGCAAACTGCGCAAGAAGCTGCGCGAAAAGCTGGGCACCGACCCGATCGATTCCAAGCGTTTCCTTGGCTACCGGCTCGTCTTCTGATGCAGCGCCGCGCCAGCCTCGCGCAAGAAAACACGCGTAGCCTCGTAGCCAGTGGCATGGACACAGCGGAGACGTTTCGATGAGCCTCTACGGAATGATGCGGACCGGCGTTTCCGGCATGAACGCGCAGGCGAACCGCCTATCGACGGTCGCCGACAACATCGCCAATTCCGACACCACCGGTTACAAGCGGTCCTCCGCCGAATTTTCGACGCTGGTCATGCCGTCGACGGGCGGTGCCTACAATTCCGGCGGCGTCACCACGACGATCCGTCAGGCGGTCAGCGATCCAGGCGTGCTTCAGTACACGACCTCGGTCTCCGACCTTGCCGTCAGCGGCGATGGCTTCTTTGTCGTTCAGGATCCGAGCGGTACGCCCTACCTGACCCGCGCCGGCGCCTTCGTTCCCGATGGGCAGGGCAGGCTGGTCAACTCGGCCGGCTTCCAGCTGATGGCCTATAGCTACGAGAATGGCGTGCCCGCAGCGACGGTCAACGGCTTCGAGGGATTGGTTCCGGTTGTCATCTCCGACCAGGGAATGACCGCAACGCCGAGCACCGAGGCTAGCTATGCCGGCAACCTGCCGGCAGGCGCGACACCGGTCGCGACCGCCAACCTGCCTGCCGCCAATGCTGCGTCCGCGCAATACACGTCGAAGTCCTCGATGGTCGCCTATGACAACCTCGGCAATAAGAAGCTGCTCGACGTCTACTTCACCAACACCGGCACCGGCACCTGGCAGGTGGCGGTCTTCGATCAGTCGAAGGCCACGCCCGGAACATCGTTCCCCTATACCGCCGGCGGCTTTCTGGGCTCGGCCAACCTGACCTTCGATACCACCACCGGCAAGCTCACCGGCACGCCCACCGGCGTTTCATTTACCGTGCCGAACGGCGCCAGCCTCAATCTCGACCTGTCGGCGCTGACCCAGCTCGGCACCGGCTTCACCGTTTCCGACGCCCAGGTCAACGGCAACGCGCCGAGCACCATCGATAAGGTCCAGATCAGCAAGGACGGCACCATCTACGCCCAGTACAAGGACGGTTCCACCAAGCCGCTCTACAAGATTCCGCTGGCCGACGTGCAGAGCCCGGACCAGCTCACCGCACTGCCCGGCAATGTCTACTCGCAGGGCACCGAATCCGGCGCAGTCCGTGTCGGCTTTGCCAATGAGGGCAAGCTCGGCTCCATCATCTCCGGCGCACTCGAGAATTCCAACGTCGATATCGCCGAAGAACTGACCAACATGATCGCGGCGCAGCGCAGCTACACCGCCAATTCGAAAGTCTTCCAGACCGGTTCCGATCTGATGGACGTCCTTGTCAACCTGAAGAGATAAGACGGGCACCGCCCGCGAAAGACGCGCATGTCACTGTCTACCGCATTGAGTATCGCCCAGTCGGCGCTTATGAACACCGCGCGACAGACCAGCGTCGTCTCGCGCAACGTCGCCGACGCCTCCAATCCGGACTATTCGCGCCGCCAGGCCGTCGTCACCAGCACGGCGCCGGGCGCGCGTTCGGTTGATATCCAGCGCGCCACCAACGACCTTTTGTTCCGCCAGAACCTCGCCGCGCTGTCTACCTGGAGCGGCCAGAACGCGCTCTACAGCGGCATGGATCAGCTGGGCGTTGCGGTCAACGGCGTCGACAATGCGTCCTCGCCCTCGACCGCTATCGGCAACCTGCAGCAGGCGCTGCAGCTCTACGCCACCTCGCCGTCCAACCAGAACCTCGGCGCCAGCGTCATCGACGCAGCCAAACAGGTCGTGCGCTCGCTCAATGAGGGCTCCAAGGCCGTCCAGGATTTCCGCACCCAGACCGACGGCCAGATCGCCACGGCGGTCGACGACTTGAACTCGCTGCTCAGCCAGTTCCAGGATGCCAACACCGCGGTCATGTCCGGAACCCGTTCCGGCACCGACGTTTCCGACGCGCTCGACCAGCGCGACGCGCTTTTGAAGAAGATTTCGAACTATGTCCCGGTGTCGACCTTCACGCGTGGCGACAACGACATGGTCATCACCACCGGTGACGGCACGACTTTGTTCGAGACGATACCGCGCACGGTCACCTTCGCAGCGTCGGCCGGCTATACCGCGGGTGCCGCCGGCAATGCCGTCTATATCGACAATGTGCCGATCTCGGCGGGAGCCGGCGGCAACACCAGCGCCAGCGGCACACTCGCCGGCCTGCTGCAATTGCGCGACGGCGTCGCCTCGACCATGCAGAGCCAGCTCGATGAGACCGCGCGTGGCCTGATCACTGCCTTCGCCGAAACGGCGCCATCGCAGCCTAACAAAACCGGCCTGTTCACCTGGTCGGGCGCGCCGGCCATCCCGGCCGCGGGCACGCTGGTCAACGGCCTTGCCGCGTCCATCAGCGTCAATGCGGCGATGGACCCGAGCAGCGGTGGCAATCCGACGTTGCTGCGTGACGGCGGTGCCAATGGTGCCGCCTATGTCGCCAACACCGGCGGCGGCGCGTCCTATTCCACCCTTCTGGTTGCCTATGGCGACCGGCTCGACCAGCCGATGACTTTCGACCCCGCCGCGGGGGTTTCGGCAACGTCCAGCGTTTCCGACTACGCCGCCAATTCGATCGGCTGGTTCGAGGGCGTGCGTCAGCAGGCGTCGACCGCTTCCGACGCCAAGGAAGCGCTGGCCTCGCGCAGCGCCGAGGCGCTGTCCAACGCAACCGGCGTCAATGTCGACCAGGAAATGTCGCTGCTGCTCGACCTCGAACACACCTATCAGGCATCGGCCCGGATGATGAAAACCGTCGACGACATGCTGACTGCCTTGCTCAACGCGGTGGGATAATCCATGACTTCAGTCTCGTCAGCGGCCATATCGAACGCGATGCGCTCCCAGCAGATGCGCATGCAGGCAGAACTTGTCAAAGTCACAAAGGAAGCCTCGACCGGCAGGGTCGCCGATGTCGGCCTGGCTCTCGGAGGGCGCACAGCCCAGTCCGTCACATTCTCGCGTGATCTCGACCGGCTCAATGTCATCATCGATTCAAACGGCCTGGTCGGCGCCCGGCTCTCCTCGACGCAGACCTCGCTTAGCCAGCTGTCCAGCGCAGCGCAGACCTTTCTGTCCGCCCTGACCACCGCTTCATCAAGCGATTCTTCCAACAGTCTCACCCAATCCTCCGGCAAGGCGACCATCCAGCAGCTGACCTCGATCCTCAACACCAGCGTCAATGGCGAATACCTGTTCGCCGGCACCAACACCGACGTCAAGCCGATCAACGACTTCACCGCCGCCGGCTCGCCCGCCAAGGCGGCGTTCGATGCTTCCTTCGTCGCCAATTTCGGTTTCACCCAGGACGACCCGCTCGCGGCCGACATCACCGCCGCCCAGATGGACGATTTCATCACCAACGACGTCGTACCGCAATTCATGGGCGCGGGCTGGCAAGGCAACTGGTCGAATGCCACCGACCAGCAGATCGTCAGCCGCATCGCCCTCAACGAAACCACACCGACCTCGACCAGCGCCAACAGCGACGGCATTCAAAAGCTCGCAATGGCCGCAGCCATGGTCTCCAGCCTGATGTCCAGCAACATCAGCCAGGCAGCGAAAAATACGGTCGTCAGCCGCTCGACGGCAATCGTCGGCGAAGCGCTGAGCGGCATTGCCCAGGTTCAGTCCGAGACCGGCATCGTCCAGAAGCGGGTTTCCGATGCAAACGACCGGATGAAAACGCAGGTCGATCTTTTCGAACGGCACATTCTCGATCTGGAAGCCGTCGATCCGGCCGAAGCCGCGACCCGGGTCGCCGACCTGACACAGCACATCGAAACATCCTTCGCGCTGACCGCACGCCTGCAGCAACTCAGCCTGTTGAATTACCTGACCTGACAACTCTAAACGGAACGGTAGAGCCCCAACGATGTACCAATTCTCCTACGCCGACATCCAGAGCACCTCCGTTGCCGACGCGAAGGACCGCGAGCGCGAACTCTTGACCCGCTCGATCGACATGCTGGCGGCGGCGGCGGCGGCGGGCCACGGTTCGATGGAAGCGATCGAGGCGCTGCATTTCACCAATCGCGTCTGGACCGCCTTCGTCGAGGATCTCGGCTCCAGCGACAACGCCCTGCCCAAGGAACTGCGGGCCAACCTGATTTCCATCGGCCTGTGGCTGCTGCGCGAGGCGGAAGACGTTCGCCAGGGCCGCACCAACAATTTCGAAGGGCTGATCGAAGTGTCCCAGATCATCAGGGACGGCATTCAATGACCAACACGCTGAAGATATCGCTCAAGCCGAACGAAAAGATCTACATCAACGGCGCCGTCATCCGTGTCGACCGCAAGGTCACGGTCGAATTGATGAACGACGTGCAGTTCCTGCTCGAAAGCCACGTGATCCAGGCCGAAGATGCCTCGACGCCGCTCAAGCAGCTGTATTTCATCCTGCAGGTCATGCTGATGAATCCGGCCGGCGCGGCGGCCGCGCGCGATATGTTCCGCCGTTCGCTGCCGCTGCTTTTGGCAAGCTTCGAGGACAACCAGATCTGCGGCGCGCTGAAACAGATCGACCGCATGGTCGGTGAGGATCATATCTACGAGGCGCTGAAGGCGATCCGCGCGCTTTATCCGCTCGAACGCCGCGCGCTTGGTGGTAATGACGACGTTCCGGGTGCCGAGCGCCCGCTGGCTGTGGGAGCACGATACTGATGAACGTGGACATGACGACGACGATACCGACCGGCGCCAACCAGGCTACCGCGTCGACTTCGAAGACCGCGGTCGACTACCAGTCCTTCCTTAAGCTTCTGATCGCCGAGATGAAGAACCAGGATCCGACCAAGCCGATGGACTCGACGCAGTACGTCGCCCAGCTCGCCACCTTCTCGCAGGTCGAGCAATCGGTGCAAAGCAACACCAAGCTCGACCAGATCATGCAGTCGTCGGCGCTGTCGCAGGCCGACGCGCTGATCGGGCGCTCGATAACATCCGCCGATGGCAAGACGACGGGCACGGTGGCGTCGGTGCGCCTTGCCAGCAGCGGTCTCATCGCGGTGCTGCAGAATGGCACCGAAGTCGCGGTCGGCCCGGGAGTCTCGGTCAAGGCAGCGAGCTGACGCTTTTCGACAGAGAGCCAGTCCCATGAACGAGGCCGACGCTCTCGACATCGTCCAGTACGCGGTGTGGACGGTGCTGACCGCGTCTGCCCCGGTAGTGCTGGTCGCCATGGTGGTCGGCATCGGCATCGCCCTCATCCAGGCGCTGACGCAGGTCCAGGAAATCACCTTGACCTTTGTGCCGAAGATCGTCGCCATCATGCTGGTGGTGGCGCTGACCGGCCCCTTCATCGGCAGCCAGATATCGGCCTTCACCAACGTCATCTTCGAGCGCATCCAGAACGGGTTCTGAAGCCAGTTCCAGGAAAGTGTGCCGCGACATGCCGTCCGCATTGCGCGAAGACAGAAGACAGATGTCCGCCGACCCTAACCGCACCGGGCGTGCCGGGAGACAGGGCGTGGACCTTCTCTATCCCATTGTTGGACCATGGGCTTTTTCGAAAGACATTCGCCCTTTGCGGCGCCATGCCCTACTTTCGGCAAACGATCTGAGCAAACGGACCGCCTGACGAATCGGCACGACATGGCAGGAACCCCCGATGATTGACGAAAAGCCGGACAGCGAAAGCGTCTCGGCGCTGGCGCCATTCCGGCACGGCATCTTCCGCGCCGTATGGGGCGCAAGTCTCGTCTCCAATTTCGGTGGCCTGATCCAGGGCGTCGGCGCCGCCTGGATGATGACCACGATCGCCACCTCGCCCTATCAGGTGGCCCTGGTCCAGGCTTCGACCACCTTGCCGATCATGCTGTTTGCGCTCGTGGCCGGCGCCATCGCCGACAGTTTCGACCGGCGCAAGGTGATGCTGGTCGCCCAGACCTTCATGCTGGTCGTCTCGGTGCTTCTGACCCTGTTCACCTATTCGGGCCTGATCACGCCGTGGACGCTGCTTGCCTTCACCTTCCTGATCGACAGCGGCACGGCGCTCAACAGCCCGTCATGGCAGGCCTCCGTCGGCGACATCGTCCCTCGCAACAAGGTGCCGGCCGCTGTCGCGCTCAATTCCCTGGGCTTCAATCTGACGCGCAGTGTTGGACCGGCGATCGGCGGCATCATCGTCGCCGCGGCCGGCGCAGCGGCCGCCTTCGCGGCAAACGCGGTGAGCTATATCGGCCTGATCGTCGTGCTGGCCCGCTGGAAGCCGGACGTGCCGGTATCGACCTTGCCGCGCGAGTCGCTGGGTGCCGCCATGGGCGCCGGCCTGCGCTATGTCGCCATGTCGCCCAACATCGGCAAGGTGCTTGTCAGGGGTGCCGCTTTTGGCTTCAGCGCAGGTGCTGTACTGGCATTGCTGCCGCTGGTGGCACGCGATGTCGTCAAGGGCGACGCGCTGACCTACGGCATCATGCTCGGCGCCTTCGGCATCGGCGCGGTCGGCGGCGCGCTGATCAGCGTGCGGCTGCGGCAGCTGCTGTCCAGCGAGACAATGGTGCGCTCAGCCTTCGCCGGTTTCGCCGTCTGCGCCTTCAACGCCGCCGTCAGCCATCATGCCTGGCAGACGTCGCTCGGTCTGCTTGTCGGCGGTGCCTGCTGGGTGATCGCGCTGTCGCATTTCAACGTCACGGTACAGATGGCGACACCGCGCTGGGTGGTCGGCCGGGTGCTGTCGGTTTATCAGACCGCGACCTTCGGCGGCATCGCACTCGGCAGCTGGATCTGGGGCGTCGTCGCCGATGCGCATGGCGCCGAAACCGCGCTGATCGCCGCCAGCATCGCCATGCTGGCCGGCGGCGCCATCGGCCTGTTGTTGCCGCTGCCGCAACAGCAGGTGCTCAACCTCGACCCGCTCAATCGCTTCAGGGAACCGCACCTCGCGCTCGACCTGAAGCCGCGCAGCGGGCCGATCGCCATCATGATCGAATACATCATCCGCGACGAGGACGTGCCGGAGTTCCTCGCCATCATGGCCGAACGTGGCCGCATCCGCCGCCGTGATGGCGCCCGCAACTGGACGCTGGCGCGCGACCTGGAGAATCCGGCGATCTGGATCGAGCATTATCACACGCCGACCTGGATCGAATATGTGCGCCACAATGGACGCATCACCCATGCCGACGCCGTCATCGGCGAGCGTGTACGGGCGCTGCACAGCGGCGACGAGCCGCCGCGCGTGCGGCGCATGATCGAGCGCCCGACGACCGCCGGCACCGCTCTCGTGATGGCCAAGGGGCCTATTGAACACTGACTGCCGACCAGGAGGCGCAGCTTGCCTCAGCTTTCTTCCCCCCTTCCAGACGCCGATCTAAGGCCCAAACGCTGAGGGGAATAGGATCTTTAAACTTGGAATGATCGTGTGCTGAATAACTTGGCCAATCACATTATCGCCGAGCACTGCAAGCAGATAGACAAATACGCCGACAACGAAATTACGTGCTAGCTCAAGCCGTATTGTATCGGGCTCCAGAAGCGATTTTACCGAGCTTAGCTCCGCAACGGACCTTTCGCGAATGCCAGGATCGATATCATTGCTTCCCCGAAGCTGTTCCTCCAAGCCTTCCAATCCTGTTATCAGGGTAGAGTATTCTGGGGCATTGTGGTTGATACCGACGATCCGATCCGAAGCAGGAATTGGCCGAATGGATTCTTCAATCGGCCTATCTTTGTTGCGTCGCAAATAACGGCGCAGGTCATCGACCATTGGGTCGAATAGATGTTCTGTCATCTCACGAAGGACGGCATTTATGTTGTTCGAGCTGGCGTAGAAATAGTTATGTGCAAATCGCCATCCCGCATCTTCCTGCGAAGAGAAGCTTCGAAACAAGTTCAATTGCCCCGACAATCGGGCTTCCGTATCATCCGGCCAAGACATCCTTCCCGACCCGACCATTCCACTTGGCTCTACCAGAACCTCCTTGTCGACCCGGGCCATTGGAAAGAGATTTTGAAGCCAATCAAGTCGCGAGCGCAAGGGTTCTGGCGCGTTATGCAGCACGTTAAACCATCGGCGTAGCGCTGAGGCAAAATCTTGATACCTAGCGCGGCTAGCTAGGCTAGCGAGATCATCGTACTCCTCGATAAAATCATCGAATTCGTTGGCCAAATTTCCCCCCAATGAAACCCTGCGTCACGATCACATGGGCGTGGCACCAGCAATCAATCCCCGTCAGTGACTATTGACCCTACAAATTGTCCCCCAGCAGAGTCCACAAAAGAACAGTATTCATCCCCAGAAAAATGAAAAGCATGTCTGGTTTCAGGATTAGCGATACGAGCGCAACGGCGGCGATAGTGTTCGCATCAATGGATTGCCTTTGGACTCATTTTGCTTGCTTGCGACAGTGGAGGCCGGGCCCAAGGAACTACTAGTCCAGCGGTCACCTGACCGAGTGGGTCCAAATTTCCGAACACCAATGCGGTCTTAGCAAGGTTATCAAATCCGCAACCTACCCCTCGCCCGATAGATCCCTGCGTGCCTTGTCGAGTTCCTCGGCATAGCGCCGCATCAGATGGCCTTCGGTCAACAGCCCCAGCACGATGTGGTCGGTGAAATCCTCGACCACGGCGAGTTCTTCGGCGCCCGCGCGCTGGAAGGTTTCGGCGGCGGCCTGCACGTTCATGCTCGGCACCAGCACCGCGTCCTTGTACTTGGCAAGATCGCGCACCGGTACCTCGCCATCGGAGAGATCGCTGTGCAGTTCGGCCACGATCAGCACGCCGACATAGTGATCGCCCGCGTCGACGGCGATGACGCGCTGGGCCGAGCCAAGCGGCACTTCCTTGCGGAAAGCCGCCAGCGTCGTCGAGGCATAAATCGTCTTGATGTCCTTACGCATCATCGAGCCGACGGTGAGGCTGCGCATCCAGCCGACATCATGGGCGCTGCGAATGGTCTCGCCACGCAGATGGAAGCGCCATGTCGAGAACGAATAGCCAAAGGTTTCGCGCACCAGGATGGCCGACATGATCGAGGCCGCCAGCACGACACCGGTCAGCGTCAGGTCGCGGGTCGATTCCAGCGCCAGGAAGGTCATCGTCAGCGGGCCGCCGACGACGCCGACGGCGAGCGACGTCATGCCGACGACGGCGGCGACGGCGGGGTCGATGCCGGTTGCCGGCGAGACGACAACCATCACATCCGCAAACGCCTTGCCGAGCAGCGCGCCGAGGAACAGCGAGGCAAAGAACAATCCGCCGCGAAAGCCCGAACCCAGCGAGACCGCCGATGCCGCCAGCTTGAGCACGAAGACGCTGGCCACGACGGCCAGCCCGTAGTTCATCGAGAATTCGCGATGCAGCGCGCCGTGGCCGCTGGACAGGACCTGCGGCGTGATCAGCCCCAACAAGCCGACGATGACGCCGCCGATGACGGGGCGCAGCGACGCATCGATCGACAGCCTGGCAAAGCCGCGTTCGATAAGCGTTACCAGATGCATGATAGCGATCGCGACGGCCCCGCCGAGCAGGCCAAGCAGCAGGAACGGCACGTACTGGCTGGCGGTGAGCGCCGGCAGGCCCGAAAGCTCGAGCGGAAACGGCACGCCGCCGAACATCTCGGCGGCCAGCGAGGCTGAGATCGCGGCTGTCATGACCGGCGCGACATTGGCGACCGAATAGATGCCGATAATCAGTTCGAAGCCGTAGAAGGCGCCGGTCAGCGGTGCATCGAAAGCGGCCGCTATGGCGCCGGCCGCACCACAGCCGACCAGGATGCGGACATCGTTGCGGCGCAGCCTGAGGAAGCGCGCCAGCCGCGATGCCAGGCCGGACCCGACCTGCGTGTAGCCGGCCTCCAGCCCGACCGAGGCGCCAAAGCCGCTGGAGATCATCGTCTGGCCGGCGATGATGAAGGTGTCGGTCAGCGACATGCGCCCGCCATAGAGCGCGTTGGCTTCGATCGGGTCGATCGGCGTGCGGAATTTCCGTATCCGGAGCCAGATCACCGTCAACCCGAGCAGGATGCCGCCGATGGCCGGCACCAGCGCCTGCATCGGATTGGCGAGCGAGAACATGCCGGAAAGCCGGCCGCCGGGCTGGACGCCGAACAACAGCCCGTGCAGGTCCTGCACGATCTGGCTCATCGCCGTGACCAGGATGCCCGCCATCACCCCGACGATTCCGGCCAGGATGACGACCGCTATGCCGCGCGCCTCGAGCAGCGGCAGCGACCTGATCAGCACCGCGCGCAGCCGGCGGGCGTA
The DNA here is from genome assembly GCF_040321205.1 of Mesorhizobium sp. M0496. Lineage (NCBI taxonomy): Bacteria > Pseudomonadati > Pseudomonadota > Alphaproteobacteria > Hyphomicrobiales > Phyllobacteriaceae > Mesorhizobium > Mesorhizobium sp. M0496. The sequence continues at coordinate 51,106 of NZ_JAMYRC010000024.1, read as the reverse complement.
GACTTCGCTGTGGTTTCTGGAAAGCACCGGGGCGGCTCGCCGATATCACAAAAGGCAGTGGAAAGCCCGCCTGATACGCCCGGCGGTACGGCAAGGCAACCACAATGGCGACAGAGGAGGTGCCATTATGGCAGGCCAATCAGGTCGGCATCGGCTCGCCGGCTTCATAGAGCACGAGGTTGCGCTGGCCTATGCCAAGTGCCGGCCAGCTCGCACGCCAGTCCGCAATGTGCGGCGAGCGGAAATGCGCGTCCAGCGCTGCCCTGTCGCTCCAGACTTCTGTGACCCGGATGAGTCCGGCATCGAAGACATCCTGCGCGTAGGAATATTCGATACAACCGGGTTCCGCGCGGCTGCCGGAAACCATGCGTTCCATGGCGGGCTTCGCTTCCTCCAATTTGTTTGGCGGCAGGCGAATGGTGCCGATGATCAGAAGCATGGGTTTTCCCTTTCTTTGCGAAGCCGGCCCGCACGGCTGCCCGCGCATGATCGTTTGAACTAGCCAGTCTCCCACCCTCGCGCAAGCTTGGCGGGCTACCCTCACAGGGCTGTCGCGCGCTCGGCAGGCTTGCAATTTTGGGGACGACATGGCGATCAGCGAAAGCATTCAGCCCGGTGCGGTGGCCAAGAACGGCCGCGACGTCTTCTTCGCCATCGGCATCGTCATCATTCTGGCCGTGCTGTTCCTGCCGATCCCGGCCTTTCTCATCGACATTGGCCTCGCCTTCTCGATCGCACTTTCGGTGCTGATCCTGATGGTGGCATTGTGGATCCAGCGGCCGCTCGATTTCTCGTCGTTCCCGACCGTGCTGCTGATCGCCACCATGCTCAGGCTGTCGCTCAACATAGCCACCACGCGCATGATCCTGTCGCATGGCAATGAGGGCACGCACGCCGCCGGCTATGTCATCGCCGGCTTCTCCAAGCTGGTGATGGCCAGCGACTTCGTCATCGGCCTCATCGTCTTCATGATCCTGATCGTAGTGAACTTCATCGTCATCACCAAGGGCGCCACCCGTATCGCCGAGGTCGGCGCCCGCTTCACCCTCGACGCCATTCCCGGCAAGCAGATGTCGATCGACGCCGACCTCTCTGCCGGCATGATCGACGACAAGACCGCACAGCTGCGCCGTCGCGAGCTGGAGGAAGAGTCCTCCTTCTTCGGCTCGATGGACGGCGCCTCGAAATTCGTCCGCGGCGATGCCATCGCCGGCCTCATCATCACCGCCATCAACATCATTGGCGGCATCGCCATCGGCTACATCAGGCACGGCATGGGCATGGGCGAAGCCGCCGACGTGTTCATCAAGCTGTCGGTCGGCGACGGTCTCGTCACCCAGATCCCGGCGCTGATCGTGTCGCTCGCCGCCGGTCTGCTCGTGTCCAAGGGCGGTACCCGCGGCTCGACCAACCAGGCGGTGTTCGGCCAACTCGGCGCCCACCCGCGCGCGCTGTACGTGGCGGCATCGCTACTGGTGCTGCTGGGCCTGATGCCCGGCCTGCCGCTGTTCCCGTTCTTTGCGCTCGCCGCCGGCATGGCCGGCCTCGGCTACATCATCCCGATGCGCGCTAACCGCGTCCTCGCCGAAGCCGAGGCGATCAAGGATCAGGAAAAGGCGACCAAGGTCGAGGAGGAGAAGAACTCGGTCAAGGCCTCGCTCGCCACCGCCGAGATCGAACTTTTGATCGGCAAGCAGCTGTCGACAAGGCTGCTGACGTCGCATCAGGAACTGGTTTTCCGCATGGGGAAGATGCGCAAGAAATTCGCCACCCAATATGGCTTCGTCGTACCGGAAGTGCGTGTCGCCGACGATTTCGCCATCCCGCCGAAGAGCTACCAGATCAAGGTGCACGGCACCGTGGTCGCCGAATATCAGATGCGCGTCGGCGAGATCATGGTGCTGCTCGGCAACCGCGACGTCCCCGAAATACCAGGCGAGGAAATCCGCGAGCCGGCCTTCGGCATGCGCGCCTATTCGGTGGTCGAAGCCTTCGCCGAGGATCTGAAGCGCGAGAACTACACCTTCGCCGACAACATGTCGGTGCTGCTCACCCATCTCTCCGAGGTCATCCGCAACAACCTGCCGCAGCTTCTGTCCTACAAGGACATGAAGGCGCTGCTCGAACGGCAGGACCAGGAATATCGCAAGCTCGCCGACGAGATCTGCACCACGCACATCTCCTATCCCGGCCTGCAGGCGGTGCTGAAGCTGCTGCTCGCCGAGCGCGTCTCGATCCGCAATTTGCACCTGATCATCGAGGCGATCGCCGAGATCGCGCCGCATGTGCGCCGCACCGAGCAGATCGTCGAGCATGTCCGCATCCGCATGGCCCAGCAGATCTGTGGCGACCTCTCCGAGGGCGGCGTGCTGAAGGTGCTGCGCCTCGGCAACCGCTGGGACCTCGCCTTTCACCAGAGCCTCAAGCGCGACGCCAAGGGCGAGGTGCGCGAGTTCGACATCGACCCGCGCCAGTTGGAAGAGTTCGGCCAGGACGCGACCAAGGCGATCAAGAAATTTCTCGAAGCCGGCGAGCGTTTCGTGCTGGTCACCGCGCCCGATGCCCGCCCCTATGTGCGCATGATCATCGAGCGGCTGTTCACCACGCTGCCGGTGCTCAGCCACGTCGAAATCGCCAAGGGCGTCGAGATCAGGGTGCTCGGAACCATATCGTGAGCGTACTTTCGCAAGGCGTCGTCATCGCGGCATTCCTCGCCTTCTGCCGCATCGGCGCCTGCTTCATGCTGATGCCGGGCCTGTCCAGCGCCCGCATTCCGGTGCAGGTCAGGCTGTTCGTGGCGGTCGCCGCCACCGGTGGCCTGCTCGCCTTCTTGTGGGACAAGATATTTCCGTTCGTCGACCCGCGCCCGCAGATCCTGGTGCCGATGATCATCTCGGAACTTCTGGTCGGCGGCCTGATCGGCGCCATGACCAGGCTCTACATGGAAGCCCTTCGCTTCATGGGCTCGGCCATCGCCATGCTGATCGGCTATGGCGGTACCGGCGGACCGGCAATCGAAGAGCCCGAACCCCAGGCCGCCCTTGCCGCCATCATCTCGTTCTCGGCGCTGCTGATGCTGTTCGTGTTCGACTTCGACCACGAGATCGTGCGCGCGCTGGTTTCCTCCTACACCGTCGCGCCGGTCAACATCTTCTTCAACCCCCAGGCCGCACTGGTCGATGTCACCGACACGGTGTCGGACACGTTCTTCCTGGTCATCCGCCTCGGCAGCCCGTTCGTCGCCTATGCCATTCTCGTCAATCTGACGATCGGCTTCGTCAACAAGCTGACCCCGCAGATCCCGATCTATTTCATCTCCCAGCCCTTCATCATCGCCGGCGGCATGATCATCTTCTACTTTGCCATCGGCACCATGCTGTCTTTGTTCGTCGACGGCTTTGTCGACCTGACGTTGGCGAGATAGAAATGAGCACGCGCAAGGACCGCCTCAGGAAACTGGTCAAGGTGCAGGAGCAGCTGAAGGCGCTGCACGAAACCCGTCACGCCACCTTCCTTGCGGCAGCCAGCGCTGCCGAGGTCGAAGCCCGCGATCTGGTCGGACATTTCGACCAGGCCGATTCGCTTTCCGGCCTGTTCCCCGATCTGTACCACCGCCGCATTGCCCAGGCGGTCGTGCGCCAGGAGGCGAACCTGGCAAGCGCTAAGCAAGAAGCCAGCCTCATCGCCGCCGCGACCGCGCGCACCAACATGGTCGAACGCGCCTACAAGGACGTGCGCAACCGCGATGAGCGCGAACGCTCCGACCGCGAGCGGCTGGACCTGATCGCGCAGAAGCGGGGCGAGGAGTAGTTGGGGAGTTTGCTTATGACTCGAAGCAGACACTCCGAGGTGAAGCGCGCATGATGCCAGAAGCCGTCTGTTCGCTTTCGGCCCCCGAGCTGCCGATGGCAATGCACTGGCGCAATCGTCCGGGGCGACTCCGCGCGAGTCGTGGGCCGTAAAGGGCGTAAAGAGATGGGGCGCCGCTCTGCAATGCGCCCTATTGCTTCGCTGGCGGCACGATCTTCATCACGAACGAAGTCGGCGCCTCGCCCGGGGCGAACGGTCCAGGGACCTTGTTGCTCGCCGGCGGCAGGCTCTTGAGATAAGCCGCGATCGCCTTGGCGTCAGAATCGGTGAGTTCCGCGAATGCAGCCCACGGCATGATCGGAGCGAGCGTGCGTCCGTCGGGGCGCTTGCCTGTCCGGATTGCCGTGACGATATCACGCTCGCTCCAGCGCCCGAGACCCGTCGCCTCGTCGGACGTGAGGTTGGGGCCGTAGAAGACCCCGAGCCCCGGGATCTCGAAGCCGACCTCGGAGCCTCCGAGGTGACGCGTCATGTCCGGCTTGCCGAGGAAATGTCCCGGCGTGTGGCAATCGGTGCAGTTCCCGATGGTCACCAGGTATTTCCCCCGTTCGACCAGCTCGCGGTCGGCCGCGCCGGCAGGCGACGATCCGATCGCCGCCACCAGCGCCGTGAACGCTGCGGGCAACACCCGCCTGGCCGCCTGCGACGCCACGCGCGCCGCGGCAGATCCGAAGTCGTGAATGCTCATGCTTTCCTCCGTCCGTGGCTCTAGGGCTTGCGGCCGATCACGGCGCCGTTCGCGGCGGGTGCGTCGAACCAGACCGTCTCGATTTGCCGGAATCCGGCTTCCTCGAGCCACGCCGAATATTCGGCCGGCGTATAGTTTCGCCCTTCCGTCTCGATCAGCATGTTGAGGCTCATCAGCGCGGCCGACGCCGGCCCGGTCTTTTCGTCATTGACGAGGAGCTCGCTGATGACGACCGCGCCGCCGCTCGGCAAAGCCTTGAAGGACCGGCGGAGCAGGGCGCGGTCCTTCGCCTCGTCCCAGTCGTGCAGGATCATCGACAGGAGATGCACGTCGTGATCCCCGGGAAGCTGCTCGAAGAAGCTGCCGCCTGTGGTCTCGATCCGGTTGGTCAAGCCGGCCTCGGCAATCTTTCCCGCGGCGATCGCGGCCACATGTGGCAGATCGAACACGGTCGCGCGAAGCGCTCCATATTGCTTGCAAAGCTCGATGTCGTACGCGCCCGATCCGCCGCCGATGTCGAGAAGGTGGCGGAAACGACTGAGGTCCACGGCTTCGCCGAGTTTGCGCGCGGTCATCGTAGAAAGCGAATGCATCGCCTCCCAGAAGAGTGCCAGCATCACCGGATCCTCGCCGTCGAAGATCGAGGATTGCACCGCCGGGTCCCATGTGGTCGGCCGGTTCGTGTGCAGCGCCTCTGTAAGCCTTCCCCAGCCCGCGTAGAGCCGCTTGTCGGCCATCTGCACGAAGCCGCCGAAGTAATACGGCTTCCCGCGCACGAGATAGGCTTCGCTTAACGGCGTATTGCGATAGCGGCCGTCCGTTTTCTCCAGAAGCCCGAGTGCAGCGCAGCCGGTCAACAGCATCTCGGCCGGGCGTGGATGCAGGCCGAGCACTTCCACCAGCTCTGCAACCGTGGTGCCGCCGCTGCCCGCAAGACTGCTGAAGAGGTCCAGCTCGTGTGCTGCGGTCAGAGTCTTGAAGGCCCAGAAACCGGTCGAAAGCGCCATCAGCGGGACGGCGGAAGGAAGCTCCGGCGTGGTGGCATTCGGCTGGACGTTTGCATGGTTGGCCGGACGTGCTGTCCGCGAAAGCTGACTGACCATGATCATCTCCCTTTCAGAGTGCGTTCGAACACCGCGTCTACCTTGCCGATATCAGGTTCGTGATCAGACCTGCCTTGACTTCAAGCACAGGCGCGGGGGCCTCGGCATGACCGATGTCTCTCAACTGATCGGCGGTCAAATTCGCGATCGTCCGCCGTCTTGAGACGGTCCGTTGCCAAGTCCTGAGAGCTGCAATTGCAGTCGCTGTGGTTTTCAGTCCAAGCAGTCGCACTCTCGACGAGTGATCGACGCGAGTTTCCGCGCGAGGCATTTCAGCCTCCCATTTCCAGCCATCCGTCCGAGTTCCTCGAAGGTTTGCGGCCCGCCGGCCAGTTCGTCGGCGGTCTTCAGCTTCGGCGCCAAGCATAGCAATTGCGTCGTCAAGTAACCGCATGTTCTTGCCTCGCTTTGCGAAGCCCTCCGCCAGTCGACGCATAGCGCAGGCACTGCGGCGCTGTCAGCCCAAAAGCTCCGGGTTTTGTTCTGATCTTGCTGCGGAATGGACAGCGGTCTTGATGGTCGGCAGATTTTGTTTACCTGATTGGCATGTTGCGATTGCAGGACTACGCCATCTTCAACCAGTTGCAGCAGTCGGGTGTTCCTTTGCGGGCCTCGGCACGCTTCGGGGAGGGCTTGGCAGCCGCGCTCTGGGAGCGGGAGGGACGCGGGCATTACCGCTACAACCCGGCCAATCACCATACGCTCAGTTTTTGGGTCGCCGAGGGTGCGGGCTTTCGCCGGCTGCGCGGACGCAGCTACGACCCCATCCATGGCGAAAGCAGCCTCTGGGTTGTGCCGGCGGGCGCACCGACCGCATGGGAGGCTGCCGGGAAAGGCCGGCTGCTCCACTTCTACATCCCGACGCCGGTGTTTGAAGCCCGGGTGGTGGAGACGCTCGATGCCGACCCCAGCCTGATAAGGCTGCGCGAAGAGGGCCTCCAACGCGACCCGTCACTCGAAAACATTATCCGCTCGATGGTGCTGCCGCTGTCGTGGGAGGAGCCGGCTGACCGCATCGCCGTAACGCAGGCTGGCGAAATGCTGACCACCTATCTCGCGGTCCGCTGCAGCGAACGCCCACCGAGAGCGCTCTTCATCCGTGGGGGCTTGGCGCCAGTCGTTCTGCGGCGGTTGCAGGAGTATGTCGAAGCCCATCTGGAGCAGGACCTGACGATTGAGGACCTGGCTGCCGTGGCCGGTCTGAGCCCCTATCACTTCGCCCGCGCCTTCAAACGCTCGACGGGCTTTGGCCCCTATCGCTACGTATTGCGGAGACGTACCGAGCGTGCCAAGCGGCTTCTAGCAGCAGGCAAGACTCCGTTGTCCGAGGTGGCACATGCCTGCGGCTTTGGCAGCCAAAGCCACTTTTCCGCCCGCTTCCGAGAGGTAATCGGACTGACCCCACGCCAATTTGGCCGCTGCGTTCATGATCGGTCCCTGGTCGAGCGCGTCGGGATTGAGAATCTTTGAGGCGGCTTATCGCTGAGTTCGTACCGAACCGGACCGACTGTATACGGCCCAAAGGCGACGGTAGGAAATCTGCCCTCGTGGCGCGTATCACACACCCGATCCACACACCGCATCCCCGCCTCTCTCCCGCGCAAGCCTGCCACAAGCTTGTTGAGGCATTGTCTGGCTAAGGAAAGCCGACAAAAGGCGGACTTTCTTGGCGATTTCTCCACCCAGCGACATCGTTATGGATGTGGCCCCAAATTCATCGAGCCAATCCTCTCAATGTCCGGAATTACGGTTGCGAAAAGCGCCCATCCGCCTGTTGCGGGAATTGTCGGCCGACGTCCATGCTTACTTCAGTGACCAGCTTGCGGCGAAGGGCCATGGCGTAGTCGTTTGGCCCCTTCGGCGTTATGACGAAGGCTTGCGAACCGCCAATGACCGATTTGGCAAAATAGGATGCCAACGGTTGATCGGGATTCTCATCTTGCGTTGGAATGGCGATCGCGTTGATCGTATACCCCTTGGCAATGGCGTTCAGCCTGCTCGGCTGAACAGGAAGCCCATCGTTGTTCTCACCATTGGAAGAGATGTCGATTACTTTCTTGGCCGCCTTTCCGGGAAACTGGTCGAGCAGCAGACTTCCAACGTCGATGGCGGAGGAAACGGATGTTCCTCTTCGCCCTCTGCGGGTGAAGCCGGTATCGCCTTTCTTGCTGATCACCGACGCGGCCGCTCTGGCATCCTCCAGCCCGCAGATGCTTGTCCACGGCAGCACAATGCGTGTGTGCCCGGGACTCGACCATTCAAAGTAGGCCACACTGATGCAGCCAACGTAGTTCCGTGTAATGGCCGCGATGATCTCTGGCGAAGTGAGCGCCGCGGCATGACCCTCGCGCTGTAGATCGGCAATCTCTGGATCGATCGAGGACGAGAAGTCGACAGCGAATACAACGGCAACATCAACCTCGGCTGCGTGTGCCTGCAGTCCCCAAAACATCGAAGCTGCAAGTGTCCCCGCCAGCATCAAGAATGAGCTGGCACGCTTTGCCGCCCCTCCGGTCGATCGCTCTGTCGGCGGTGTCGGAATGCCCCTGCGTGTCGCACGCACCTGCCCGCGAAAGGAGGCCGCTGCGTCCTGATGCACACTTCCCAACATGTTATTCTCCATCTCCGCCCGCGCGGTCATCGCAGCGGCCTCGCGACACGTCCGGTCGCCATCGACACGGCGACCGCTGGCGGGTCGATCGAAGCCGTCGGCGCCATGCCGGGCGGCGGTCGGGTTGGGACCAAATTCGCTTCACCGGCAAGGGTCATCCCATTCCTCCACTGGACCTGAATTGAGGGCGGGACGATTCCCGCCCAGGCTGCTGGCACAGCCGCAAAGGCAGGCACCGCGTCGAAGGGAATCGGACCGGCCAGCGAGGGCGTGCGTGCCTGCGGCGTTCGGTTCGACATTGCGACGGACAGGATCGCACCGAGAATGATCGCGGCACCCAGTGCGCCCGCGGGTGAGTTCCGTTCGCCGAGGAAGATCGCCGCGCCCAACGCCCCGAAGACGCTTTCGGCACTGACGATCACGGCGGCATGACTGGCCGGGGTGAAGCGCTGGGCGGCAATCTGCATGCCGAATGCGATTGCGGTGGAGAACACGCCGAGGACTGCGAGTTCCGGGCCGGCCGCAAGTGCAGCGGCCAGCGACAGGTTGCCTTGCAGTGCCCCGAACGGCAGGGCAAAAGCGGCGGCGCCGAGGAACTGTGTCGCTGCGGCGGTGAACGGCCGCGCATGGGTCTGCATGTGCCGGCCAAGCTCGACCATCCAGAGCGCATAGCAGGCAGCCGACAGGATGGCGGTGAGATCGCCGCTGCTGAGACCGGCGATCCCGCCGGACAAGAGCATGGCACCGACCACGGTCAGCCCGGCGGCAGCGGTGAGGCTCGCTGTCGGACGTTCGCCGATGAGCAGCCAGGCGGCCATTGGTGTCATCACCGTTGCCGTGCTCACCAGGAAGCTTGCATTCGTGACCGTGGCGCCGAGATAGCAAAGCTGCTGAAGCGTGATGGAGATGGCAAACAGAACGCCCACCCTGGCCAGGCTGGAAAGATAGCCCGGCCCGGCGGGTGGTCGCCTTTCGGTCAAGACGAAAGGTAGCACAAGCAGCCCACCGATCAGGCAGCGCAGGCCGACGGCACTCAGCGGGTCGAGATGAAAAAGCACCGTCTTTTGCGCGACATTGCCGAGACCCCACAAAGCGGCTGCAAACAGCAGCAGCAAATTGGCTCTAGTCTTGGACACCCGCCACCCCCTCGAGCCAAAGCCTGTTGCTGACTCGGTTGGCCCTAATTCAGCGAAGGCTAATTGACCTTGCGTCACGACAGCGCTTGAGTGGGGGGCGCTACAGTTCCGAAGCGTTAGTTTTGAGTTAGAATTTCGTCAGGCTGGAAGAGCAAATGCAAAATGAGGGCAGCGGCGCCAATATAATCTCACTCTTCGGTGGTTTCCGGATCGAAAATGGATCGGCAGATCCGCTCCGGCTGACAGGGAAAAGAGGTCCTGCGATCGTTGCCTATCTGGCCCGGTGTCCAGGCATGGTGGCGACACGGGAGAGACTGGCTGATCTATTTTGGGGTGACAGCGATAGCGAACACTCGCGCAACAGCCTGCGGCAAACGCTCAGTGTCCTGCGTCGGGATCTGTCGCGCGCAGGTGTGGATCTTATCCATTCCCGCGGGGACCTAATCGGCCTCGCGCCAGACGCGGTTCGAGTTGACGTGGAGGAATTCGAAGCAGGCCTCTCGGCCCGTTCCGTGCAGGAACTCGAAAAGGCTCTGGCGAACTACACCGGGCCATTCCTCGACGGGCTTTATCTGGGAAGCAGTGGGTTCGATGACTGGGTCGCATCCGAACGCGACAGGCTGCTGAGCCGCGCACTTGAGGCCTTCGAAAAATTGGCCCGCCTCGTCGACGCGGAAACCGGAGTCATCCTGGTCGATCGTGTTCTGGCCATGGAGCCGACGCGGGAAGAATCCTACCGGCTCAAGATGGAATTGCTACTCGCATGTGGTCAACACGACAGGGCGATTAGGACATACGAGGCCTGTAGAAGCATGCTGAAGAAGGATCTCGGCGTCGACGTCGGCCCGCAGACGCGAGCGCTTTGGCAATCCGTGCTGTCTGCCGTCGCCACGGCCTCAAATGTGCAGTCGGCAAATACGGTTCCAGCCAGCCAGCGCCTCGGGCACCCATCGATCAGCGTTGCCGACTTCATCAATCTGACTGGAAAGCAGGGCGACGATTTTTTCGCCAAGGGACTGGTCCAGGACATCACCACGGCCCTCTCCGAGGTCGCCGACTATATCGTGCTTTCCGCATTTCCACCCGTGGAGAAGAACGGCCCTGCCGAAGAAACCAAAATCCCGGGAATGCTCCGGGCGCAATATGTGCTCAGCGGCAGCGTCCAGAGATCCGGCAATGGGTTGAGGGTGAACATCCAGCTTGTCGATGCCGCCGGCGGCCATAACGTCTGGGCCCAGAAGTTCGACGGCCACTCCGAGAACGCGCTCGAATTCCAGGACAGGATCGCACAGTCTGTTGTTCTGGCCGTGATCCTCGACCTTCAACTGACCAACTGGAAAGTCCGCGACAAGAGCCCGCCTGGCCCCCCGGAAGTGCGCAGGTTGGTGAACGAAGCTCTCATGAAATATTTTGAAATGACCCGGGATTCGCTGTTGGTCGGGATAGAGCTTGCCGAGAAGGCTGTCGCGATAGGTCCCGACAACGCTCGTGCTAAGCGAACGCTCTCGATCGTAATTTCCATGGGCGTGGCGTTTGGCTCGCTGCCCCGGGAGCCGGGGCAGATCGAGCGTGCGGTCGAGCTTGCGGAAGCAGCGGTACGGGCAGTGCCTGACGACGAAATTGCCCGCTGCATCCTGTCATTCGCTCTCGAAAGTTCCGGTCGCATCGACGAGGCGATCGCCGAGTGCCAACATGCGATCAGCCTCAACCCGAGCTATCCGACAGGCCATGGCGACATTTCGATGCTCTTTGCGTTGCGCGGACAGGTCAGCGAAGCAGCGCGTGAGGCCAACGAGGCAATCCGGCTCGGAACGCATGACGTCATCGACTTCTGGCGTCACCATGGCCTGGTTGTCGCACTGTTCGCCGGCGGAGACGATCGGCGCGCCCTCGAAGTCGCGCGCAGGGTGGTCAGGACAAAGCCTGGATTCGTTCGCGGCGCCCTGTACTGGGCTGCTGCCGCGTCGGCAACCGGAAACAACGAAGAGGCCTCGCGGGCCATCCATCATTGCCTGTCACAACTTCCGCATCTCAACCTGGGTAATGTCTGCCCCGGCTTTGTGCCGCGCTATGTGAAGGATCATCATCACGCGAGATTCCTTGAAATGCTGTCGAGGGCTGGCCTTCCTGCTTCCTAGTGGAACCTGGCTACGCGACCGGGATCCGGAGAAACCAGATCAAGCCTGCCGCTTGGCAAGCCTGCCACAAGCTTGTTGAGGCATGGTCTGGCTAAGGAAAACCGACAAAAGGCGGACTTTCTTGGCGATTTCTCCACCCAGCGACATCGTTATGGATGTGGCTCGAGCCGTCGACCCGACGGACATCGAGGCCGCCCGTGCCGCGCTGACGAAGCGGGCCGGTAGTGCTGCGGGCGCGTTTTCGGTCGACAGCGCCGCTTCGGTCGATGCCGGCTCGATCCTGTCGCGCGCCACTGCCGACAAGGCAGCCGCCGCAACCGATCCCGCCAAGAAATTCAAGAAGTTCGAGGCGATGGTGCTGCAGACCTTCATCCAGAACATGCTGCCCAAGGACACCGAAGGCGTCTACGGCAAGGGCCTGGCCGGCGACATGTGGAAATCGCAGCTTGCCGAGCGCGTGGCCGACGTGATGGCCGAACGCGGCGGCATCGGCATCGCCAAGTCGATGCTCGCCGACCACTATGTCGAGGGCAAGCGCATCGTGCCGGTGGGTCCGGTTTCGGGCGGGCCGGAAAAGACCGAGATCGATCAACAGAACAGCCTGTCGACCTCGCTGGTCCACGAATTGCAGCGCAGGGCGGCGCGATCGATCACCGGTGACGAGACCACCGTCAAGACAGACGTCAAGATCTAGAGCATGCCCCGGAACCGGAAACCGGTTCTGGGGAGGATCATGCTTACCAAGCGATAGTGCGTATCCGAGTTCAATCTAACCAGACCGGGATTTCTCATGGCCGACTTTTCGGAATTCACCGCCAACCTGCCAGCACGCACGACCGCGTCGGAAGCGCCGATCCCGTTCGCGCGGCCTGGCAACCTCGCCGCCATCATCGGCCGTATCGAGGAAGTGGTCGAGGAAGAGACGGCCGGCATCCGCAACGCCACCAACTACGATCTCAAGGCATCGAACGCCCGCAAGAGCCGCTATCTCTACGAGCTGACCCGCGCCATGAAGGGCGGCAGCGAAGCCGAATTCCTCGAACAGCACCGCGACGGCCTGATCCGGCTGCGCCAGAAGCTGGCGAAAAACGAGGCGGCGATCCTGGCGCATCTCAGCGCTGTCAATGAAGTCGCCAGCCTGCTGCGGCACGCCATCCAACGCGCGGAAACCGACGGCACCTATTCGGCCGGCGAATTCGGCTGGGCAAAGGCATGATGCCGAGCACAAAGGACACATCAGCGATGCTGCTCAGGCAACAGGGCAGCGTCATGGCGCCATCGCAAGGGAATGACAGGACCCGATGATCAAGGTCATCGCCATCGCCGTCTGGATCTGCGCCGCCACGCTGGGCGCCGTGTTCTATTCGTTCCAGGCGGCCGGCGAGCGTGGCGTCGGCGAAACGCCGAAGCCGATGCTGGGTGGCCTCGACTACGTCAAGACCGACATCATTTCGGTGCCGCTGATCCGCGATTCGCAGATCGGCGGCTATTTCCTGACCAAGCTCGTCTACACGGTCGAACCCGAGCAGATAAAGAAGCTGTCCATTCCGGCGGAAGCGCTGATCACCGACCAGGTCTATTCCTACCTCTATTCCAATCCGCAGATCGACTTCACCAAGGAGGCGACGATTGATCTCGATGCCTTCCGCGCCGCGATCCGCGATACCGTCAACACGCGTGTCGGCACCCCTTTGGTGCATGAGGTTCTGATCGATCAGGTCAATTTCCTGTCGAAGGACGAAATCCGCGACAACTGGCTGCGCCGCAAGAAAAGCGAGACCGCGGCGGAAATGACCAAGGCGTTCAAGGAACACTGAGTTGCCCTGCTCATAGGCCCCGATCACATCGGGGCCTCACCTGCCGCGAGGGCAGGAACCAGCCACCGGAATCCGCGTTGACGTAAACGTCAACCCAAAGCTATATGCGGCAGCGACCATGATCGCGAAACCGCGGCATGGGCTTCGGCTGGATCGAAGCGCCGTTGCGAGACAGATGCAACCAGACAAGGAGAACAGCGTGAGCGTTCAGGAGATTGCCGAGAAGATCAAGTCGCGTGTGGCAAGCAGCGGGTTCGATCGTTCCGTGAAATTCGACACCGGCGGCGACGGCGTCATCGTCATCGACGGTGCGAGCGTTTCGACCACCGACGCGCCCGCCGATTGCACCATCAAGCTCTCGCTCGACGACCTGGATTCGCTGATCGCCGGCGACCTGAACCCGACCATGGCCTTCATGACCGGCAAGATAAAGGTCGAAGGCGACATGACCGTCGCCATGGCCCTCAGCCAGTTGATTGGCTGACCACTTCCAGACAAACAAAACGCCGCCCGACGGGCGGCGTATTGTTTTGAATGAAGACGCGCCGCTTCAGGCGGCTTGAGGCATCAGGCCGCCGAATTCAGTTCCTGCGCCTTCAGCTTGCGCCCTGCCGCCTTCAGCGTGCCTTCGACGCCGTCCAGCGTGCCTTCTACCAGTTCCAGCGCCAGCAGGCGGTGCCGCTCATAGGGCCCCGGCATGGCGAGCGAACCGGTCCTGGCGGCGGAGAAGCCGAAGCGTCCGTAATAAGGCGCATCGCCGACTAGCAGGATCGCGGCGTGGCCAAGCCGCGCCGCTTCGGCGACGGCATGGCGCATCAGCGCCGAGCCGATGCCGGCACTCTTGAGCGACGGGTCGACGGCGAGCGGGCCAAGCAGCAGCGCTGCCGGGCCGCCCTCGCCCAACCGCACATCCCACAGCCGCACGGTGCCGGCGACGGCGCCCGACGCATCGCGCATGACGAAGGCCAGGCCTTCCGAAGGCCGGCGACCACGCCGCAGCTTTTCCGACGATTTTGTCTTGCGCTTCGGCCCCATGGCCCGATCGAGCAGCGCTTCGCGCGATGCAACGTCGGTCGCGGTTTCGGCAACAATGGCGATGGCACTCTCCCCCCTCGAGGGGGAGATGTCGCCAAAGGCGACAGAGGGGGTCACCGCGCGTGAGGCGCCGGCCCCAGACAGCGCAAGGGAAGTCGCGGCAGCGGAGGCGACCGCCTCTGGCCGCTTCGCGGCTATCTCCCCCTCGAGGGGGGAGAGCGGCCAGTGTGCGGCGCCATCAACGATGAAATTTGCAATGTCCATTTCCGCAATCCCTAGCGAGCGGAGATCTGTTCCACAGGCGAGCCCGGATGGACGACAGGCGCCCACCTGGGATGATCTGACCGGTTCTCTCGAACCGTCAGATCACGTAGGATCGGAGAGGCTCGAAGCCGTTGAAGGCGACCGCCGAGTAGGTGGTCGTGTAGGCGCCGGTGCCTTCGATCAGCACCTCGTCGCCGATCGTCAGCGACAAAGGCAGCGGATACGGCGTCTTCTCGTACATCACGTCGGCCGAATCGCAGGTCGGGCCGGCGAGCACGCAGGGCGCGGTCTCCGTGCCGTCATGCGGGGTGACTATCGGGTAGCGGATCGCCTCGTCCATCGTCTCGGCCAGGCCGCCGAACTTGCCGATGTCGAGGAACACCCAGCGCACATTGTCGTTGGCGGCCTTCTTCGAGATCAGCACGACTTCCGACTTGATGACGCCGGCATTGCCGACCATGCCACGGCCCGGCTCGATGATGGTTTCCGGGATGGCATTGCCGAAATGCTTGCGCAACGCCGAGAAGATCGCCTGGCCATAGGCTTGGGCGGCCGGCACGTCACGCAGGTAGCGCGTCGGGAAACCGCCGCCCATATTGACCATCTTCAAGACGATGCCTTCCTCGGCGAGCGTCGCGAACACCACCTTGGCGTCGGCCAGCGCACGGTCCCAGGCGGTCAGGTCGGTCTGCTGCGAGCCGACATGGAACGACACGCCATAGGCGTCGAGGCCGAGCCCCTTGGCGTGGCGCAGCACGTCGACGGCCATCGCCGGCACGCAGCCGAACTTGCGCGACAGCGGCCACTCGGCGCCCTCGCCATCAGTCAGCACGCGGCAGAACACGCGCGCGCCGGGAGCGACGCGGGCGATCTTCTCGACCTCTTCGACGCAATCGACAGCGAACAGGCGGATGCCGAGCTGATAGGCGCGTGCGATGTCACGCTCCTTCTTGATGGTGTTGCCGAAGGAGATGCGGTCCGCCGGCGCACCGGCGTCCATCGCCATCTCGACTTCGGCAACGGAAGCGGTGTCGAAGGACGAGCCCATCGCAGCAAGCAGGCGCAGGATTTCCGGCGCCGGGTTCGCTTTCACCGCATAGTAGATTTTCGAATCGGGCAGCGCCTTCTCGAAGGCGCGGAAATTGTCGCGCACGACATCGAGGTCGACGACGAGGCAGGGGCCGGACGGGCGTCGGGTGGCGAGGAAGTCAAGGATGCGCTGGGTAGCCATCGGGTCTCTCCATCAGCGCCTTTCGGCGCGCAATAAGGCTGCGGACGCGGGCTGTCAGCCTCGCGAACACGCGGTGGACAAAGGCGGGACGGAAATCCATGGAACCAGCCGGTGGAGACCCCGGAACCATGAAGCGCCGTCTCGCGGCGGTGAACCTTGGCCTTGCCCGGCCTCGGTTCGCTTTGTCTGCCTTGGCTTGGATGGGAGACCCGTCCGCACTGCCGGCAATGAAGGTGTGCCTCTTCAGTAACCCCGGTCTTTGGACAACCGGCAGAGAACCAGAAAGGCCCGCACCGTCGTTGCTTCAAGGTGTCCTCGGTCTGGCGGTTGGCCGCTAAACCGACTGGAGGGGTTGGCTCCAGTTACCTTACCGATTTCCCTCACCATTCGAGGATCGGCGGACACCCACAGGCACGTGCGACTTTGGGCAAGCGCGATATATGGCTGGTTGCCATCACAATCAATAAAAATCGTATCCCAGGTTGTAAAATTTCTGGCATCGAACGATGTTGCGGCAACCGTATCCGGATATCGAACGATGACAGGCACGCACGGCCCTCTCAACGCCTTTCTCGATCTTCGCCAGATGCCGGTCGCACATGCCGAGCTGGGCCCGCTGGCCGGCCTGCGGCTGGCAGTCAAGGACATCTACGACGTCGCCGGCTACCGCACCGGCTGCGGCAACTTGCAGAAATTCACTGACAGCCACGCCGCCTCGCGCACGGCACCGGCCGTGCAGATGATTCTCGATGCCGGTGCACGCTTCGTCGGCAAGACCCAGACCGACGAGCTTGCCTTCGCGCTGTTCGGCCAGAATGCGCATTTTTCGTTTCCGGTGAACCCGGCAGCGCCCGACCGCGTCACCGGCGGCTCGTCATCAGGGTCGGCGGCGGCGGTGGCGGGCAGGCTGGCCGAGATCGCCACCGGCTCCGACACCGGCGGCTCGATCCGCGCGCCAGCGAGCTTTTGCGGCCTGATCGGGCTGCGCACCACACATGGGCGCATTTCGCTCGATGGCACGATGAAGCTGGCGCCGAGCTTCGACACGTTCGGCTGGTTCGCCGACGACATCGAGACCTATGAGACCGTCGGCAAGCTGCTGCTCGGCCGCGACCCGCACCAGCATACACTGGACCGGCCGTTGGCGCTGGAATGGCTGGACGGGATGGTCGCCCGCCCGGCGCTGGCCGAATATGCCGGAATGAAGGCGCTGGCGAGTGCGGTCTTCAGCACGCCGGCGACGCCGGCAGTGCGCTTCACCTCGTCTCCCGATGAACTCTACTGGTGCTTTCGCCGGCTGCAGGCCAGGGAGGCCTGGGCGGTGCATGGCGAATGGATCACCAGTGGCGAGCGCCACCTCGGTCCCGGCGTTGAAGAACGCTTCGGCTTTGGCCGTGCCGTCGACGACAAGACAGCGGAGGCCGAGAAGGCGCGCCGGCTGACGTTTCGCGGCGAACTGAGTGCCATGCTCGGCAAGGACGGGTTCCTTGTCCTGCCTACGGTTCCGGGCCCGGCGCCATACGTGGACAGTACGACGGAGCAGTTCCAGGCCTATCGCGAACGGGCGCTCCAGCTTCTGTGCCTGGCCGGCCTGTCCGGCTTTCCACAGATCACCTTGCCCATCGGCTCGGTCGCCGGCGCCCCGTTCGGCCTGTCGCTGCTTGGCCCTTCCGGCAGCGACATTGCCCTGATACGGCTCGGCCGGAAACTTCTCGACGCCGCACGAAAGGCCTGACCATGGACACACTGACCCGCATGCGTGCCTTCATCGACGTGGTCGAGGCCGAGGGCTTTTCGGCGGCGGCACGCAAGATCGGCCGCTCCAAGGCATTGCTGTCGAAATATGTGCGCGAACTGGAGGACGAGCTCGGTGCGCTGCTGCTCAACCGCACCACGCGCCAGTTCTCGATGACCGAGGCCGGCCACACCTATTACCGGCGCGCCTCGGAGATCGTGCGCGAGGTCGACAGCCTGGCCGACGCCGTGCGCGAATCCTCCGGCGACGTGCGCGGCCGGATCAAGCTGTCGGCGCCGCGCACCTTCGCCGATGCACCGATCGGCCAGTCGCTGATCGATTTCGCCAAGCAGCATCCCGACATCGTGCTCGACATCCAGCTCGACGACCGCTTCGTCGATCTGGTCGAGGAAGGCTTCGACCTCGCGGTGCGCATCTCGCGGCTGGAGAACTCGTCGCTGATCGCCAGGCGGCTGGCGCCGTTTTCGATAAAGCTATGCGGCTCCCCGGAACTGATAGCCAAGCATGGCATGCCGACACGGCCGCAGGATCTCAGCCGCATGCCCTGCATCGTCGACACCAATGGCCGCGGCCTGAACAACTGGCCGTTCAAGGGCGATAATGGTGATCCGGTGAGCGTTTCGGTGTCGGGTCCAGTCGAGGTCAACAGTCCGATGACGGCGCGAGCCGCGGCCGTGGCCGGATTGGGGTTCACCGTCTTGCCGGATTTCATTGCCGCGCCCGACCTCGCCAGCGGCCAGCTGGTGGCGGTGATGGATGACCGCATCCTATCGGGCGGCGGCATCTTCGCCGTCTACCCGCACCGCCGCTATCTGCCGGCCAAGGTACGCGTTTTCGTCGACTTCCTGGTGCAGTGGTTCAGGACGCGTGAGGTTGCCTGACCCACTTCGGCCGCGTCCGGTCCCAATTTCGCCCCCTTTCTGATAACTCTCGACATCTCTCCGAGGCCAATGGAATCGCGACCGAGAATGCACCTGAAACGGCACGCTATCATGCTGGCTTCGGCCTTGGCGGCGACATTCGCCGCCACCGGACCGGCTGAGGTGCACCCGCACGTCTTCGCCGAAGCCCGCCTCGATGTGATCCTCTCCCCGGATCACCAAAGTGTGAAAGCCCTGCGTCACCTCTGGCGCTTCGACGATCTGTTTTCCTCGACGGTGATGATGGAGTTCGACAAGAACTCCGACCTGAAGCTCGACGACAAGGAGTTGAAGGAGGTCGCCGACACCGTCCATGCCTCGCTGGCCGAGTTCAATTACTTCCAGCTCGTCACAGTCGACGGCAAGGACGTGGCGATGACGCCACCGCCGCATCTGATGGCCAATTTCGACAACGACCAGCTGATCATCCTGTTCGAATCCGAGCCGAAGGTGCCGATCAAGCTCAACGGCAAGATCGATATCGGCGTCTACGATCCGACCTTCTACACGGCGATCGACTTCACCGAAGATTCCAACATCACGGTTGAAGGCCTGCCGTCGAATTGCACCAGCAAGGTGATCCGTCCGGACCCGGACGAGGCAATCAAGGAAAACCAGAAGACACTCACCGATGCCTTCTTCAACGATCCGACCGGCACCGACATGAGCAAGATCTTCGCCACCAAGCTCGAACTGACCTGTCAGCCAGAAGGATGAAGCCGGTGACGAAACCGTCCCTGCGTTTGGCATTCGGCCTGTTGGCCCTCACTGTCGCCATGATGCATTTTGCCAACGCCGCCCATGCCCAGAGTTCGCTCGGCATCGGCGTCAATGACGGCATGGCGCCCACCACCGGCCCCTTCGCCCACCTCCTGATGTGGATCAATCTGCGGCAGCAGGAATTCTATCGCGCGCTGGCAACGGCAATGAAGGCGATGCGCCAGGACGGCAGCAAGATTTGGATACTCGTCGGCCTGTCCTTCGCCTACGGCATCTTCCACGCCGCCGGCCCGGGCCACGGCAAGGCGGTGATCTCGTCCTACATGGTCGCCAACGAAGTGGCGCTGCGGCGCGGCATTCTGTTGTCCTTCGTCTCGGCGCTGCTGCAGGGCCTCACGGCGGTCGCGGTGATGGGGGTCGCCTATTTCGTCCTGCGCGGCACCTCCGTGTCGATGACAGACGCGGCCTGGTTCATGGAGATCATGAGCTTTGTCTTCGTCACGCTGTTTGGCGCCTGGTTGCTGTGGCGCAAGCTCGGCCCTGCCGTCCTGCGCCTGTTTGGCAAAGGCCCACCCTACAGCCTGTCGGCAGCGCACGCCGGACATTCTCATGGTGGCCATTCGCATGCCGGTCATTCGCATGCCGCTCACAGCCATTCGGCGCATGCCCATTCGCATGCGCTGCAGGTGCATGACGATCACGACCATGCGCCTAGCCATTCGCACGATCATCACGACCATGGTGCGCACGG
This sequence comes from Mesorhizobium sp. M0496, assembly GCF_040321205.1. Lineage (NCBI taxonomy): Bacteria > Pseudomonadati > Pseudomonadota > Alphaproteobacteria > Hyphomicrobiales > Phyllobacteriaceae > Mesorhizobium > Mesorhizobium sp. M0496. The sequence continues at coordinate 31,066 of NZ_JAMYRC010000024.1, read as the reverse complement.
CCATGATCACGGCGCACACGATCATGCGCACCACGATCACGCGGCAGGCGAGGTCTGCGACACCTGCGGCCATTCGCATGCACCCGATCCGGCGTTGCTGTCGGGCGATCGCTTCGATTGGCGCACGGCATGGTCGGCGGTGGCGGCGGTTGGCATCCGTCCCTGCTCCGGCGCGCTGATCGTGCTCAGCTTTGCCCTGCTCAACGGACTCTGGCTCGGCGGCCTGCTGTCGGTGCTGGCGATGTCGCTGGGCACCGCGATCACCGTCTCGGCTCTGGCCACACTCGCGGTGACCGCCAAGAACTGGGCGGTCTATTTCGCCGGCGACGGCCGCATGGGCAACCGCATCCACTCGATCGTCGAGATCGGCGGCGCCGCCTTCGTGTTCCTGTTCGGACTGTTGCTTTTGTCGGCGAGCCTGGCATCAGGCGGGTGATTTTCCCCACCGTAGTGCTGCAGGTTTAACTCGCGATCTTGCCGCCGAGTTCATCCTCGATGTGAGCGCGGATGATCTCATCGAAACTCTTTTCGGCGACAAAGCCGAGTTCCCTCGACCGCCGCGCCTCGAACCGGGTCGGCCAGCCCTTGACGATCGCCCAGATCGTCTCGTCCGGCTCCTCGCGGATCAGGCTTGCCACCTTCGGCCCGGCGATGCGTTCCAGCGCCTCGATCTGCTCGCCAACGGTGACGGCTACGCCGGGCATCGTCAGATTGCGGCGCGGCCCGACAGCGGCGCCATCGATCTCCGCCGCATGGATCAGGAAATTGACCGCCGAACGCGGGCTGGCGTGGGTGTGCACGACGGAGCGCGGCACCGGCAGGATCGCCTCGTGGCCGCTCAAGGGCTCGCGGATGATGCCGGAGAAGAAGCCCGACGCAGCTTTGTTCGGCTTGCCTGGCCGCACGCAGATGGTCGGCAGCCTGATGCCGATGCCGTCGAAGAAACCGCGCCTGGTATAGTCGGCCAGCAGCGCTTCGCTCATCTGCTTCTGGGTGCCGTAGGAGGTCAGCGGCGTCGGATGGAATTCGTCCGGTATGACATCCGGGAACGGCGCGCCGAATACCGCGATCGACGAGGTGAAGACGACGCGCGGTGCAAAGCCCGCCAGGCGAATGGCATCGAACAGCGCGCGCGTGCCGTCGAGATTGACGCGGTAGCCGAGTTCGAAATTCGCCTCCGCCTCACCCGACACGATGCCGGCGAGATGGAAGACGATATCGGGGCGCGATGCGACCAGGCGTTCAGTGGCACCCGCCTCGGCAAGATCGCCGGTGTGGAGGGTGATGCTGACCCCGTTCATGCTAGGTGCCTGCGGCGGCACGATATCGTGCAGGTCGAGCGCGATGATCTTGCCGCCGCGCAACGTGCCGTCCTTGGCCAGCCGGGCGATGAGCTTGCGGCCGACCATACCCGCGGCGCCGGTGATCAGAATGCGCATGTCGAAAATCCCTTGCCTATTTACCCTGGTTTTTGCGCTGGTTGCGGGCCCGCAGCCAGAACACCGAGAAGAACGCCAGCACGAAGACGATGCCAAAGGCGCCGGCCAGCACGGTCGAAAGGCTGCCAAGAGCCAACATTACGGTCGGCAGATAGTAGGCGCCGATGCCGAACAGAAGCATGATCCACACCGCTGCGATGGCCGCATTTCTGGTGTCGCGATCCATCACGCCGCGTCCGGGCAGTGGGCGTTCATCAAGCTGGTTTTCAAGGTTTGGAACTCCTGAGGCAGGACCAATCGATCGGTCCTAGTGATGGTGGTCGTGATGCGCGGCCGCTTCATGCCGGTGGTCGTGGCCGTGGCTATCGTCGGCGCACTGTCCGAATTCCGGTTCCACGGTGGCATGGCTGATGCCGTGCTCGCTGGCAAGCCGCTTCTTGACGGCGCTGACCGCCTGATAGGCATCGACGCCCTCATCGAGGCAGGCATGCAGCGTCGCCATGTTGCTGGTCCCGTCGAGCGACCAGACATGCATGTGATGCACTTCGCGCACGCCCTGGATCGTCGCCTCGATATCCCTGGCGATGAGATCGCGATCGAGGCTTGGCGGCACGCCCTCGAGCAGGACATGGGCGGCTTCACGCATCAGCGACCATGCCGTGTAGAGGATCAGCAGCGCAACCAGGACCGACAGGATCGGGTCGATCGGCGTCCAGCCTGTCGCCAGGATGACCAGCGCGGCAGCGATGGCCGCGGCCGAGCCGAGCAGGTCGCCCAGCACATGCAGGATGGCGCCGCGCATGTTCAGGTTCTCGCGATCGCCGCCATGCAGCACGAAGAACGAACCGATATTGACCAGCAGGCCGAGGATCGCCACCACCAGCATCGGCCCGCCAAGCACCGGTGCCGGCGCCTGCAGGCGCCCCCAGGCCTCGTAGACGATCCACAGCGCGATGACGAAGATGGCAACGCCGTTTGTATAGGCCACCAGCGTCTTGATCCGGCCGAAGCCGTAGGTGAGGCGAACGGTCGCCGGACGCCCCGCAAGATGAAACGCATACCAGGCAAGGCCGAGCGCGATCGCATCGGCGAGCATGTGGCCGGCATCGGCCAGCAGCGCCAGCGACCCGGTGAGGATGCCGCCAAGCGCTTCGGCGACCATGAAGCCGCCGGTCAGGCAGGCCGCGATAAGCACGCGTTTCTTGTCGGTCGAACCATGTACATGACCGGGCCCATGATCGTGCCCAATGTGATCATGCCCGCTATGATCGTGGGTGTGGGCCAATGGCAACTCCGTTACGCGCCTGATCTCACGCCCCAAACTGCGCGCGAAAATCCTCGAGCCGTCGCTTCTGCTGGCCGTCGCCATCGAAATTGGCCGGATCGAGCCACGCCTCATAGGCCTTGCGCAAGGCCGGCCACTCCTTGTCGATGATCGAATACCATGCCGTGTCGCGGTTTTCACCCTTGACGATGAGATGCTGGCGGAAAATGCCTTCGAACTTGAAGCCGAACCGTTCTGCCGCCCGCTTCGATGGCTCGTTGCGGTTGTTGCATTTCCATTCGTAGCGGCGATAGCCAAGCTCGTCGAAGATGTATTTCATGAACAGGAACTGCGCTTCGGTCGCTCCCGGCTTGCGCGAGATGAGTGGCCCCCAATAGATGTTGCCTATCTCGATGACGCCGTAGGCCGGATCGATGCGCATCAGCGTCTGGCGTCCGGCGACCTTGCCGCTGGCCTTGTCGATGACGGTGAAGAACAGCGGATCCTCGCTGGCCTCGACCTTGTCCAGCCATGGCTGGAAGGCGGCACGGGTCTCCGGCGGATAGTCGGGCAGCCAGGCGAAGCGGCCGTCGACATCGGATACGGAGGACGCTTCATAGAGACCGTCGCCGTGTTTTGCGGCACTCAGCGGCTCAAGCTGGACGTACCGGCCGTCGATGACCTTGCGCTCGGGCCGCGGGCGCGGTTGCCAGTCTTTGAGATTTTCCGACACCAAGAACTCCAATCCGTTTGACTTTTGCGGCCCGAGGCTCACAAAAACGCGACCCAACAGCAAGAACCACACGGACGGGAAAAATGCTCCACACGATTTCGGCCTTCGACCGTCTCGGCGAAGAAAACGCCTTTGCCGTGCTCGCGAGGGCCACAGCGCTTGCCCAACAGGGCCGCGACATCGTCAATCTCGGCATCGGCCAGCCCGACTTCAAGACGCCGCAGCACATCGTCGAGGCGGCGATCAAGGCGCTGCGCGACGGCCACCACGGCTACACGCCGGCCAATGGCCTGTTGGCGACGCGCGAGGCGGTGGTGCGGCGCACGCTGACCACTACTGGCGTCGAGGTGTCGCCCGAGACGGTGATGATCCTGCCCGGCGGCAAGCCCACCATGTTCGCCGCGATCCTGATGTTCGGCGAACCTGGCGCCGAGATCCTCTATCCCGATCCCGGCTTTCCGATCTATCGCTCTATGATCGAGTTCACCGGTGCAGCACCTATTCCAGTGCCGATGCGCGAGGAAAACGGCTTTGCCTTCTCCGCCGAGGAGACGCTGGCGCTGATCACCTCGAAAACCAGGCTGTTGATCCTCAACTCGCCGGCCAACCCGACCGGCGGCGTCACCCCGCGCGCCGAGATCGAGAAACTGGTCAAGGGGCTGGAGGCGCATCCGCACGTCGCCATCCTCTCCGACGAGATCTACGACGTCATGACCTATGATGGCGAGACGCATTGCTCCCTGCTTGGCTTTCCCGAGATCCGCGACCGGCTGATCGTGCTCAATGGCTGGTCGAAGACCTGGGCGATGACCGGCTGGCGCATGGGCTGGTCGATCTGGCCGAATGGCGACAAGGGCGCCCATCTCTACGACAAGGTGCGCAAGCTGGCGGTCAATTGCTGGTCCTGCGTCAACGCGCCGAGCCAGTTTGCCTGCATCGCGGCCATCGACGGCCCGCAGGACGACGTCGACAAGATGATGCGTGCCTTCGACCGCCGCCGGAAGATCGTTGTCGAGGGATTGAACGCCCTGCCCAACATTTCCTGCATCACGCCCAAGGGCGCGTTCTATGCCTTCCCAAACGTCTCGAAGACCGGCTGGAAAGCAAAGAAGCTCGCCTCGGCGCTGCTCGACGAGGCCGGCGTGGCACTGATCGGCGGCCCCGATTTCGGCATTCTCGGCGAAGGCTATATCAGGCTCTCCTACGCCAATTCCGAGGAGAACATTTTGCGCGCGCTGGAGCGGATCGGAGCGTTCCTGGCGAAATGAGCCATCCGAAACGTCCTTGGCCGTTCACGACAAGACAGAGGTGACATCAGATGTTCTACGCAATCCTTGCCTATCACGTGGAAGACGCGATCAAGGCACTGACGCCGCAGGAAGATGCCGCTCTGATGGCCGAACTGCTCAAGATACATGATGGGCTCTACGCCGACGGCAGCCTCGGACCTTCGGCGCGGCTTGGGGCGACACAATCCGCCTTCACCTTGCGCGGGCCAGGCGAGGGAACCGTCATTGACGGGCCATTCGCCGAGACCAAGGAACAGCTTCTCGGTCTCTATGTCGTCGACTGCGCGACGCGCGACGATGTGATCGCCATCGCGCGCGACTTTCGCCGCGTCAATCCAACCGCCGTCTACGAGATCCGTCCCGTCGCGCTCTACCTGCCCGGCGGGCCGTTGGCCGGGAACTAACTAACCACGTCCCACAAACGGCATCTTGGTCGCCATCACCGTCATGAACAGCACGTTGGCGTCGGGCGGCAGGCTGGCCATGTGGACGACGGCGTCGGCAACGCGCTGAACGTCCATCACAGGCTCGGCGGCGATCAAGCCATTGGCCTGCGGCACGCCGACCGTCATCGGCTGCGCCATGTCGGTCAGTGCATTGCCTATGTCGATCTGGCCGCAGGCAATGTCATAGGGCCTTCCGTCCAGCGCCAGCGTCTTGGTCAGCCCCGTGATGGCATGCTTGGTCGCGGTATAAGGCACCGAGCCTGGCCGCGGCGCGTAGGCCGACACCGAGCCATTGTTGATGATGCGGCCGCCCATCGGCCGCTGCTTGCGCATGGCGCCAAAGGCGGCGCGGGCGCACAGGAACGAACCGGTGAGATTGACGCCGACGATATCGTTCCACACCTCGATCGGGATCTCGTCGATCAGCGTCGATTTGTAGCCCATGCCGGCATTGTTGAAGAGCAGGTCGACGCGGCCGAAGGCCGCCGCCACCGTCTCGAACAGATCATCGACCTCACTGGGCCTGCTGATATCGCAGGCAACCGCCAATGCCTTGGCATCGGTGCGGCCAACTTCGGCGACCGCGGCATCCAGCACCGACTTGCGGCGCCCGCAGAACACCGTGTTCCAGCCGGCCTTGAGCAGCGCCGTGGCGACGCTCTTGCCGATGCCGGTGCCGGCGCCGGTGACGATGGCGGTTCTTTTTACGATCATGGCTGTTGTCCTCCGGCAATGACGCGCGCTCGCACTATTTTCCGGGTTTGCGCAAGAAGCAAAGGCATCGCAAATGACGGCGGCGATGGCAAGCCGAAGCACAAAGCATGATCCGAAATTGGGATCCGATTTTGCTGGAGATCATGCTCAGGCGAGCAGATCGTGCCGACAAAAAGGGCGGTCATTGGCGACCGCCCTGATCTGAACCGGGCTTGGGAGGAGGAAAGCCGATCCGACTGGTTAGAATGATGCGCTTGCTGGGTTAACGAAAGGTTAACGCAAAACAGGCCGCCTGTGCCGTTTTGGCCTACCAGCGCGGATTGGGTGAAGTTCCGGCCTTGGCCGGCACCTTGGCTGCCGAAACCGTCGCCTCGACATGATCGACCAGCGCATCCGGCAGGCCAAGCCGGCCGGCCAGCAGGTCGAGGTAGCCGCGCTCGGCGCGTGTGTCGGGATCGATGGTCAGGCGCGATGCGGTGTAGAGTTCGAGCTTCTGCGCATCGGTCTTTGCGCCGGCCACCAGCGCATCGAGGTCGAGCGGGCTCGCCAGCTCCGCCATCAGGAATTTTTCGGCATCGGAGCCAATTCCCGAAAGGCTCAACTTGCCGGCGATCTTCTGGCGCTCGTCATCGTCGATACGGCCGTCGGCCTTTGCTGCCGAGATCATTGCCCGCACCAGGGTCAGGGTGAATTCATCCTCGCCTTGCGGTGCCTGCGACGGGTGGAACGCGGTGTCCTTGGGCGGCGGCAGCAGTTCCGGCTCGGTGGCCGGCGCCTCGGCCGGTGCATTGCCGGCCTTGTAGTTCTGGTAGGCCTTGTAGGCGAGGCCGCCGATCGCGGCCAATCCACCGAGCTTCACTGCGGTGCCCGTCACCTGGCGGCCAGCACCGGTTCCGAGCAGCACTGCAGCGAGCGCGCCGGCAGCCAGCGGATTGTCCTTGGCCATCTGCACAGCCTGACCCGCCTTGTCGCGAACGGTGCCGCTGGTGCCGGGGATTTGCGAACCGAGCAGATCGTCGAGAAGCTTCTTGGGATCGAACATTCAATGCCTCCAGGATTTGCCCGGCCGAACGGGCAGGTTTCGAACGTCGAAGACGTAGGTCCCGAACCCTTGCATTACAATGACAAACCGTCGCTTTGCCGGAGCTGTCGATAACAGCGCCAACCTAAGATCCGATGTGCGGATCCCTGCCCCGCGCCCGCGCAAGCTCGACCTGCCGCTGACGCTCGGCATAACGCTGGCGGTCCTCGTTTGAACGCGCATCGAAGCAATGCGGGCACGAAACACCGGCGGCAAATCTGGGCGATGTCAGGTCGCTCGGCGTCAGCGGATGGCGGCAGGCGCGGCAGAGTTCCGCCTCGCCCTCGGCGAGGCCGTGCGACACCGAAACCCGTTCGTCGAAGACGAAGCACTCGCCTTGCCACAGGCTCTGTTCGGACGGAACCTCCTCGAGGTATTTGAGGATGCCGCCCTTGAGGTGGAACACGTCCTCGAAGCCGAGCGATTTGACGTAGGCGGTCGCCTTTTCGCAGCGTATGCCGCCAGTGCAGAACATCGCGACCTTGCGGCCTTCCAATTCCGCCCGATGCGCTTCCACCCAGGCCGGGAACTCGCGAAAGCTGGCGGTGGCGGGGTCGACCGCGCCTTTGAAGGTGCCGATCGAGACCTCATAGGCATTGCGGGTGTCGATAACGATCGTATCGGGCTCGGAAATCAGCGCGTTCCAGTCGGCAGGCGCGACATAGGTGCCAGCGCTCGTCGCCGGATCGATATCCGCGACACCCATGGTGACGATCTCGCGCTTCAGCCGCACCTTCATGCGATGGAACGGCATTTCCGCGGCTACGCTGTATTTGACCTTGAGGCCGGCGAGTCCTTCGACGGCTTCGAGATACTCGATCAGTTCGGCAATCGCCGTTTCACTGCCGGCGACGGTGCCGTTGATGCCTTCATGCGCCAGAAGCAGCGTGCCCTTGATGCCGCGCCCACAACAGAACGCAGCGAGCGGCGCGCGCAGTTCCTCGAAGGCGTCGAGCCGGGCAAACTGGTAGAGCGCGGCGACGCGAAAGGGCAGAAGTGATATCATTGCCGAAGCCACTAAACGCTCACGCAAGCCGATTCAAGGCAGAGCCGGAATCCCGGCAAGCGTCGACTGCGCGTGACATCGCGACACGCTTCGTTTCATGGACAGAAAAACACCCGTCTGCTAATCGGTTGAATTGTCCTAAAGCCCGTCGCGCCGAAACGAATTCATGCGATGCGCTTTAGGTCTTTGTTTATGCATGTCGTTTCCCAAACCCGGGTCACTTTTGGGCGACATGCACTAGGATACGGAGAGACAGATGCCCAGCAAGACCGAAAACCTCCTGTCGCTCCTCAACGGCCAGCCGGTCATCCCGGTGCTGAAGATCTCCGATGTCGCCGACGCCGTGCCGCTGGCACGCGCCCTGGCACGCGGCGGCCTGCCGGCAATCGAGATTACGCTGAGGACCGCCGATGCACTGGAAGCGATCCGGCGGGTGGCTGGTGAGGTCGAGGAAGCCGTCGTTGGCGCCGGCACCATTCTCGATATCAGGCAGTTCGAAGAGGCAGCGAGCGCAGGCTCGCGATTCATCGTCAGCCCCGGCATCACCCGCGAGCTTCTGGCGGCAGCCGCCGACAGCGATGTTCCGCTGCTGCCCGGCGCCATCACGCCAGGCGAGATCATGGCGGCGCGGGAAGCCGGCTTGCGTTTCTTGAAATTCTTCCCGGCCGAGCAGTCGGGCGGCATCGCTTCGTTGAAGGCCTTCGCCTCGCCGCTGGCCGATGTGAAATTCTGCCCGACCGGCGGCATCACCGGCAAGAACGCGGCCGATTATCTCAGCCTGCCCAACGTCGTCTGCGTCGGCGGCTCCTGGGTGGCGCCGGACGATTTGGTCAAGGCTGGCAAATGGGACGAGATCGAAGCCCTGGCGCGCGCGGCGAGCAAGCTCGCGAAATAAGGCCTCGCGACATGAAATAACCCGGCCGACTTGCGTCGCAGTGTGGCAGCGCCTCGCCGCGCAACAAAAAGCCGCGCTGGTTGCCCGGCGCGGCTTCGTCGATTGATTGGTCCGTTACTTCGTCTGGAAGCGTGCGACCGACAGGAACTTGACCGCGTTGCCGGTGAAGCGGTTGGCATCGGCCACATCGTTGCCTGGCTGGAAGCCGGCCGTGTAGACCTCGCTCGGCGGCGTGTGCACGATATTGTAGGCGTAGCCCGGCGCCGTCGTGGAACTTGAAACAGCGGCGACATTCTCACCACTGGTCAGCGCCCAGCGGGCGGCCTGAGGTGCTGCGGCAACCACCATCGCCTTGGGGCCTGGCTTCAGGTCACGGGCCGTAGCCCTCGATTCCTTGCGGGTCGTCTTCACGCCGGCGCCGATCGCGGCGGCCGGATCGGAGCCGGCCGGGCGGGCAACGACAGCGTCGCGCGGCGATGCGGCATCAGTGCCCGACGGATCGTTGAACGCCGAACGCGGCTCGGACTCGGACAAGGAAGCAATCTGATATTCGTCGGCCGCGCCGACCTGGGCATTGGCCTCGTCGAGCACGGCCTTGACAGCGTCCGGCCTGGCCATCTCGGGGCGCGCCGTCGGCAGCACCGAGAACGCATCGGTGGCGGTCTTGCCGTGCTCAGCCGTATCGGCCAGCGCCATCAGCACATCCTTGCTGGGCGGCGCAGCCAGAGCGGCCGGCAGCGAAGTTTCGGGGCGCCAAGTCGGCAGCGGTACGTTGTTGACGGCAATTTGGGCCGGATCAGCCGAAGCCGTCGCATCGGCCATGCCGAAAGGAACGGTCGCCGGCGCATGTGCTGTCGCCACGGCCTGCTCGGTGGTGGCTGTCGCATCCGCCATCGCAAAAGGAACGTTCTCAGGCGGCTGGGCGCCGACATCGGCTTTCGGCCGCGGTGCGAAATCAGGCAACGGAATGCTGCGTGCCGGCAATGCCGCGATGATCGTCTCCGGCGTGTCCTGTTCCGGCTCCGGAGCCTGCTCGTCGGCAATCTGCGGAATTTCGGCGCGCTGCGCGTTCTCCGGCGCCACGATGGCGATGCCCGGGAGGTCGCTGGCTTTGGCGGCCGCTGCCGGCTTCAGGTTTCTCGCCTTGGGTGGAGGTGCTGCCGAAACGGTCTCGACATCGGCGCTGTCATCGGCCTCGTCGTCGCCGCCGCCAAAAAAGGCCGACAGGAACCCGCCTGATTTCTTGCCGCTGCCACCGGCGCTGGCCAACTCGATGGCCGGCGAGCCCGAACCCTTGCGCGCCTTGTAGGAGGCGAGCGCCTGCTCAAAGCCGGGCAGCGGCCTGCCGTCGCTCGGCACATGCAGCGTCTTGCCATTGGGGAACAGGCTGACCAGTTCCTGGCGGCTGATACCGGGCCAGTGGCGCACATTGCCGACATCCATATGGACGAACGGCGAACCGGAGGACGGATAGTAGCCGACACCGCCGCCCTGCATCTTGAGACCGATGTTGCGCAGCTTCTTCAGCGGCACGCCGGGAATGTAGAAGTCCATCGCCTTGCCGAGCATGTGCTGGCTCTTCTCGGCGACGCCTCGGCTGCGGCTGCGCAGCATCGAGTTCGTCGACGGCGAGCGATAGCCACAGACGACCTGGATGTAGTCCGTGGCGCCAGCTTCCCGATACGCTTCCCAGACCAGATCGAGCAGACGCGGATCCATCTTGGTCGGCTCGTTGCGACGCCAGTCGCGCAGAATGATGTTGATCTTCCTGAGACCCTCCGGGACGTAGCGGCCGTTGCGCTTGTAGACGATCTCGGCCTTCTCGTGGGTGTGGAGGTGATAGAGCTTCAGCGAACGTGTTTCGGCGCTGGCTCCGGTCGCAGCCGCGGCAACAAAACCAAATGCGACAATCAACGCTGCCAGCCACTTCGGCCAGACGCTCACGTGATAATGCCGCCCGTTTATGTGTCGTTCGATTCTGTTCAAATCAAAAGGCCTTGCAGGCTGCCGTTTGTCCCCGGATTTGCCCAAACGGATGTGTCGTTATCACATCCGAATATCGATCCTAATGGTTAATCATCGCTTATTGAAGCCGAAATGCGGTAACACCGTGGCGATATCCCGTCAAAAATTGTGCACAGGGTTTCTTGGTAAACCGCTGGTTTAGATCATGTTTCCGCCTTCGCCCGGAACACGATCTGTTACCGTTAGCCTTAATGCGTGAACAGAGCTGTCCATAGGCTCGCCACAATCCACCAAGGGCCCGGTATACGGGCTGTTGTGGCATTGCAAGCTGGCGCCGGCCTTGTGCCTCAGGAAGCGAGCCGGTCGACGCGGCCGGTTTCGGGGTCGATGCCGTATTCCTTGAGCTTGCGGTAAAGCGTCGAGCGGCCGATGCCGAGTCGGCGGGCGACTTCGCTCATCTGGCCGTTGTAGTGATCGATGGCGAGCTTGATCATCTCGAGTTCGACATCGGCCAGCGCACGCACATTGCCGCGTTCGTCGAGCGCCCGCAACGTGCCGAAGCGGGGCTGCAGCCTGGCCGGCGGATCGGGTTCGGTTGCCGGGCTTCCCTCGCCGGGCAAGGCTTCTTCTTCGCGCCCATCCAAAGGCAGGGATGGCGACAGCGCACCACCGTCGGTGTCGAGATTGACAGTGCCTTCCACCTGCGCCCGGATCTGCGGGAAGTCCTCCGTGGTCAGCACATCGCCTTCGCAAAGCACCGAGGCCCGGAAGACGGCATTTTCGAGCTGCCGGATGTTTCCAGGCCAGTCATAGGCCTGCAGCACGGCAAGCGCCGCGGCCGAAATGCCTTGCAGGCGATGACGCGGGTCGGCCGGCGCGACCTTGTCCATGAAATGGGTGACCAGATAGGGAATGTCGTCGCGGCGGTCGCGCAGCGGCGGCACGAAGATCGGGTAGACGTTCAGCCGGTAGAACAGATCTTCGCGGAACTTGCCGTCCTTGACCTGCTGCAGGAGGTTGCGGTGCGTCGCCGAAATCAGCCGGATGTCGACCCTGACGGTCGAGCGTCCGCCAACCGGGTCGACCTCGCCGTCCTGCACGGCGCGCAACAGCTTGACCTGGACGTCGAGCGGCAGGTCGCCGATCTCGTCGAGAAACAGGGTTCCCGAATGCGCTTCGACGAATTTTCCGGTGTGCTTGTCGGTGGCCCCGGTGAACGAACCCTTCTCGTGGCCGAACAGGATCGATTCGACCAGATTGTCGGGAATGGCGCCGCAATTGACGGTGACGAAGGGTTTCGAGCGGCGGTCGCCGCTGCCCTGGATGGCGCGCGCCACCAGCTCCTTGCCGACGCCGGACTCGCCCTCAATCAGGATCGGGATGTTGGATGCCGCCGCTTTCTGGCCGAGGCGGATCACCCTGTCCATGGCCGGGCTGTGCGTGATCATGTCCTTGAAGGTCAGAAGGCCGTTGCGTCGGCGCGACGTGCGTTTGACCTCGCCCTCGACGGCCTCGACCTTGAGCGCGTTGCCGATCGACGCCTGCAGCCTGTCGGGAGACGCCGGCTTGACGACGAAATCGAAGGCGCCGTGGCGCATCGCCGAGACCACGGTCTCGATGCCGCCCTGAGCGGTCTGCACGATGGTCGGGACATTTATGTCACGCTCGCGCATCGCCTTCAGCACGCCGATTCCGTCGAGACCGGGCATGACCAGGTCGAGGATGACCACCGAAACCTCGCGGGCGCTGGGCCCGTCGAGCATATCGAGAGCGGCTGCGCCGCCGTCGACGACGATGGCACTATAACCGAACCGCGTCACCGCCGCTTCGAGCAGCCGGCGCTGCACGGGATCATCATCGACTATGAGTATGGAACCTGTCATGACTGATATGACTGCCCGCCCGAGGAATTCTGCCCTGTGGACCATCTTGGCACAGGGTTCTAAATAAGGTTTCAAAAAACCCGGTGAATGAATTCCTTAGGATTTGACCGGCTTCTCGTTTCCCCTTGAATCTTGGCCACGGAAGGTGTCGGCAATGCACATGGTTTCTGGGCCCATAGTTTCTGGGCACATGGTTTCTGCTCGGCAGCTTGCAGCGCCAGCGTCCGGCCAGGGCGCGGCCGAGCTTGGCGACCTGCCGGAATGGAATCTTGCCGACCTCTATGCCGGCATGGACGCGCCGGAACTGAAGCGCGATATCGCCAAGGCGGCCACCAATGCAATCAGCTTCGAGAGCCGCTGGAAGGGCACGCTGGCCGCCGAGGCCGAGCGCGGCAGCGCCGGCAGGCTGGGCGAGGCGCTTGTCGCCTACGAGGCCCTGGAGGAACTGATCGGCCGCATCGTCTCCTATGCGGGACTGGTTTATGCCGGCAACACCGCCGACCCGCAGCGCGCCAAGCTCTATGGCGACATCCAGGAGAAGATGACCGACGCCAGCGCGCACCTTCTGTTCTTCGCGCTCGAACTCAACCTGATCGACGATGCCGCCATCGAAAGCGCGCTCGCCGGCGATCCCGCGTTCGGCCATTACAGACCGTGGGTGCTCGATCTGCGCAAGGACAAGCCCTACCAGCTCGAGGACCGTGTCGAGCAGCTCTTCCACGAAAAATCGATCACCGGGCGCGGCGCCTGGAACCGCCTGTTCGATGAGACGATGACCGACCTTCGCTTCGACATCGACGGCGAGGAGTTGACGCTGGAGCCGGCGCTGAACCGCCTGCAGGACGCCGATGGCGAGGTGCGCCGACGGGCGTCCGAGGCGCTGGCCACGACCTTTCGCAAGAATTTGCGCACCTTCACGCTGATCACCAACACGCTGGCCAAGGACAAGGAAATATCCGACCGCTGGCGCGGTTTCGAGGACATCGCCGATTCACGCCATCTCGCCAACCGCGTCGAGCGCAGCGTGGTGGATGCACTGGCGTCCGCCGTGCGCGATGCCTATCCGCGCCTGTCGCATCGCTACTACGCGATGAAGGCGCGCTGGCTCGGCATGGATGTGATGAACCACTGGGACCGCAACGCGCCGTTGCCGGATACGCCCCAGGCGATCATCGGCTGGGATGAGGCCAGGAACACCGTGCTGTCCGCCTATCAGCGCTTTTCGCCCGACATGGCGGAGATCGCGCGAACCTTTTTCGACCGCAACTGGATCGACGCGCCGGTGCGTCCAGGCAAGTCGCCCGGCGCCTTCGCGCATCCGACCGTGCCGTCGGCGCATCCCTATGTGCTGCTCAATTACATGGGCAAGCCGCGCGATGTGATGACGCTGGCGCACGAACTTGGCCACGGCGTGCATCAGGTGCTGGCCAGCGGCCAGGGCGCGCTGATGGCCTCGACGCCACTGACGCTGGCCGAGACGGCGTCCGTCTTCGGCGAGATGCTGACCTTCCGCTCGTTGCTCGACCAGACCACCGACAGGCGCGAGCGCAAGGCCATGCTCGCCCAGAAGGTCGAGGACATGATCAACACGGTCGTGCGCCAGATCGCCTTCTATGAATTCGAGCGCAAGGTGCATGCCGAACGCAAGAACGGCGAGCTGACCTCCGACAGGCTCGGCCAGTTCTGGCTCGAAGTGCAGGCCGAAAGCCTGGGTCCCGCGATCAAGCTGCGCGAAGGCTACGAGGTGTTCTGGACCTACATTCCGCACTTCATCCATTCGCCCTTCTACGTCTACGCCTATGCTTTCGGCGACTGCCTGGTGAACTCGCTCTACGCGGTCTACCAGAACGCCGAGCGCGGTTTCCAGGACAAGTATTTCGAGATGCTGCGCGCCGGCGGTACCAAGCATCATTCCGAGCTTCTGGCGCCCTTCGGCCTGGATGCCACCGATCCCGCCTTCTGGCAGATCGGGCTTGGCGTCATCAGTGGCCTGATCGACGAGCTGGAAGCGCTCGACGCTTGAAACACGTCCCGCAGGCGTCGCCGAACAGTTTAGCCGGAATGCATGTTGGCATAGCTGTACTATCGCCCTAAATATCTGTTCTTGAAGTACTCTCCGCCGAAGTTTTCCGATAGCTTTCCATAAGCTCTATGATAGCCTTCGCTCCAAGCTCAGCCGGAGCGCATGCGGATCGGCGAGGAAAAATCTCAGCCGGCCGTGGCGCTCAGGCGAACGCGACAACGGCCGTTGGCCATGGGCAAGCAAAAGCCGATCGCCGACAGCTCCACCGAAGCCGGCTGTTCTGCGAACCGCGGAACCACCATCGAGTAATCCTTCGCCGAGGTCATGGACCCATGCCGCGGCAGACGGATCTGACTGGAGAGAGACAATGGGCACTTTTTTCTACATGCTCCTGGCGTTCCTGGTAGGCGTGCTGGTGGGCTGGTTCCTCTGGGGACGCCTGCGCGGTGAACTCGACAGCTTGCGTGGCGACGTCGATCGCACACGCAGCGAGCGCGACAGGCTGCGTGCCGACAGCGACCGGCTGACCGGTGAACTCGATGCATGCGGCAAGACCCGCGCCGACCTCGAGCGCCGGCTGCGCGACGCGCAGGCAACGCCCACTGCCGGGAGCAGCGCGGCAAAGCCGGCGGGCCAAGCGTCCGCAGCCCTGATGTCGACTTCCGCGACGGCCAAATCCGCCGCCGCAAAACCCGCGCCGGCCAAACCGGCCGCAGCGAAGGCGGTCCCTGCCAAGCCGGTGGCGAAACCCGCCACCGCCAAAGCCTCGGCTCCAGCCAAACCCGCGACGAGCAAGCCCGCAGCGGCCAAGAAAGCTGCACCGGCGCCGGCCAAGCCAGCATCCGGCAAGCCCGACAATCTGCGCCGGCTGATTGGCATTGGGCCAGTCAACGAGAAGCTGCTCAAGGCGCAAGGCGTCACCAGCTTCGCCCAGATCGCCGGCTGGACAGCCGCCGATGTCAAGCGGATCGAGGACGTGATGAATTTTGACGGCCGTATCGCACGCGAGCGCTGGATCGAGCAGGCCAAGCTGCTCGCCGCCGGCAACGAAAAGGAATTCGCCAAGCAGTTTCCGACAGCTGGAACGGCCAGCAACACCTGAGCGGCAGAGGCAATATTGTTGCAAACGGCGGTGCCCTGGGCGCCGTCGTTTTTTTGGCCGGCAATATCGATGCGGAGGTAGCCTGCAGGTCGGCCCAAAGGTCGGCCCAAAGGTCGGCTTTGAGTGGCAGCGTGCCGTTCCCTCGATTGCGCGCGAGCGGCCCCCCATATAGAGCGGTCGACGGCTTCATTGACCGCAGCATCCGGTGCCCATGTCCCTGCCCGCCGCCATTTTCCGCAACGACGAAACCGCGCGCCAGCTCGTTTTCGACCGGCCGGCCGATGTCATCGTGGCGCATGAGGCAAAGGATTTCCTGCCGGCGCTGGAAGCAGCGCAAGCCGCGCACGATGCCGGCAAATGGCTTGCCGGCTATTTCTCCTATGAGGCGGGGTATCTGCTCGAGCCAAAACTCGTTCCCTTGCTGCCGGACGGGCGCCGCGCTCCACTCGTGTGCTTTGGAGTTTTCAATGCGCCGGTCGAAGAGACGGTGCCGCTGCGCAATATCGTGGCGACCAATGGTCCGATCTTCGACGCCCGCGCGACGTGGTCGCCCAAGGACTATGAGAAGCGGTTCTCGCGGCTGCACCAGCACATCAGGCAGGGCGATTGCTACCAGGGCAATTTGACCTTTCCGATACATGCGCAATGGTCTGATAACCCGCTGGCCGCCTTCGATGCGCTGACCGAGCGCCAGCCGGTGAAATATGGCGCGCTGATCGCGCTTGGTGAGCCCATCGTGCTGTCGCGTTCGCCCGAACTCTTTTTCGAGATCGACGCCGGGGGCATGATCGAGACGCATCCGATGAAGGGCACGGCGCCGCGCGGCGCCACCAAGGCCGAGGACGAACGGCAGAAGATCTTCCTGCGCAATGACGAGAAGAACCAGGCCGAAAACCGCATGATCGTCGATCTCCTGCGCAACGATATTTCGCTGATCAGCGAGGTCGGCACACTCGACGTCCCGGCGCTGTTCCGCATCGAAACCTATCCGACGGTCCACCAGATGGTGAGCGATGTCAGGGCCAAATTGCTGCCGGGTCTCTCCATCCGCCAGATCTTCGCGGCGCTGTTTCCTTGTGGCTCGATCACCGGCGCGCCAAAAATCCGTGCCATGGAAATCCTGCACGATTTGGAGGGAACACCGCGCGATGTCTATTGCGGCGCTATCGGCTGGATCGCGCCCGGCGGCACGATGCGCTTTTCCGTGGCGATCCGCACCATCTCGCTCTTTTCCGGCGGCGAGGCCATCTACAATGTCGGAGGCGGCGTGGTCTTCGATTCGACGGCGCAGGAGGAGTATCAGGAGTGTCTGCTGAAAGCGCGCTTCGCGACGGGAACACCGCCGATTTCCAGCTGATCGAGACCATGCGCTGGGAACCATGCTCGGGCTTCCGGCGCTTCGATCGCCATCTCGCCCGCCTTTATGGCTCGGCGGCGGAACTCGGCTTCCGCTATGATCCGGGCAAGGTCGGCGAGGCCCTGAGCAGCGCGGTCAGCGGGTCCGGCATTGCCCTGCGCACCCGCCTCGTCCTGTCGCGCGACGGCGAGGTGATCACCTCGGCACAACCCTACGAACCGCTCGCCGCCGACAAGGTCTGGACGCTGCGGCTGGCGCGAACGAGGCTCGATTCGCACGATACGCTGCTGCGCCACAAGACCAGCCGGCGGCAGCTCTACACGCATGCCCGCGCTGAATATCTTATCACCCAGGCCGACGAGGTGATCCTGGCCAACGAGCGTGGCGAAATCTGTGAAGGCACCATCACCAACGTCTTTGCCGATCTTGGGGACGGCATGCTGGCGACGCCCCGGCTCGACTGCGGCCTGCTGCCTGGCGTATTGCGCGCGGAGCTTCTGGACGAAGGCCGCGCCCGTGAAGCGATCTACAGCTTGGACGATTTGAAATCCGCCAGGGCGCTGTTCGTCGGCAATTCGCTGCGCGGACTGATTCCGGCCAAACTTGCCTGAGAGGGTCCATAACGATGTTCGTCGTCTCGCTGAACTACAAGGTGCCGCTGACCGAGATCGACCGCTTGCAGGCCGCGCATGTCGAATGGCTGAAGGCCTGCTATGCGGACGGCATCTTCGTTGCCTCCGGGGCGAAGAAGCCGAGGACTGGCGGCATCATCATCGCGCAATGTCCGCGCGAGGTGCTCGACGCCAGGCTGGCCGCCGACCCTTTCGCCAAGGCAGGCGCGGCCGACTATGATGTCACCGAATTCCTGGCGAGGATGACCGCCGCCGGCCTCGAGCATTTCAAGGAAGCATGAGCTTGGCCAAGGCGCTGCCCACCCACACACCCTATGACGGCTCATCGAAACTCTTCAGCATCGGGCTGAAGCCGCTCGATCCGGCGGACTGGATCGAGGTCGATGATCATCTGCTGCCGTATCTCGCCGAAAAGCGCCGGCTCTATGCCGAAATCCCCGAGCGCGTTTTCGTCGAGGAGGACGGTACCCGAGATGCGCAACGGGAGGTGCTCGAATTGCTCGGCCCTTACCTGCTGGAGAGGTTTCCCGACACCTATCGACGCACCGGCGCGGACCTGGAGGTCATGGGCGCCGAGAACAATCCCAGGCTCCCTTCCGGTTTCGAGGATGCACCGCTTGTCGCCGCCTCGCTGCTCGTCCAGGAAGACCTGGTCCTGATGCGTCGCAGCGACAATGGCTGGCGGCTCGTTGCCGGCTCGCTGTGCTTTCCCTCATCCTGGTCGCTCCTGGAAAAGTTCGGCAAGCCGTTGCAGGACATCCACGCCCCGGTGCCGGGCTTCGGCCCAGGCACCCGCCCGGCGGAACTCATCAACCGCATGTTCGATGGGCTGCAGGGCCAGGCCGTCGAGCGCTACAACTGGTCGATCCAGTCCGGCGACGCGCTCTACCACCCGCTCTCCGACCTGCAGCGCATCGACCGCGCCACCAACCGGCCGTCGCGCTTTCCCGACGGCGACATCGACGCCCACGCCTTCATCCGCGTCGAACGGCAAACCCTGCGAAAACTGCCGGTTACACGCGATATCCTGTTCACCATCCGCATCCATCTAGACCCTCTCGCCGTGCTCGCCCGGCACCCGGATCGGGCGAAGCTGGCGGTGTCTTTCGCCGCCCAGCTCGAAGCACTCGATCTCGCACAGCTCGACTACAAGGGCCTGACCGCGGACCGCGATCGGCTGATCGTGGTCTTTAACCACATGGCCAATGACGGCTAGTCGCTGGTTGGCGCTTTTCGCTGGTTTGTGACAATGATCTGTGATGTAGCGCATGGCCGCCGGGCAAAGATGCCCGGTTTTGTGTGCGTTTTTCCCGGTTTCCTGGGTTTTGAAGGAGTGTTCGATAAAATGGCGACTGAAAACTGGCCCGTTTACGGTGAAATCACCGGCCCTGTCGTGATGATCGGCTTTGGTTCGATCGGCCGGGGAACGCTGCCGATGATCGAACGCCATTTCAAGTTCGACACGTCGCGCATGACGGTCATCGACCCGCGCGACACCGACCGCAAGCTGCTCGACGAGCGCGGCATCACCTTCATGCAGGAAGCGGTGACCGAGAAGAACTACAAGAACCTCTTGACGCCGCTGCTGACCAAGGGCGGCGGCCAGGGCTTTTGCATCAACCTGTCGGTCGATACCGGTTCGGTGGACCTGATGCGGCTCTGCCGCAAGCTCGGCGTGCTCTACATCGACACCGTCGTCGAACCATGGCTCGGTTTCTATTTCGACGCCAAGGCCGACAACGCCAGCCGCACCAACTACGCGCTGCGCGAATCGCTGCTCAAGGAAAAGCACGACAAGCCCGGCGGCCCAACGGCTGTCTCCACCTGCGGCGCCAACCCCGGCATGGTCTCGTGGTTCGTCAAGCAGGCGCTGGTCAATCTCGCCACCGATCTCGGCCTCGAGTTTTCAGAGCCGACGCAGGACGACCGCGAGGGCTGGGCCAAGCTGATGAAGAAGGCCGGCGTCAAGGGCATCCACATCGCCGAACGTGACACCCAGCGCGCCAAGAAGCCGAAGCCGATGGATGTGTTCTGGAACACATGGTCGGTCGAGGGCTTCATCTCCGAGGGTCTGCAGCCCGCCGAACTCGGCTGGGGCACGCATGAGAAATGGATGCCGAAGAACGCCAAGAAGCACAAGCATGGTTCGAAGGCCGCGATCTACCTGGAGCAACCCGGCGCCAACACGCGCGTGCGCTCATGGTGCCCGACGCCAGGGCCGCAGTACGGCTTCCTGGTCACGCACAACGAGGCGATCTCGATCGCCGACTTCTTCACCGTGCGCTCCAAGAAGGGCAAGGTTCAGTACCGCCCGACCTGCCACTATGCCTATCATCCCTGCAATGACGCGGTGCTGTCGCTGGACGAGATGTTCGGCGCCGCCGGCAAGCCTCAGCCCGTGCACCACGTGCTCGACGAGAACGAGCTGGTCGACGGTGTCGACGAGCTCGGCGTGCTGCTCTATGGCCACGACAAGAACGCCTACTGGTACGGCTCGCAGCTGTCGCTGGCCGAGGCACGCAAACTGGCGCCCTACCAGAACGCCACCGGCATGCAGGTCACCTCGGCGGTGCTCTCGGGCATGGTCTGGGCGCTGGAGAATCCCGAGGCTGGCATCGTCGAGGCCGACGAGATGGATTACAAGCGCTGCCTGGACGTGCAGTCCCAGTATCTCGGACCGGTCAAGGGCCACTACACCGACTGGACGCCGCTCGATAACCGCCCCGGTCTGTTCCCGGAAGACCTCGACCGGGACGACCCGTGGCAATTCCGCAACATCCTCGTTCGATAGCGGTGCGTTCCATAGGCCCCATTGCCTTGCAATCGCCCGGAAATCGGGCGATTGAAGGGATGCGGACGAGAGCGACACGTGCCCGTTTGAAGGCACGGCGTACGCTCTGGAAACTTGGATGCGCGCATCGTGCTTTCCGAAAATCGATTCCGATTTTTCGGCCGATGCGAGAGGAGAGGATTTTCACATGACTATTGCGCGCAAAGTTCTTTCTATGAGTTTGGCGGGGGCCATTGCGGCAGTGCTCGCTGCCTGTGCGACCAGCGGCCCTGATGAGCCGCCAATGGCGGCGTCGCCGAAAGGCGTTGAAGGCTCCTGGATCGACGCCAAGGGCACCGGCCTTTCGACCTTCGCCGGCGGCACCTTCACGACCGTCGCCACCGACACCGGCCAGAAGCTCGCCGATGGCAGCTACACGATGACCGGCGCCACGTCGGTGCAGATCAACGGCACGTCGCTGATCCGCCAGACGGCGGTCAGCTTCAACTGCCTGATGGTGTCGACAAGCCAGCTCAACTGCACCAGCTCCAGCGGCCAGAATTTCGTGCTGACCCGGCGCGTCTGAACCAGCGAGCATTCGCTTGCCTGAGGACGGCGGCCAGTTGGCCGCCGTCCTTTTTTATGCCGGCAAAGGTTCCCGGATTTCCGCTTGCGTCATCCGGAACGCGATGGGAACATGGGTCAAAGCGCCGACTGTTATGTTCCAGTCAAGCAAGAGCGTTAAAGGCCTCTGATCAGCTTTCCGGGAGACGAAGATGAAGAAGCTTGCTGCCATTGCCGCCCTGTCCGCCTCAGCCCTCGGCCTGTCGGCCGGCGCATCCTTTGCCGACTACACACTGAACATCCTGCACATCAACGACTGGCACAGCCGCATCGAGGGCAACAACAAATATGAATCGACCTGCTCGGCGGACGAGGAGACCAAGGGCGAGTGCATCGGCGGCGCGGGCCGGCTGATCACCGCTATCGCCCAGGAGCGCAAGAAGCTGGAAGGCCAGAATGTGCTGCTGCTCAGCGCCGGCGACAATTTCCAGGGCTCGCTGTTCTACACGACCTACAAGGGCAAGGTCGAAGGCGAATTCCTCAACCAGATGAAGTTCGACGCCATGGAGCTCGGCAACCATGAATTCGACGACGGCGAAGTCGCCCTGGCGCCGTTCCTCGACATGATCAAGTTCCCGGTGCTGGGTGCCAATGTGAAGGCCAACGCGCAATCCAAGCTCGGCGACCGCGTCAAGCCGTCTGTTGTCGTCGAGGTCGGCGGTCAGAAGATCGGCGTCATCGGCGCGATCACCAACGACACCCCGGACCTCGCCTCCCCCGGCCCCAATGTCGCCATCGAGGATGACGTCAAGTCGATCACCGCTGAGGTCGAGAAGCTGAAAGGCGAGGGCGTCAACAAGATCATCGCCGTGACCCATATCGGCTACAGACGCGAGCGCGACGTCATTGCCAAGATCCCGGGCATCGATGTCGTCGTCGGCGGCCACAGCCATTCGCTGCTGTCGAACACCGATCCCAAGGCTGAAGGCCCCTACCCGACGATGGTCGACAACCCGGACGGCTACAAGGTGCCGGTCGTGCAGGCGGCGTCCTATTCGAAATATCTCGGCGAGTTCAAGGTGGTGTTCGATGACAATGGCGTCGTCAAATCGGCCAGCGGCGACCCCATCTATCTCGACAAGTCGATCACGCCCGATCCGGCCGTGCTCGCCCGCATCAAGGAGCTTGGCGCGCCGATCGAGGCGCTGAAAAACAAGGAAGTGGCCGAGACCACCGACGTCATCGACGGCAGCCGCGAGAGCTGCCGCACCCGCGAATGCGCGATGGGCAACCTCGTCTCCGACGCCATCCTCGACCGCGTCAAGGGACAGGGTGTCGAGATCGTCATCTCCAATGGCGGCGGCCTGCGCGCCTCGATCGACAAGGGCACCGTGACCATGGGCGAGGTGCTGACCGTGCTGCCGTTCCAGAACACGCTGGCAACCTTCCAGATTTCCGGCAAGGACCTGGTGGCTGGCCTCGAGAGCGGACTCAGCCAGGTCGAGGACGGCGCCGGGCGCTTCCCGCAGGTCGCCGGCCTGAAATATTCCTTCGACAAGTCCGCCGCGCCCAATGCCGGCCGCGTCAAGTCGGTCGAGGTCATGGAAGGCGGCGCCTGGACGCCGCTCAATCCGGACAAGGACTATCTGGTCGCCACCAACAATTATGTCCGCCAGGGCGGCGATGGCTACAAGGTCTTCGCCGACAAGGCCAAAAATGCCTATGACTACGGTCCGGGCCTCGAACAGGTGGTTGCCGACTATCTCGGCGCCCACCGGCCCTACACGCCAAAGCTCGATGGCCGCATCACCGAGATCGCAGCGACCGTCGCCGCGGCGCCCGCGGCCGAACCTGCCCAGCCTGCGGAAGCGGCCCCGGCAATGCCTGAACTTCCGGCCAACTCGGGTGATATTGCCAACACACCGCCGGCCGTGTCGACAGAGACAGCGCCAGCCGCGCCAGCTGCACCGGCTGAGCCAGCAAAACCGGCTGAAGCAGCACCGGCTCCTGCCCCCGCGGCACCGGCCGAACCGACAAAGCCCGCCGAGGCCGCGTCAGCTGAAAGCAGCCATGTCATCGTTGCCGGGGATACCTACTGGGATCTGGCGGTGAAGGCCTATGGCGACGGCACCAGGTGGAAAGTCATTTCGGGCGCCAACAAGGGCTATGAGCCGCGCCGGCTTCCGGTCGGCGCAACGCTGACCATCCCACCGAAATAACATCGCTTCGATGCCTGAAAGACAACGCCCGCCCGAGAAACCGGGCGGGCGTCCTGTTTTCGAGCTAAGGTGCGGCCAGACGCTGCATTGAAAGCGCGCGCTAGATGGTTAGGTTCGCGTCTCCCGGAGAACCCTTATGACGCTTTCCACCCCTGTCGATCCCAAGGCCGCGAAAGCGCTCGGCCCGTTGCCCGCCGGACATCCTCCGGCCAAGACGGGCAAGATCGGCATCATGCTGGTCAATCTGGGCACGCCTGATGGCACCGACTTCAAGCCGATGTGGCGCTATCTCCGGGAATTCCTGTCCGATCCGCGCGTCATCGAACTCAACCGGGCGATCTGGTATCCGATCCTCTATGGCCTGGTGCTCACCACGCGGCCGAAAAAGTCAGGCGCCAACTACGCCAGGATCTGGAACCGGGAAAAGAACGAGTCGCCGCTGCGCACCTACACCCGCGCCCAGGGCGAGAAGCTGGCCGAGGCGCTGCACGACCTGCCCGATGTCGTCGTCGACTGGGCGATGCGCTATGGCAATCCTTCGACCGAAAGCGTGGCCCAGGCGCTGGTCGAAAGAGGCTGCGACCGTATTCTTTCGTTCCCGCTCTACCCGCAATATTCGGCGACGACCACGGCAACCGCCAACGATCAGCTGTTTCGCGCCTTGATGAAAATGCGCCGCGCACCGGCCATCCGCAGCGTGCCGCCCTACTATGACGAGCCGGTCTATATCGAGGCGCTGGCGCGCTCGATCGAGCAGCATCTGGCGACGCTCGATTTCGAGCCGGAAGTGGTCATCACCTCCTATCACGGCATCCCGAAGCCCTATTTCGAGAAGGGCGATCCCTATTATTGCCACTGCCAGAAGACGACGCGGCTGTTGCGTGAACGGCTCGGCTGGGATGACAAGAAACTGATCATCACCTTCCAGTCGCGCTTCGGAGCGCAGGAATGGCTGCAGCCTTATACCGACAAGACGGTCGAGAAACTCGCCCAGGATGGCGTGAGGTCGATCGCCATCGTCAATCCCGGTTTTTCCGTCGACTGCATCGAGACGCTTGACGAGATCGGCCGCGAGGCGGCCGAGACCTTCCATCACGCCGGCGGCAAGAACTTCGCCCATATCCCTTGCCTCAACGACAGCGCCGAGGGCATGGCGGTGATCGAAGCGATGGTGCGGCGCGAACTGTCCGGCTGGGTCTAGGGGGCAATTCCAGGAAAAGTGTAAAACGGTTTTCCGTCCGGAATTGCTTCAAACAAGAGTTAGAGCGGCTCGCCGCATCTGTGAAGCGGTGAGCCGCTCTGAACCGGAACAACACAAGCTCCGGGGCGTTAAGGCGCGCCCTCCGGAGAATTCGATGCCCCGCAAGCTCGATCTCAGAACTGGCCGGCCTGTCTGGTCCGCCT
Source organism: Mesorhizobium sp. M0496 (assembly GCF_040321205.1). Taxonomy (NCBI): domain Bacteria; kingdom Pseudomonadati; phylum Pseudomonadota; class Alphaproteobacteria; order Hyphomicrobiales; family Phyllobacteriaceae; genus Mesorhizobium; species Mesorhizobium sp. M0496. The sequence goes on along the minus strand of NZ_JAMYRC010000024.1, from coordinate 6,280 downwards.
ATCGCGCGCCTGCGGTGCCGACGGACAGCCTGACCCGGGACGTCAAGGCAGATGTGCTGATCGTCGGCATGGGCATCAGCGGCGCCATGATGGCGGAGGCCCTGACGGCGCAAGGCCATGTGGTGATCTGCATCGACCGGCGTGGCCCGCTGAAAGGGTCGACGTCCGCAACCACCGCGCTGGTGCAATTCGAACTCGACCAGCCGCTTTCGACGCTTTCGAAGATGATCGGCAAAACCTCGGCGGAGCAGGCTTGGCGACGCTCGCGGCTCGCCGTTTCCAACCTAGCCGCCCGCATCGCCGAACTCGGCCTCAATTGTGGCCTGAGCCGCACCCCGTCGCTCTATCTGGCCGGCACCTTGCTCGGGCCATCGGGACTGCGCGACGAGGCCGAGGCACGGCGGCAAGCAGGCATCGGCGCGACCTATCTCACATCGGCGCCGCTGGCGGAGACATTCGGCATCGATCGTGACGGCGCCATCCTCAGCCACGGCAACATCGCACTCGACCCGCGCAAGCTGACGGCCGGCTTGTTGCTCAAGGCCATGGAGCGCAAGGCACGTTTCTACGCCCCTGCCGAAGCCACAGTGATCGAGGACAGTGCCGACGCGGCTGTCGTCGCGACCAGGGGTGGCCCGACCATCACCGCGCAACATGTAATTCTGGCCACCGGCTACGAGTTCGTCGATATCGTGCCGGCAGCAGTCCACCAGATCGTCTCGACATGGGCGATCGCGACACGACCGCAATCGCGAAAGATCTGGCCACGGGCAGCCTTCATCTGGGAGGCGTCGGACCCGTACCTCTATGTCAGGGCGACCACCGACGGCAGGGTCATCTGCGGCGGCGAGGATGAGGATTTTTTCGACGAGGCGCGGCGCGACGAGTTGATCGGCGACAAGAGCGCACGCATTGCCGAAAAACTTGGCCTGATATTTCCGCATCTCGACACCAGGCCTGAATTCGCCTGGACCGGTTCTTTCGGCACCACGACCACCGGCCTGCCTTATATCGGTGCCATTCCCAGGCACCCTCGCATCCATGCGGTGATGGGCTACGGCGGCAATGGCATCACCTTCTCGCAGATTGCTTCCGAGATTGTCTCGGCCTCGATCGACGGGCTGGACGACGCGGATGCGAGGTTGCTTGCCTTCAACCGCAGGATGCAATCTTGCAAACAATCCATCATCACCTGATTGTAACGCATCTGAAATACACTTAAGCCTTTGGTGAAGTCGGCTGCGCGAGAATGGCTTGTGCGGCCTTCGTCTGAGGGAGAGCCAAATGGATTTCAGTGGTTTCGATATTGCGGTTGGTGCACTTGCCCTTCTGGTATTGGTGCTTCTGATCAAAGGCATCAGGACAATCCCGCAAGGCTACAATTATACGGTGGAGCGCTTTGGCCGTTACACCAAGACACTGAGCCCAGGCCTCAATTTCATTTTCCCGTTCGTCGACCGCATCGGCGCCAAGATGAACATGATGGAGCAGGTGCTCGACGTTCCGAGCCAGGAAATCATCACTCGCGACAACGCCATCGTCGGCGTCGACGGCATCGCCTTTTACCAGATCCTCAATGCGGCGCAGGCCGCCTACCAGGTTGCCGGCCTGCAGAACGCCATCCTCAACCTGACGATGACCAACATCCGCACTGTCATGGGTTCGATGGACCTCGACGAGCTTCTGTCGAATCGCGACGCCATCAACGAGCGCCTGCTGCGCGTCGTCGATGAAGCAGCGCATCCGTGGGGCATCAAGATCACTCGCGTCGAGATCAAGGACATCAACCCGCCGGCTAACCTCATCGAATCGATGGGCCGGCAAATGACCGCGGAACGCAACAAGCGCGCGCAGATCCTTGCCGCCGAAGGCCTCAAGCAGTCGCAGATCCTCGAAGCTGAAGGCCGCAAGGAAGCCGCCTTCCGCGACGCCGAGGCGCGCGAACGTTCGGCTGAGGCCGAAGCTCGCGCCACGCAGGTGGTGTCGGAAGCAATTTCCAAGGGCGACGTGCAGGCGCTGAATTACTTCGTCGCCCAGAAATACACCGAGGCATTGGGCAAGATCGGCACGGCCACCAACAGCAAGATCGTGCTGATGCCCTTCGAAGCGTCATCGCTGATCGGTTCGCTCGGCGGCATTGGCGAGATCGCCAAGGAGGTTTTCCGCAGCGAAGGCACGACCGGCGCGCAAAGGCAGGCCGCGCGCCCGCCAGTCGTTCGCCCGACCGATAACTGAGATCGTAGGAGCATGACCCCGAAAAGTGGAAACCGGTTTTCGGAAAAGGCCATGCTCAAACAAGAAGAAAACGCCCATGATCGACCGCATCATTTCCGAACTTGGCCCGTGGAACTGGATGGTTCTCGGCTTCGCCCTGCTGGTGATGGAAATCATCGCCCCAGGCATCTTCATGCTGTGGATCGGCATCGCCGCCCTGATCATCGGCGCGGTGTCGCTGCTGGTCTGGGACGCCGGCTTCTGGACCTGGCAGGTTCAGGTCCTCGCCTTCCTGGTGCTGTCACTGGCTTCGGCCTATGTTGGCAAGAAGCTGGTTGGTAGTCGCAATGACCCGACCGACCAGCCACTGCTCAATCGGCGCGGCGCGCAAATGGTTGGCAGGATGGCGACACTTGCCGAGCCGATCCGGGATGGACGTGGCCGCATCAAGCTGGGCGACACGCTGTGGCGTGTCTCTGGCCCGGACCTTCCGGCCGGCACGCAAGTGCGCGTGACGGGTGCTGCCGACACGGATCTGGAGCTGACCGTCGAGGCGGTCTGAACGTTCAGGCCGCGCCGATGCGCAAGAGGTCGTGCAGGTGGATGAGGCCGACTGGTTTCCGGCCCTCCACCACCATCAGGCTGGTGATGGCTGAATTGTTGATCGTCTGCAGCGCCGTTGCCACCAGCGTGTCCGGCGCTGCCGTCTTCGGTCCTTTTGTCATCACCTCATCCACCGTCATCGCCAGCAGATTGCTGCCGATGTGACGGCGGATGTCACCATCGGTGATTATGCCGACCAGCGCGCCGTCGGCGTCGGTGATCGCCACGCAGCCAAATCCCTTGCGCGACAGTTCCAGGATCGCGTCCTGCATGGCGGTGCCCGTGACCACCAGCGGCAACCTGTCGCCGACATGCATGATCTCGCGGATTTGCGTCAGGTTGGCGCCAAGCTGGCCGCCTGGATGAAAGGTGCGGAAATGGTCCGGGGTGAAGCCGCGTGCTTCGAGCAGGGCGATCGCCAGCGCATCGCCCATCACCAGCTGCAGCAGCGTCGATGTCGTCGGCGCCAGGCCGTGCGGGCAGGCCTCCGGCGTGCGCGGCAGCAGCAACACGACGTCTGCGGCGCGCGCCAGCGCCGAAGTCTCTCCGGCGGTTATGGCGATCAGCGGGATGGAAAAGCGCCTGGAATAGGCGACGATACCCATCAGTTCCTTGCTCTCGCCCGACCACGACATGGCGATGATGGCGTCGTCCCTGGCGATCATGCCGAGATCGCCATGATTGGCTTCGGCGGGATGGACAAAGAAAGCCGGCGTGCCGGTCGAGGCCAGCGTCGCCGCGATCTTCGATCCGATATGGCCGCTTTTGCCGACACCGGTGACGATGAGCCGGCCTTCAATCCCGGAGATCATCTCGACGGCCTGCGCGAAAGGCGCGGCCAATCCGTTCTCGAGGGCCTCGGCAAGGGCTGCGACACCAGCCTGTTCTGTCGCCACCGTCCTCAGCGCCGAAGCGATCGACGCTTGCCTGTCCAAAGGCTTGTTATCCAGGGATCCCGCATGCATGGCTGATGCGATTAGCGCTTTGCCGGCGCGCTGTCCAACGGAAATGGCCTCAGGCATGTCGCCCGAATGTGTGCGGTGGTTTGCGACAACGACAGGCATGGAGACAAGAAGCTTAACGCGCGCCGTATGAATCCCATGGGAAATCAGCGCTGCAGGCGGCCAACGGCCCGCCTCCTCAACCCTCCGTTAACCATCCCCATTTACGGTTCGGTAAGTATGGCGCGCGTGCGTCGCGCAAGCAGTGGTGGCGATGTCCGGGGTCCAGCCAGAAAAATCGACAGGACGAAAGAGCAAGGTGGTCTGCGCCTTGCTGCTGGCGACCAGCATGTTTGCTTTGCTGCGCCCAACGGCGCTCCATGCGCAGGAAACGGAACTGCGCGGTGAGGTCTCCGAATCGGCGATCCTGTCCGACCAGCAGCGCAAGGCGAGACAGCTCGCTTTGGCAGCGCAGGATCAGGCGCCGACCAATGCGGCGCAGGACAATGCGCCGGCACGAACCTACCTGCCGGCCAGCGCCGGCGGGTTGCCTGACGACACGGACACCGGCGACGCAACCGCGACCGGCAGCGTTTTCGACCCGCCGGCAGCCACCGACGACAGCTCCGCCGACACTCCTGCGCCGCCCAAGCCTCGCCGCCGCCCATCGACCGCCAGGCAGAATGCGGCTGACCAGGCCAAGGACAAGGCTGCGGACAAGTCGAAAAAGAAGAAGAAGTCGACGGCAGCAGACACCGACACCACCGCTTCAACGACCGCCTCCACAACGGACGCCACCGATGGTGCAGACACCGATGAGGAGACGGCCAACCGCCGCGCCCTCACCATCGACAGCGCCGACAAGCAGAAGCTCGACCCGGGCGCAGAGCGCACGGACGCCATCGAAGGTCAGAAAAAGAAGCCCGAGGATGATCCGTTTGCCGCCACCGGCGTCAAATGGGGATCCTTCGTCATCCGGCCGACGATCGAACAGGGCCTGACCGCCACGTCGAACGGCGATTCCAGCAACGCCGGCAAGTCGGCACTGCTGTCCGAGACGGCGCTGCGCTTTTCCGCCGCCTCCGACTGGCGCGAGAACGCCGCCACGATCGACGGCTATGGCCTGTTCCGCGGAACCGTGTCTGGTTACCCGGTTCACAACGAGCAAGGGCGCATCGAAGGCCAGCTCAATGTCGACCTCGACAATGAACTGCGCGCCATCGCCAAGCTCGGCTATGAGGCCGTGCCGGAATCAGCGTCATCACCGGACGCCATTGCAGGCGTCAGCAAGCAGCCGCTGCGGCAGACCGTCAACGGCAGCCTCGCCGTCGAAAAGGACCTCGGCAAGATGCAGTACACACTGACCGGTGCGGTCTCGCATGACTTCTATGGCGACGCCAAGCTTTCGAACGGCACCTCGCTGTCGCAGAAGGATCAAGACTCCACGCTCTACACCGCGACCTTGCGCATCGGCTACGAGATCTCCCCCGCCCTCACCCCTTTCACCGAAATCGAGGTCGGCCGCCGGGCCTATGATCAACGCGTCGACAATGAAGGCTTCGAGCGCTCGTCGACGCGGCTCGGCGCCCGCGCCGGCCTTGAGCTCGACATGGGTGAGAAGCTGTCGGGTGAGTTCTCGGCCGGCTGGCTCAGGGAAGCGATCGACGACAAGAACCTGGACGCAATTTCGGGTGCCACCGTCAACGCCGACCTCAAATGGTCACCGGAGCGCGGCACCATTATCGGCCTGACCGGCCGGACCACAGTCGAGCCCACGACCACATCAGGCGAAAGCGGCGACATCCTCTATTCCGGTCGTTTGACGGGCGAACGCCAGATTCGCGCCAACCTCACCGGAAATGCGGCTTTGGGCCTCGACTGGCGTGATTATATCGGCATCGACGGCCACGACATGACCTTGAGCGCCGAGGCCGGACTGACCTGGTGGCTGAACCGCTACGCTGGCCTCACCACCAGAGTGAGGACCGAGAAGCTGACCAGCAATTTACCGGGCCGCGACTACACCGCCAACAGCATCTTCCTCGGTGTAAAAGTGCAGAGATAGGAAAGCTAGCCAGGCGCAGTCTGGCAAAGCGATACGTCGCCAGTTCGACTGCCCTAGGTGTGGAGCCTCAACAGGTTGTCGTCGGTTAAGGCGAGGCGACTGATGGGCGGTTTTGACTTTAGGCTGCCGTGGGGGCGATGCCAATTATATCGGTGCAGCCAGACCGGCAGTTCGGCGGCGCGGTGGTCGGATGTCGGGTAGGCAATGGCGTAGGCCCACTCCCTGAGCGCGGTCTGGATGAAGCGCTCGGCCTTGCCGTTGGTCTTGGGCGTATAGGGCCTTGTCGTGACGTGCTTGAGGCCGAGATCGCGGCAGGCCTTGGCGAAGACCTTCGACCTGTAGCAGGAGCCGTTGTCGGTCATGACGCGGGCGATCGCGACGCCGAGGCTGGCGTAGTAGGCAACCGCCGCCTTGAGGAAGGCGATGGCGCTTTCTTTTTTCTCGTCGGGCAGTATCT
>NZ_JAMYRC010000023.1:0-99942 GCF_040321205.1 Mesorhizobium sp. M0496 | reverse complement strand
CACGGACGGTCTCCCTTGCTTGAGATCTGTAACGACCTCATTCTGGCACATCATGATGCCGTCGGGGGCCGTCCACCCCAACACGGACCTAAATGTCCGCTCCGCTCCGGCTTCTCGAAAGCCACGTCATGCGACTCATCCTGATGAATTCTCTTTCGGGATTTACCCAAGTGGCCAACGAAGCAGAGCTTCTTGGAAGCTTGATGCGGCTTCTCAATTGGTTGGCAGAATGACGTAAGCCCGCAAACTCAATCGTTTTGCGGGCGCAGGCCGAAGGTCGCGGGCTTGAGACCGTAGCGCATGTCGAAATCGTCGTCCGATTGCACGCGGGTGGCTGGCGGCTTGCGGTAGTCGGGATCGCCGGCCTGGCGGCCAGAATCGACGACTTCGGCGAAGGCCATCGACTGCTGCGTTGGTTTCGGTACGTTGCGCAGGCGTTCGACGATCGCCACCAAGTCGACATCGTCGCCGGTTTTCGACGCTGCGGCCTCTTCGCGCTTGGCCGTGCCGGGGAGCAGGTGGCTCGGCAGCTTTTCGAACTTCAGCCGCATGGTCGTCGCCACGCCTTCGCCGAAGGCGATGGCTTCGCGCTGGCCCATGGAGGACAGGAAGGCAAGCGTCGAGGCGGAAGAGTCGGCAATCGCCGAGCGGATGATCGCCTGGTCCTGCTCGTTGGCAAGCCGCATGGCGAAGAAGGTCGAGCATTGCGACAGGATGGTCGGGTCGAGTTCGCCTGGGCGCTGGGTGACGACGCCGAGATAACAGCCGTACTTGCGGCCTTCCTTGGCGATGCGCGACAGCGCATGCCTGGTCGGCGCGAAGCCGAGGCGCGGATCGGCCGGCATATAGCGGTGCGCTTCTTCGCACAAAAACAGAAGTTGCAGCTTGCCCTCGCTCCACAGAGCGAGATCGAAAGCCAGGCGTGCCAGCACCGAACAGACGGAATTGACCACTTCGGACGGCATGCCGGCCATCTCGAAGCAGGTTACCGGGCGGCCATGATGCGGCACGCGGAAGATGTTGCCGATCGTCTCGTGGATGGTGTCCTCGATCAGGCGCGAGTTGAACATGAATCGGTAGCGCGGGTCGGCCGCCGCCGATTCGATGCGCGTCTTCAACGATCTGAGCGTCGGGCGATCCGTCTTGCTTTCGAGCATGCCCATGCGCTCGTCGATCTGTTTGAGGAGGTCGGCGACGCGGTAAGGAACCGGCGTATCGGCGGTCAGCGCATCGCCGCCGCGCCTGATATAGGCGCCGGAATTCGGATTCCGGTAAAGGTTCTTGGCGGCCGGAATGAGGTCGCGCAAGGCATCGATTTCTTCCGGCTCGGTTTCGCGGCCCCGGAACAGCACCTCGGCGAATTCCTCCAGCGTGAACATCCAGAACGGAAGATCCAAGGTTTTGGAATCGACCCTGACGCAGTATTCGGGCAGCGACGCCGCGAACTCGTTGTGCGGGTCGAGGATCAGGATGCGCAGGTCGGGCCGTGCCGCGATCGACTTGCGCAGCAGCAGCGAGACGGCAGTGGATTTGCCGACACCGGTGGTGCCGACAATGGCGAAGTGACGCGCCAGCGTATCGTCGATTGCGATGTTGGCGGCAATCGCTTCGTCCTGCGCGAGCGTACCGATGGTGATCGAATGACGCCCGGCGAGATCATAGACCGCCTGCAGGTCACGGGTGCGGATGCGGTGCGCAACGGCGCCGATATGCGGATATGTGGTGATGCCGCGGTCGAAGACCGGCTTGGCGCCGGGCTCTGCTCCGTCGCGCACTTCGCCGATCAGCTCGATGCTGACCTCGATGGCGTTCTGGCCTTCATTGCTCCAGGTGCGATCCGACTTGCCGATCCCGTAGACCAGGCCGACGGTTCGCGTGGATCCGAGATTGATGGAAATCATCTTGCCGACCGTCCAGAGGCCCGTTACCGCGCCGTCGACATCGTCCGCATAGGCGCTGATGGTGGCGCGTGCGCCGTCGCATTGCACCACATTGCCCAGAATGCGCCTGTCGTTCTGCTCGGCGTCGCGGCGCTCCTGCGATGTCGGTTCTCCAACGGAGGCTTCGCGTTCGACATACATGGACAGGCCAATCCCCATTTCCCCTGGAGCATCGATCCTACAGGAATGGGGTTAAGGCCCGATGAGGTCGGATGGTGTAGAGAGGATTAAGGGCCCCATGAAAATTGTCGCGAGGCGGCTCTTTTCCCACATCGATATTTCGCTATAATAGACGCATGAACGATATAGCGAACGATATTTCCTCGACGATCGGCCGAAGGATACACGTCGAAAGGATCGTGCGGGACTGGTCCCTGGCCGAGCTGGCGGAGCGTTCCGGCGTCTCGAAGGCGATGCTGAGCACGATCGAGCGCGGCAAGACCAGCCCGACGGCAGCCCTTCTGGTGCGCATCGCATCGGCCTTTGGCATGACGCTGTCGACCTTGATCGCGCGCGCGGAATTGCAAGGTGGCGGGCTGCTGCGCGAGGCCGACCAACCGGTGTGGCGCGATCCCGATACCGGCTATGTCAGACGGCACCTTTCGCCGGCTGGCGACATGCCGCTCGAACTCATCAAGGTGCAGCTGCCGGCGGGCGCCAAAGTCAGCTTCCCGGCCGCCTCCTACGCCTTCATCAAGCAGCAGATATGGCTGATTTCCGGGCGGCTCGAATTCGTCGAAGGCGAGGCGGTGCACCGGCTCGAGCCAGGTGATTGCCTGGCGCTCGGTGCGCCGTCGGACTGCACTTTTCATGCCCTGGAGCCCGGTGCCGACTATCTCGTCGCGCTGGTCAGGGGCTGACATCATGGCGAGAAGACCAAAGCGCTCCCACAATGGGGGGCCGCCTCTCGATGAATACAAGGGGCCGCCATGGGGCAAGGGCGATCCCTACATCTTCCTTGCGTGGCAGGCCGCCCATGCCAAGGCGTGGAAGGTGTCGAGCCACGAGGTCATGCTGCTGCGCATCGACAAGGCCGAGCGGCTGGGCCTGACCTATGAGGAATATACGCTCGAGATTCTCGAGCGCGGCCGGCATCTCGGGCACGAAGACGCCGAACGCATCAGCGCCATCAAGGCGGCGCGAAAGCGACGCCGCGTGCGTCATCTGGACTAAGGGATGGGCTCGCATCTATCGCAAAGTCACAGGACATCATGAGCATGAACTCGATCGAGATCGGAACCCTGAACCCGTCTGTCGAGACGCAGGACATACTGGCCGAATTGCTGGTCGCAACGGTGGCGGCCGGCGGATCGGTGAGCTTCATGCATCCGCTGGCGCCGGAAGCTGCAAGGGCATTCTGGGAGAAATCGCTGGCCGCGGCTGCAAGAGGGGAAAGAGCGGTGCTTGGCGCCTGGGACGGCAAGGTCCTGGTCGGCACCGTAACCTTGCTGCTCGACTGTCCGCCCAACCAGCCGCACCGGGCCGAGATCGCCAAGCTGATGACACGCGTCGACTACCGGGGCAGGGGTGTGGGAACGCGCCTGATGCGGGCCGCCGAGAGCCTTGCGGTGGAGAAGGGCCGCACGCTGCTGGTTCTGGACACGGCGACGGAGGAGGGAGCGTCCGGCCTCTATGAGCGGTTGGGATTCAAGCTCGCCGGTGAGATACCGGACTATGCGCTGAAGCCGCATGGCGGGCTGACCGGCACGCTGATCTACTGGAAGCGGATCGGGCCAATCTCATAACCAGTCATGCAGGGGCGGAACCGGAGAGGCGTGATAGCAGCCACAGGCGGAAATCCTGTTCGGCACCGGTCAGGCGCGCGGTCGACGCCTTGGTCAGAAAATGGCCCGATGTGCTGAAGAGTTCGAAGTCGGAGAGCCTGACCAGCGTCTTGCCGTCGAGCGCCGCATCGATCAGCGGCCGCGAGCCCAGCAGCACACCGGCGCCGGCGCTCGCCGCTTCCATGGCGGCGACGAAACTGTCGAAGCGATGCGATCGCCTGGGGTGGCCAGCCAGCCCGGCGGCCGCGAACCATTCCGCCCACATCTCGCGTGCGCCGGCGACCAGAAGCAGCGGCAGGGAGGTCCAGTCGGCGTTGCCGGCGAGCACTGGCGCCGCCACCGGCACGAGCCGCTCTGCGGTCAGCCTGTCGGCTTCGCGGCCGGGAAAGGATCCGTTGCCAAAACGAATGTCGAGCACCGAGCCTGGCAGGTCGTAGTCAGCAGGGCGATGGATCGTCACAAGGTCGAGCTGGATGCGCGGTAGCGCCTTCGCCAGATCGGACAGCGCCGGGGCGAGCAGCAGCAAGGCAAAGGAGATCGGCGCGCGGATCGAGACGGTCTGGACCGCGCGCGGCTCGAACAGTTCCGCGGTGCTGTTGCCGATGGTGGCGAAGGCCGACTGGATGTGGGGCAGGTAGGCCGCGCCCTCCGGCGACAGCGCGACGCCGCGCGCCAGCCGTGAGAACAAACGCGTCTTCAGCCATTCCTCGAGAAGCCGGATGTGCTGGCTGACGGCGGCCTGGGTAAGGCCAAGCTCCGTTGCCGCCGCCGTGAAATTGGACAGCCGCGCCGCGGCCTCGAAGCTGCGCAGCCAGTCGAGCGGCGGCAAAGGTGGGTTTGTCTGAGCCATTAGCAGATTACGGTCATTGGCAAAAAAATGATAATTTGAGTTATGCCTATCGCGCGATCAACATGCAATCGAGACCTGCGGACTTAGCCGTGGGGCGTAAGCGGACAGGGACGGATCTCCATGCTCACCCACGCGCTGATTGGCGATGAAGGCAGAACAATCGACTTTGGCTGGCAGGATGGGACGCGCACCCGCTTCCACGCCATGTGGCTGCGCGACAATGCGCTGGACGACAGGACGCGCAGCACCGGCAATGGCCAGCGGCTCATCACCATTCTCGATATTCCCGCAGACACGAAAATTGGCGCGGCGTCGATCAAGGGCGACGCCCTGGAGGTCAGCTTCATGCCGGAGCAAAAAACGGTGAGTTTCCCGGCGGCATGGCTGCGCGCCAACGCCTATGATCGCGACGCGGCCCGCCAGCCCGGCTGGACAGGCGAGGGCATCGTGCGATGGACCAAGGCCACCATGCAGAATTCGGTACCGCGCGCCGGCTACCCAGCCGCCAGCCGCGACCGCGATATCTTGCGGCAATGGCTGTCGGCGGTGAAAGCCTATGGCTTCGCGGTGATGGACGATCTGCCGGCTGAATCCGGGGCGCTTTGCAAGGTGTCCGATCTGTTCGGCTATATCAGGGAAACCAATTACGGACGCTGGTTCGAAGTGCGCGCCGAGGTCAATCCGAACAATCTCGCCTACACCAATCTTGGCCTGCAGGCGCACACCGACAATCCCTATCGCGACCCGGTGCCGACGCTGCAGATCCTGTCCTGCATCGAGAATACGGTGGACGGTGGCGAGTCCAGCGTCGTCGACGGTTTTGCCGTCGCGGCCGCGCTGCAGGCTGAGAACCCGGAAGGCTTCCGGCTGTTGAGTTCATGCCCGGCGCGCTTCGAATATGCCGGTTCGTCCGGCGTGCGGCTGCAAGCGAAGCGGCCGATGATCGAGCTCGGGCCCGATTGCGAGCTGATCTGCATCCGCTTCAACAACCGTTCGCTGGCGCCGACGGTCGATGTGCCGTTCGCCGACATGGAAGCCTACTACGCCGCCTATCGCCGGTTTGCCGAACTGATCGAGGATCCGTCCTTCGAAGTGACGTTCAAGCTCGAAGCGGGGCAGGCTTTCATCGTCGACAACACGCGCGTCATGCATGCGCGCAAGGCATTTTCCGGCACCGGCAAGCGCTGGCTGCAGGGTTGCTACGCCGACAAGGATGGCCTGCTGTCGACGCTTGCGGCGATCGAGCACGGTTTCAAGGAGGCTGCGGAATGAGCGGCCAGAACCTGAATGCCGACACTATCGTTGAATTCATCGCCGACATTTTCGAACGCCGGGGTGCGGAATCCTATCTCGGCGAACCCGTCACCATGTCCGAGCACATGCTGCAGGGTGCCTGGTTCGCGGAGCAGGACGGCGCGCCGGACGAGCTGGTGGCGGCGGCGCTGCTGCACGACATCGGCCACTACACCAGCGAGTTCGGTACCTATTCGCCGGAGGATGTCGAGGACAAGCATCATGATGAGGCTGGCGGCGAGGTGCTGGCGCCCTTCTTTCCGCCTGTCATCGTCGAATGCGTCAGGCTGCATGTCTCAGCCAAGCGCTACCTCTGCGCCACCGACCCGAGCTATTTCAGCAAGCTTTCGCGGGCCTCGGTCCATACGCTGTCGCTGCAAGGCGGGCCGATGAACGCCGATGAGGTCACCGAGTTCCGTAAGAACCCCTTTCACGAGGAAGCGGTCCGGGTCCGCATCTGGGACGAGAGCGGCAAGATCGCCAACATGAAGACACGGACGTTTCGCGATTACGTGCCGCTGCTGCAGCGCGTGGTGACGCAGTTCGCGGCGGACAGGCCGGCGTAGTCGGTTCATCCTGGCAAGGAGGCAGGGTGCAAGCCATGCCTCCTTCATGTTGCTCAGCCGGAATGCCGGTCGCCTATCCCTTGTGGTGGACCTGCTGCAGCCCGTAGACCGGCGTAGCGATGCCTTCATGCCGCGCCTTCAACTGCAGCGACAGGAACTGTGAATAGTGGCGTGACTGGTGCAGATTGCCACCATGGAACCATAGCGCCTCCTGTTGCGTCGGCTTCCACATGTTGCGCAACTCGCCTTCCCAGGGGCCGGGGTCCTTGGTGGTGTTCGAGCCGAGGCCCCAGCATTTGCCAACCTTGTCGGCGGTTTCGCGGGATATCAGATCGGCGGCCCAGCCGTTCATCGAGCCGTAGCCGGTGGCGTAGACGATGAGGTCCGCAGGCAATTCCGACCCGTCGCTGAGCAGAACCGAGTGCTGCTTGATCTCTTCGACGTCGACGCCGCTCTTCAGCTTGATCGAACCATCGATGATCAGCTGCGAGGCGCCAACATCGATATAGTAACCAGAGCCGCGCCTGAGGTACTTCATGAACAGGCCGGACTCGTCGTCGCCCCAGTCGAGCATGAAGCCGGCGTTTTCCAGTCCCTTGTAGAATGTCGCGTCGCGTTTCTTCATCTCGGCATAGGCAGGGATCTGGAATTCGTGCAGGATCTTGTAGGGCAGCGAAGCAAAGATCAGGTCGGCCTTGGCCGTGGTGATGCCGTTCTGCAGCGCCTGCTCCGAATAGAGCGAACCCAGTCCGATTTCCATCAACGTGTCGGACCTGGAGATATGGGTGCTCGAGCGCTGCACCATGGTGACGTCGGCGCCGGCTTCCCAAAGTGCCGCGGCGATGTCATGGGCGGAATTGTTCGAGCCGATGACGACGGCTTTCTTGCCGACATAGGCGTCGGGCCCGGGATGCTTCGAGGAGTGATGCTGATCCCCCTTGAAGGTCTCCATGCCCTTGAATTTCGGCAGATTGGCCTTGCCGGACTGTCCGGTCGCCAGCACCAGTTGCTTCGGCCTCAGCGTGATGTCCTTGCCGTCGCGGTGGACGACGACGGTCCATTCCTTCTTCTTGTCATCATAGGAAGCGCTTTTGGCCTCGGTCGAGGACCAGTAATTCAGCTCCATCACCTTGGTGTACATTTCCAGCCAGTCGCCGATCTTGTCCTTGGGCGAGAAGACCGGCCAGTTCTTCGGGAAATCGATATAGGGCAGATGGTCGTACCAGACCGGGTCGTGCAGGCATAGCGACTTGTAGCGCTTGCGCCAGCTGTCGCCGGCCCGCTCGTTCTTCTCGATGATGATCGTCGGCACACCGAGTTGCCGCAGCCGCGCGCCGAGCGCGATGCCGCCCTGGCCGCCGCCGATGATGACCGTATAGGGCTGCGTCTTGAAGCCGAGTTCGGCGGCTTCCTTCTCGCGTTCTTCCTTCCATGTCGGACGGTTCTTGCCTGAGCCATGTTTGGCGCCCATCGGCCGCGCGAAACCCGCCGGTTCCTCGTGGCCTTTCAATTCGACCATGGTGGTCAGCAGCGTCCAGATCTTGCCGTCCTTCAGCCTGATGTGACCGAAGCCGCGTGCCGCCTCGGTCTCGAAGCTGATCCAGCCCTCGATCAATCCGCCGCTCTCGGTCGCGTCCTCGCCCTTGGCGATGGCAAAGTGTGACGGCCTGGTCTTCGACAACTGGCTTTTCAGCATGTCGCGGACCTGGTCGCGGCCTTCCATGGTCTTGATGTTCCAGGTGAAGGTGACGAGGTCGCGCCAGTAGCAATCCTCCTGAAAGCAATCGACCGCTTTTTCGATATCATTGGCGGCCAGGACGGCGCCGAATTGATCGAGAAGGTCGGACAGTTTCTTGCTAGGGGCCTTGTCGAGCATCAGGTTTCCTCCCGTGAAATCCAGATCGTCATGATGTTTCCGCCGGACTTGCCAAAGCCGGACGATCAAGTATCGGCAGAGATGGCGGCCCTCGTCACGCCCCACCATAGTTTCCAGCGGTTTCAAGGGCTTATCCGAAAATCGAGATCATCAAGCGGTTTCGGAGCGCCCAGGCGCTGGGAGCAGACGCTCCGATTTCGAACGCCGGGACAATGCCGCGCCGGTCGCGCAAAATTGATGGTCATATGCCGCAATGCGGTCACCGGGGCTGACGACAACCGATCGGTGAGAAGCCGGGAAACGGTGGCGGGCAACAGGGCGGTTCCCGGGGATTTTCTGGATGCGGAACTCTGGAGCCCGTTATGCAAGCATTTTCAGTTCATTCTATCGGCCGGCGCGGACGCGCCGCTGCCATGGCTCTGGTCATGGCCATGAGCGCGACCTTGACCAGCCCGCTGGTACTGCCCGGAACTCAGACGCACGCGGCGGAAATTTCCGTTGCCATCCGCGAAAGGCTTTCAAACTATGGCGGATGGCGAACCTCCGCGCGCTTCGGCGATGTCTGGGTTCCGACAGTCCGTACCGAATGGCGGCCCTACACCGAAGGACACTGGGTCTGGACTGACGACGGTTGGTACTGGCAATCCACCGAGCCGTTCGGCGATGTCGTCTATCACTACGGCCGTTGGGCCTATGATCCAGATTTCGGCTGGGTGTGGATAGCCGGCGATCAATGGGCGCCAGCTTGGGTGGTTTGGCGCCAGGGCGGCAACGATGTCGGCTGGGCGCCGGCGCCACCCGACGTCGATGTCGCCTTCGACGATGCCTGGTGGTGTTTCGTGCCGGTGGCGGCGATCGGCGCGGTCGATCTGGTCAGGGTGGTGCGGCCGGTTCAGGAAAACGTCGCCATCGTGCGCAACACGACGATCATCAACCAGACTGTCGTGGTCAACAACGCGCCGCGTGTGCGGCTCGGCAATCAGGTCGTTGCGATCAATGCCGGGCCCAGGCTGCGGCAATTGCCGAAGCCCGTCATCGAATCGATCAGGGCGGCAAAAGTGGTTCCGCCTCGCAAAGGGGCGTTTGCCAGTGCAAGGCTCGATGCTTCCAAGGGCGCGGAGATCAAGAGGCTGGCCGGCAATGGAACGCCCATCGCCACGGCACCCAATGGAAACGGGCAAACTGTGGGGGGCCATGGCTCCAAGACGTCGATCGGCGACAAGGTCATTTCTCCGGCCGCGGTGACAGCGGGCAATCCGGGCGCCGCCGTGCGCAAGCGGATGGTCGCCGGCAACGGTGCGAAGGCCGATGTGCTCAAGGCCCATGCCGGCAAAACTGCAGGCAATGGACGTATCGTCATGAAATCGCCGCCCAATCCGGCTTCGTCCAAGTCGGTTTCTGGCCAGCGTCTCGCACGCGGGGCCGGGCCGCAAAAGCCGCATCAGCAGGCGTTGGCCATGCGCATGCCCCAGCACCGTGGCCCGGCGAAGGCGGCGCTCCACCACCCGCCGGCAAAGATGCAGGCCAAGAAGGTATCCAAATGCGATCCGCGCGTTTCCCGCTGCAAGGCGCCGGGCTGATCAGCGCAGTCGCGCCGGCACACTGCACGCGCCGGCGCGATTTTTCCCGTTGACAGGCTGCCTTTCCCGCCCTTAGTCTCCGCCACCATGAAAACCGCACTCATTCTCGTAGGAAAGCGCGTGGGCAAGGCGGTGTAACCGCCGAGCGAAATCCCCCCATGCGCAAGACACAGGCTCCCTCGGGGGCCTTTTTTATTGCCTGAAACACGACTAAACGACCAGCAACGCCCAAATGGCGACAGTACGGGACCAGACCGATGAGCAACGGACAGAACGAGCGGCGCGAAATGACTGGCGCCGAAATGGTGGTGCAGGCGCTGAAGGACAATGGCGTCAAGCATGTCTTCGGCTATCCGGGCGGCGCTGTCCTTCCGATCTATGACGAGATCTTTCAGCAGGACGAGGTCGAGCACATCCTGGTGCGCCACGAGCAGGGCGCCGGCCATGCGGCGGAAGGCTATGCGCGCTCGACCGGCAAGGCCGGTGTCATGCTGGTGACGTCGGGCCCCGGCGCCACCAATGCGGTGACGCCGCTGCAGGACGCGCTGATGGATTCGATCCCGCTGGTCTGCCTGACCGGGCAGGTGCCGACCTCGCTGATCGGCTCGGACGCTTTTCAGGAATGCGATACGGTCGGCATCACGCGCCCCTGCACCAAGCACAACTGGCTGGTGAAGGACGTCAACGAGCTCGCCGCGACCATCCACGAGGCTTTCCATGTCGCGACCACCGGCCGTCCCGGCCCGGTCGTCGTCGACATCCCGAAGGATGTGCAGTTCGCCAAGGGGTTCTACGTCCCGCCGCAGATCGCGCCGCGCACCAGCTACCAGCCCAAGGTCCAGGGCGACCTGGAAAAGATCAAGGCGGCGGTCGAGCTGATGGCCGGCGCCAAGAAGCCGATCATCTATAGCGGCGGCGGCGTCATCAATTCCGGCCCCGAAGCAAGCCACCTGCTGCGCGAACTGGTCGATCTCACCGGTTTTCCGATCACCTCGACGTTGATGGGCCTCGGTGCCTATCCGGCATCCGGCAAGAACTGGATGGGCATGCTGGGCATGCACGGCACCTATGAAGCCAATATGGCCATGCATGATTGCGACGTGATGATCTGCATCGGCGCGCGGTTCGACGACCGCATCACCGGCAGGCTGACCGCGTTTTCGCCGAACTCGAAGAAGATCCACATCGACATCGATCCGTCGTCGATCAACAAGAACGTCCACACAGAGGTGCCGATCATCGGCGATGTCGGCCGGGTGCTGGAGGATATGGTGCGGCTGTGGCGGGCGAGCGCCAAGGCCGACAAGAAGGCGCTCTATCCTTGGTGGGAGCAGATCGCCAAATGGCGCGCGCGCGACTCGCTCGCCTACAGGATGAACAACGACGTGATCATGCCGCAATACGCCATCGAGCGGCTCTACGAACTGACCAAGGGCATGGACACCTACATCACCACCGAGGTCGGCCAGCATCAGATGTGGGCGGCGCAGCACTATCATTTCGAGAAGCCGAACCGCTGGATGACGTCGGGCGGGCTGGGCACGATGGGTTACGGCCTGCCGGCGGCACTCGGCGTGCAGATCGCGCATCCCGACGCACTGGTCATCGACATCGCCGGCGATGCCTCGGTGCAGATGACGATGCAGGAGATGAGCGCGGCGGTGCAGCACGATGCGCCGATCAAGATCTTCATCCTGAACAACCAGTATATGGGCATGGTGCGGCAGTGGCAGCAGCTGCTGCATGGCAACCGGCTGTCGCATTCCTACACCGAGGCGATGCCGGACTTCGTCAAGCTGGCCGAGGCCTATGGCGGCCACGGCATTCGCTGCGAGAAGCCGGACGAGTTGGACGACGCCATCAAGGAGATGATTACGGTGAAGAAGCCGGTGCTGTTCGATTGCCGCGTGGCGACGCTCGCCAACTGCTTCCCGATGATCCCATCGGGCAAGGCACACAACGAGATGCTGCTGCCCGACGAGGCGACCGACGAGGCGGTGGCCAACGCCATCGACGCCAAGGGCAGGGAACTGGTGTAGCCGGCAGAGCCAAGGCAGGGCTGTCGCAAGAAAGCCGTGCCCAAACAAAGAGTTAGATCAAGAGCTTGAAATCGAGATTCATGTCATGAACGCACAGCTACAGCCGACCGGTTCCGCCTATTTCATCGCCAAGGAAACGGAAAAGCCGGAAAACCACACGCTTTCCGTGCTGGTCGACAACGAGCCGGGCGTGCTTGCCCGGGTCATCGGCCTGTTTTCCGGGCGCGGCTACAACATCGAGAGCCTGACCGTTTCCGAGACCGAGCATGAGAAGCACCAGTCGCGCATCACCATCGTGACGCGCGGCACGCCGCATGTGTTGGAGCAGATCAAGCATCAGCTCGAGCGCATCGTGCCGGTGCACCGCGTGGTCGACCTGACCGTGCGCTCGCACGAATCCGGCCAGGAGCGGCCGCTGGAGCGCGAGCTGGCACTGGTCAAGGTTGCCGGCACCGGTGAAGCCCGGGTGGAGGCACTGCGGCTGGCCGACGCCTTCCGCGCCAGCGTCATCGACGCCAACACCGAGCATTTCATCTTCGAGATCACCGGCAAGGGCTCCAAGATCGACCAGTTCATCGCCATCATGAAGCCGCTCGGCCTGGTCGAAATCTGCCGCACCGGCGTGGCCGCGTTAAATCGTGGTCCGCAGGCGATGTAAGTCCGCCGCACCGATCGACAGTTTCAGCAGGGGTTGAACGTCTGGTTCGGCCATGAGCCGGCCGCTGGCCTTTGCGCAGCCATCACGAAGTGACAATAATGCTGACATATCTGGGAGGATATCATGTCGCTTGACGCGTTCCTTGCCCTGCTTGTCTACGCCTTCGTGACCTCGATCACGCCGGGGCCGAACAATCTCATGCTTCTGGCATCGGGAGTGAATTTCGGCCTCGTCAGATCGGTTCCGCACATGCTTGGCATCAGCATCGGTTTCCTGGTGCTGCTGGTCGCCGTGGGTCTTGGCCTGGGTGCGGTGCTGACGACTTTCCCGGCGCTGCACACCGGATTGAAGATCGCCGGCGGCGCCTATCTGCTCTATCTCGCCTGGAAGATCGCCATATCGCGCACGTTGACCGGCAAAGGCGAGACGAAGGCGCAGCCGATGCGCTTCATCGATGCGGCGGCATTCCAGTGGGTCAATCCCAAGGCGTGGGTGATGGCGATCACCGCCATGGCCGTCTACACCAATCCGGAGCACCCTTTCTTGTCGGTGGTGTTGATCTCGATAGCCTTCACCATCGTCAATTTGCCGAGTGTTTCCGTATGGGCGGGTTTCGGCACCGCGCTGCGCGGTTTCCTGTCGGACCCGATGCGGCTGAAATGGTTCAACATCGCCATGGGCGTGCTCTTGGCGGCGACGCTTTGGCCGATGCTGAAGTAGGTTGAAGCGGCTTCGAAGCGCTGAGGTGAGGTGAAAAAGACGGGCATTCTGTGAACTGCAATTCACGTTCTGTTTGACTGTGTGTGAATTGTGGATTACAAAAGCCCGTGATCGAAGTCCGCAAAACCGCTGAATTCTCCGACTGGTTCAAGTCCCTCAAGGACATGCGGGCCAAGGCGCGCATTCAGGTCCGGATCGATCGTGTCGAGCTTGGCAACCTCGGCGATGCCAAGTTCTTCGACGGCATCGGCGAATTGCGGGTCGATCATCATTCTGCTCTGCGGTGGTGGGCGAAGGAGGTCTAATGACCATCGAAACCACCAAATGGGACGCTTCCGAATTTCTCGACAGCGAGGAGGCAATCTTTGCCTATATCGAGGCGGCCTTCGAAGACGGCGATCCTGCCATTATCACCCATTCGCTCGGCAACGTGGCCAGGGCTCGGGGCATGACATCCATTGCCAAGGACGCCGGCGTCACACGTGAGGCGCTATACAAGGCGCTGAGCGACAAGGGCGATCCTAAGCTTTCAACCCTGCTCGGCGTCATGAAGGCGCTCGGGCTCAAGTTGACGGCCGAGGCTGCACCAAAGAACAATTATGCCGAGGCGCGCCTCGCTGGCTAATCCGCCACGTGTGATCGCCTCTCACCATGTTGAATTGTCGTATCGACCCGTGTTGCACATCCATTGTGCAGTGCACATTAAATCTTCGTAATGCCGTGTTTTGGCCCTTTTCCGACAAAGGCGTGTCCTATCTATTCGGCGAAATCGCGGCAACGGGCCGTGATTTGCGCTAGAATACGACCACCTGGCTATGGCGTGTCGGACAGAGAGGGCCTTTTGTCGATGCGTGGAAAAGTCATTCTTTCATTGCTTGCGGTCGCCTGTGTCGGCGCGGCCTGGCTCTATCTGTCTCCGGACACGCTAGGCAGGGTTCAACAGCTTATCGGCGCAAAGCAGGTCGCGGCGGCGGACAAACCGGCAACCGACAAGCCGGCTGCGGGGGACAAGTCGGCAGGTGGCGGCAGTGGCGCCCGCTCGGCCTCGATCCTCTCGGCCGTTGCCTCCACCGCCGATTTCCCGATCCGGCGCTACGCGATCGGCTTCGTCTCCTCTCCAGCCGTCGTCAACATCAATGCCCGCGTGTCCAGCCAGATCGTCTCGATCGACGTCAAGGACGGGCAGATGGTCAGGGTTGGCGACATTCTGTTTTCGCTCGATGACCGGGCGCTGAAGGCGCAACTGGCCAAGGATCAGGCAGCGCTCGCCAAGGACCAGGCAATGCTCGCCAGCTCGCAGTCCGATCTCCAGCGCGCCAAGGATCTGGTCGCCAAGCAGGCCGGCACGCAGCAGACCTACGATCAGGCAGTCGCCGCGGCGAAAGCTGCCGCGGCGACTGTCGATGCCGACAAGGCGACAATCGACGCCGACAATGTCCAGCTTGGTTTTGCAACGATCACGGCGCCGATCGCCGGCAGGCTGGGTGCGGTCAGCGTCGCCGTCGGCGACCTCGTCACCACCAGCAATGGCAACAGCAGCACGGCCACGCCGCTGGTGACCATCACCCAGATGGACCCGCTGCAGGTTAATTTCAATCTGCCGGAAAGCGACCTGGCGCTGCTGCACAAGGCACTCGCAAATCCGCAGCAAGGGGCGGTGACGCTGACCAAGGACGGTGACCCAACGCCAATCGGCAAGGGCACGCTCGATTTCGTCGACTCCAGCGTCGACACCGCGTCGGGCACGATTGCCACGCGGGCAAGCATTCCGAATGCCGACCTTTCGCTATGGCCCGGCCAGTATGTGAACGTCGTACTGGACGCCGGCATCATGCCGCAGATGACGTCGGTTCCGACTGTCGCGGTCCAGCCGAGCCAGAAGGGGCCGTTCGTCTATGTGGTCAAGCCGGACAACACCGTCGAGATGCGGCCGGTGCAGGTGGCGCTGACCGAAGGCGAGAACAGCGCCATCAGCCAGGGGCTGAAAAGCGGTGAGAAAGTTGTCACCGAAGGCCAGACAAGGCTGAAGGACGGCGCCGCCGTGCATGAAGGCAAGGCCACTGCGGGTGCTGCCGCGCCCAAGGTGGCCGAGGCGACCAATGCCGGCGAGGCGGCCCAATGATCTCCGAATGCTGCATACGCAGGCCGGTCGCCACCCTTCTGATGTCGTTCGCCCTCGTGTTGGGCGGGCTGTTTGCCTACAAGTTCCTGCCGGTGGCAGCCCTGCCGAGCGCCGAATTTCCGGTGGTCAATGTCTCGGCCTCGCTGCCGGGCGCCTCACCGGAAACCATGGCGACCTCGGTGGCGACGCCGCTGATCAAGCAGTTCGCCACCATCGCCGGCATCGATTCGATCTCGACCACCAACTCGCTCGGCCAGACCTCGATCGCCATCCAGTTCGTGCTCAACCGCGACATCGATGCCGCGGCCGCGGACGTGCAGGCGGCGATTGCACGTACGCAAAAATCGCTACCGCCGCAGATGACGGCGCCGCCGAGCTATCGCAAGGTCAACCCGGCCGACGCGCCCATTCTTTTGATGTCGCTGGTCAGCGACACGGTTCCATTGACCGATCTCGATGCTTTCGCGGAAAACGTCATCTCGCCGTCGCTGTCGACCATCGACGGGGTGGCTCAGGTCTCGATCTTCGGCCAGCAGAAATACGCAGTGCGCATCCAGATCGACCCAACCGCGCTTGCCGCGCGCGGCATCTCGATCGATCAGCTGCAGGCGGCGATCGCGTCCGCCAACAGCAACACGCCGCTCGGCGTGCTCCAGAACGACAAGCAGCAGCTCACCATCACCGCCAACACGCAGCTGACCGACGCGGCCGGCTTCTCCAACCTCATCATCGCCACCAAAAACGGTCACCCGGTACGGCTGGGCGAGGTGACCCGCGTTGTCGATTCGGTGCAAACCACGACGACGGCGAGCTGGTACGATGGCACCCGCGCGATCATCATGGCGGTGCAGCGCCAGCCCGACGCCAACACTGTCGACGTCGTCGACAAGGTCAAGGCGATGCTGCCGTCCTTCCAGGACCAGATGCCGGCCGCCGCCTCGATCAAGCTGCTCAACGACCGTTCGTCCTCGATCCGGCTGGCCGTCGATGACGTGCAGTTCACGCTGCTGTTGACCATCGCGCTGGTGGTGATGGTGATCTTCGTGTTCCTGCGACGGGTGACAGCAACCATCATCCCGGCCGTGGCGGTGCCGATCTCGCTGATTGCCACGCTCGGCGCGATGTTCCTGTTCGGCTTTTCCATCGACAACATATCGCTGATGGGCCTGACGCTCGCCGTCGGCCTCGTCGTCGACGACGCCATCGTCATGCTGGAAAACATCTTCCGCCATATGGAGGAGGATGGGCTGTCGGCCTTCGACGCATCGCTGAAGGGCGCGCGCGAAATCGGCTTCACCATCATCTCGATCTCGATCTCGCTGGTGGCGGTGTTCATCCCGGTGCTGCTGATGGGCGGCGTCATCGGGCGCATCTTCAACGAGTTCGCCGTCGTGGTGACGGTCGCCATCCTGGCCTCGATGTTCGTGTCGCTGACGCTGACGCCAATGCTGTGCTCGCGGCTGCTGTCGGTGACCAAGGCCGACCGCGAGGCACACGGTGATGGCCACAAGCGCGATTTTGTTACGCGCGGCTACGACCGGATCCTGAGCTTCTGTCTGCGGCACACCTTCCTGGTGTTCCTCGTCTTCATCGGAACCGCGGCAGCCTCGGTGTGGCTGATCCAGGTCTCGCCGAAGGGTTTTTTCCCGCAGGAGGATATCGGCCAGATATCGGTGACGACCATCGCGCGCCAGGACATCTCGTTCGACGCCATGTCCAAATTGCAGGGGCAGGTTGCCAGCGTCTTCTCGCATTCGCCCTATGTCGACCATGTGGCGTGGTCGGCGGGCAGCGGCAACAATGCGCTCAACCAAGGGCAGCTCTTCGTCCAGCTCAAGGGCAAGGACCAGCGTCCCGATATCGACAAGGTGCTTTCGGATCTGCGCAAGCAACTGGCCGGCGTGGCGGGCATCGAGACCTACATGCAGCCGGTGCAGAACCTGAGGCTCGGGTCGCGGTCGTCGGCCAGCGCCTACCAGCTGGTGGTTCAGGGCCTCGATACCGGCCTGACCGACATCTGGGCGCAGAAACTGAATGATGCGATGGCGGCCGACCATACGAACTTCACTGATGTCACCAGCGATCTGCAGAACAATGCGCTGCAGGCGACACTGGTGGTGGATCGCGATAAAGCCGCCCAGCTCGGCATCGACACCGACACGCTGCGCTCCGCACTCTATGGCGGATTCGGCACCGATCAGGTTTCGACGATCTTCGGTTCGGCCGACAGCTACGAAGTCATCACCGAACTCGATCCCAAGATCGAATGGTCGCCCGAGCGGATGCTCGCCATCCAGATGAGGACGGCGAGCGGCAGTCTGGTTCCGCTCGGCGCCTTCGCCCGGGTTGACCGCACAGCCGGCGCCTTGACGGTCAACCAACTCGGCCAGCTTCCGGCCGTGACCATCTCCTACAACCTGCCGCAAGGCGTGGCGCTGGGCGACAGCGTGACGCGCATCGAGGCGCTCAAAGAGCAGATCGGCATGCCGACGGCGATCTCGACCACCTTTGCCGGCACGGCCAAGACCTTCCAGGATTCGCTCGCCAACCAGGGCATGCTGATCGGCGGTGCGATCCTGACCATCTATATCGTGCTCGGCATCCTGTATGAGAGCTTCATCCATCCGCTGACCATCCTCACCGGCCTGCCTTCGGCGGTGCTAGGGGCGGTTGTTGCCTTGCGCTTTGCCGGCATGGATCTGTCTGTCATCGCGGTGATCGGCATCCTGATGCTGATCGGCATCGTCAAGAAGAACGGCATCATGATGGTCGATGTCGCGCTCGAGTTGCGACGAGAAGGCATGTCGGCGACCGAGTCTATCCACAAGGCCTGCCTGATGCGCTTCCGGCCGATCATGATGACGACGCTGGCGGCGCTGATGGGCACGTTCCCGATCGCGCTCGGCACCGGCGCCAGCGCCGAGCTGCGCCAGCCGCTGGGCGTTGCCGTTGTCGGCGGTCTGCTCGCCTCGCAGGCGCTGACCCTGTTCGTGACGCCGGTTATCTATGTCTACATGGAGAATTTCTCGGGCTGGCTGCTTGGCTTGTTCTCGAAGAAGGGCCGGCCGAGCTTGCGGGCGGTGGACGCCGGCGAACAACCCTCTTTGTTCGATTCCGACGAAGACCGGGTTATCGAACCGCAAAAGGCAGCGGCCGAATAGCCGGCCGCTGGCCCAAGGCCTGGCGCTTGCCGCGCGATGCGGGTGATTCTAACGTTATGCCATGTCACACGATCATGACCACGACAACGAACTCGATCCGTTTGCCGCCCGCGTGCGCGCGCTGGAAACCATCCTCACCCAGAAGGGGCTGATCGATCCGGCCGCGATCGACGTCATCGTCGATACTTACGAAACAAAAATCGGTCCGCGCAACGGCGCCAAGGTGGTGGCAAAGGCCTGGGCCGAGCCGGCATTCGCCGCATGGCTCAAGCGCGACGCGACGGCGGCGATCGAATCGCTGAGCTACACCGGCCGGCAAGGCGAACACATGCAGGCCGTCTTCAACACCGAGGACACGCACAACCTCGTCGTCTGCACGCTGTGCTCCTGCTATCCGTGGTCGGTGCTTGGCCTGCCGCCGGTCTGGTACAAGGCGCCGCCCTATCGCTCGCGCGCCGTCATTGATCCGCGCGGAGTGCTTGAGGAATTCGGGCTGACGCTGCCGGCGGACAAGAAGATCCGCGTCTGGGATTCCACCGCCGAACTGCGCTATCTCGTCGTGCCGATGCGGCCTGAGGGCACCGAGGGCTGGAGTGAGGAGCGGCTGGCCGATCTGGTGAGCCGCGACGCGATGATCGGCACCGGCATGGCGAGGCAGCCGGCATGAACGGGCCGCAGGATCTCGGCGGGCAGATGGGGTTCGGCCCGGTCGCGCCCGAAAAGGACGAGCCGTATTTTCATGCCGCCTGGGAAAGGCGGGCGCTCGGCGTGACGCTGACTGCCGGCGCCATGGGCGCGTGGAACATCGATGAGAGCCGGCATGCGCGGGAATCGCTGCATCCCGCCGATTATTATGCCTCCAGCTACTACGAGATCTGGATCAAGGCGCTGGAGGTGCTGCTCAAGCGCCATGGGTTTGTCAGCGAGCGCGATCTGGCCGAGGGCCGGGCGGTCGATCCGGCAGCGGCACCGAAAAGGGTGCTGAAGGCCGAAAACGTACCTGATGTGCTGGCCAAGGGCGGGCCTTGCGACCGGCCAGTGGCACAGCCAGCGCGGTTCAAGGCCGGCGACCCCGTGCGGACCAAGAACTTCAACCCGACCGGCCACACGAGGCTCCCGCGTTATGCGCGTGGCAAGCAGGGTACAATCGAGGCCGTGCGCGATGGCTTTGTCTTTCCGGACAGCAACGCGCATGGGCACGGCGAAAACCCGCAATGGGTCTACACCGTGGTTTTCGAAGGGCCTGAAATCTGGGGCGAGGGGGCCGACCCGACCCTGAGCGTTTCGATCGATGCCTGGGAGAGCTATCTTGAGCCGGCGTGAAGAACTGCCGGCGGTTTTCGACGAACCGGTGTTTGCCGAGCCATGGCAGGCCGAAGCCTTCGCCATGACGGTGGCGCTGCACGACAAGGGGCTGTTTTCGTGGAGCGAATGGGCGCAGTCGCTGTCGACCGAAGTGAAGAAGCCCGGTGCCGCGGCTGACGGCCACGACTATTACGAACATTGGCTGGCGGCGCTGGAAAACCTGCTTGTCTCGAAAGGGCTGGCCGCCAAGTCGGATGTCGACGCTATGGCTGAGGCCTGGGAGCGCGCCGCACATGCCACGCCGCACGGCAAGCCGATTCTGCTGGAGAACGATCCCCAGCTCGACCGCAGGTCGTAGCAGCCCGTTCCGAGGTCGTGGCGGCCCGGCCCGATAGGTCGCGGTGGCTCACTATTTTGTTCCCTTTACGTTCTTGATTGCCCCTGATAGCCTGGCCCTGTCGGCGGCACTGAGACGTCCCGGCGCATCGATGGTGGTGGCGGCTATCTTGTCTTTCCCTTGCGAATCCGGTCTCTCGCGCTGATGGAATTCTCTCCCCAACAGGACGAGGCGCTGCAAGCGGTTGCCCGCTGGCTGAAAACCGGCAAGCCGCAGCTGTTCCGGCTGTTCGGCTATGCCGGCACCGGCAAGACGACGCTGGCGCGCTATTTTGCTGAACATGTCGACGGTCAGGTGCAGTTCGCCGCCTTCACCGGCAAGGCCGCACAGGTTCTGCGCTCCAAGGGCGCGGTCAATGCGCGCACAATCCATTCGCTGATCTATAGGCCCAAAGGCGAGGAATCGGTGGCCGACGAGGTCACCGGCAAGACCTCGATGTCGCCGACCTTCTCGCTCAACCGGCAGAGCCCGATCTCGCGGGCGAAACTGGTCGTCATCGACGAATGTTCGATGGTCGACGAGCAGCTCGGTCGCGACCTGATGAGTTTCGGCACGCCGATCCTGGTGCTCGGCGACCCCGGCCAGTTGCCGCCGATCTCGGGCGGCGGCTTCTTCACCGACCACGAGCCGGACTTCCTGCTCACCGAAATCCATCGGCAGGCGCGCGACAACCCGATCCTGCGGCTGGCTCTCGACGTGCGCGAGGGCCGTGAATTCATGCGTGGCGACTATGGCACGGCGCAGGTGATCGGCAAGGAAGACGTTACCCAGGAGCTGGTGCTGAAAGCCGACCAGGTGCTGGTCGGCACCAACCGCACGCGGCGCCGCTACAATCAGCGGCTGCGCGAACTCAAGGGGTTCAATGCCGACTATCCGCAGGCCGGCGACAAGCTGGTCTGCCTGCGCAACGATCCGGCCAAAGGGCTGCTCAACGGCTCGCTGTGGAAGGTGATGACCTCGTCGCGCGAGACGGTGAAGCCCGGCATCAACCTTCTGGTGTCGCCGGAAGAGGACGATCCGGATCGCGGCGTCGCCAAAATCAAGCTGCTCAAGGCGGCGTTCGAGGATCCCGACGCCGATATTCCGTGGCAGCAGAAGAAGCGCTTCGACGATTTCGACTATGGTTATGCGCTGACCGTGCACAAGGCACAGGGCTCGCAGTGGAACGAGATCGTGCTGTTCGATGAAAGCTGGGCCTTCAAGGAAACCCGCCAGCGCTGGCTCTACACGGCGATCACGCGGGCGGCAGAGCGGCTGACGATCGTCAGGTAGCAGGCGTCCGAGCGGGCTCTGCGTGACGTTGCGTTCTGCTGGACGGTTGGGTTAGTTTTTCAGTCATGGCACGCGTTTTCCAACAAATCGTCAGCCTTGGCCCCGATTGCCGGACAATCCATCAGATCCGGGAGCGGTTTGGCAGGGTCAGCGGCAGGCGCGGTGTTTTCGACTGGCAAGGCACGCCGCCCGCGGTGGTGATGGACTATATGCGGAGCGATTTTGTCGGGATGTTCGAGCGCGATGATTTGCAAGTCGCCGACGGCAAGGTCTCCAACCGACGGTTCGGCACCAGTTACAAGCATCTGTTCCCGGATGGTGTTACCGAAGCGGTGCTCGACGCGCGCTACCCGGCCGTTCGAAAAAAACATGACCGATGGTGCAAGACGACGAGGGCACTGATCCGAAATGGTCATTCGACGCTTTTCGTCCTTGGTTTGCCGGTGACCGGGCGGGACATGGATGAACTGTCGATACTTCTCGAAAAAGCGGCTCCCGGCCGGGACTTCCTGTTGCTGGCGCCGCCAGAAGGAGACAGAAGCGACGATTGGCGGGGTGACTATGATGTGTGGCGCGAGCATTTTGCCCCATTCTCGATCGAGCCACCACTTGGAAGGCGTATCGGCCTGAAATTCTATCGGCTCGGCAAAAGGATGTTTTTCAGGAACTCAAATCCGCTGAATGCCGACGAGTTGATTGGAATGCTCAACTGGCTTTGGAAGAAGCGGTAGACAATACCGTTCTGCAGCAAGCTATCGCGCGCCAATCGGGCTGGCGTCGAGCCATTGCCAGGCGGCGGCCTCGTCTTCCACGTTGAAGTGTCTGAATTCGATGGGCGGCGAGGGCGGCAGAAAGCCTTGTGCGTCCGCTATCCAGTCCGGTTCGCCGATCGTCGCGCAACGGCCGACATGTTCCAAGGCATGGACGGCGCCCTGCTTCAGGGTGTCGTCCGCGATATGGGCCCAGTCGACGCCATCGTGGTCGACAAGGCGCACCAGCACATCGATGCGCGGGTGCAACGCATAGGCTGCCTCCATCAGCCCGAAAAGGTTTTCGCCGTCTGCCGCGGCGACGTGCCCAACGACATCGATAGCGAAAAGATCGTCACGGCTGGTCTCGATACGGCGGATCGCCGGCACGGAATCGAGAAAATTCATGGGCGCCTCCTTTCCCGGACTGAATTCATCAAGCTTGGAACACCCGAAACCCCCAGTCTGTTCCCACCAAAGGCATTACTGTTCCCGCCAAAGGCATTATAGGTGGCGCATCGAATGATTTTGAGGCCAACCGCATGCCCGCAAAGCTCTCCGTCAATCTCAACGCCGTCGCCATGCTGCGCAACCGGCGCGACCTGCCGTGGCCGAGCGTTATCGGTCTCGGCCGCATTGCGCTCGCGGCCGGGGCGCATGGGCTGACTGTGCATCCACGTCCCGACGAGCGGCACACAAGGCACTCCGATCTGCCCGAGATCCGGTCGCTGATCGACGACGAGTTTCCGCGCGCGGAATTCAACATCGAGGGCTATCCGACCGAGGATTTCCTGCTGCTTGTGGAAAAGCATCAGCCCGAACAGGTGACTTTGGTGCCGGACGACCCGGCCCAGGCGACATCGGACCACGGCTGGAACTTCGCGACCCAGGCCGCGTTCCTCTCTCCGATCGTCAAACGTCTGAAGAAGGGGGGCTTTCGCGTGTCGCTGTTTTCCGATCCGGACCCCGATTGCGTGACGGCCGCACGCGATACCGGCGCCGACCGCATCGAGCTCTATACGGGTCCCTACGGCAGTTATCATTCCGATTCCGCCAAAGCGGCCAATGAGTTGGAAAGATTGGGAAAAACCGCCGACGCCGCGCTCGCTGCCGGGCTTCAGGTCAATGCCGGGCACGATCTGGTGGTCGGCAATCTGCCGGCGCTTGCCAAGCGCATTCCGGCATTGGCCGAAGTGTCGATCGGACATGGGTTGACAGCCGACGCGTTGGAGTATGGCATGGCCGGGACGGTGGGTCGGTTCCTCAAGGCCTGCGGATGGTAGCGATGGCAGCCTCGCGCGGCAGGCATGGCAGCCATCACGCGACGGCACTTGATATTGCATCGCAGCAAGCGTAGAGCACCGCGCGCTTATCGGAGTGTCGTCCATGGCCCTTACCAATACTGGTAGTGAGGCAGAACCCATCGAACAATCGAGCCATTCGGAAGTCGAACAGCACAGCACCAAGGTTCTGATGCTGGGCGCGCTCGGTGTGGTCTATGGAGATATCGGCACCAGCCCGATCTACGCCTTTCGCGAGGCGCTGGTGGCGTCTTCGGGCGGCAATGTCGCCCAGCGCGGCGATATTCTCGGCGTGCTGTCGCTGATCATCTGGTCACTGACGATCATCGTCACCATCAAATACATCATGTTCGTGCTGCGCGCCGACAACCGCGGCGAGGGCGGCGTGCTGTCGCTGATGGCGCTGGCGCGCGGCAGTTTCCCCAAGCGCTCGGCGCTGATGCTCGGCATCGGCATCGTCGGAGCATCGCTTTTCTTCGGTGACGCCGTCATCACACCGGCGATTTCAGTGCTGTCGGCGGTTGAGGGCATGAATGTCGTCACGCCGACCTTCCAGCCCTATGTGGTGCCGCTGACGCTGGTCATCCTTGCCATGGTGTTCGCGGTGCAGCGCTTTGGCACTGGCGGGGTGGGATTGGTGTTCGGCCCGGTGACCGCGGTATGGTTCCTGGCCATTGGCCTCTCCGGGCTCAACCACATCATCGCCGATCCGGAAATCCTGTGGGCCGTGAGCCCGCACTACATCGTCGCCTTTCTGATCAATTCGCCCGACGTCGCTTTCGTGACCATCGGCGCCATTTTCCTGGCCGTCACCGGCGCCGAAGCGCTCTATGCCGATCTTGGCCATTTCGGCCGCAAGCCGATCGTGCTCGCCTGGCTGGCGATCGTGTTTCCCTGTCTGCTGCTCAACTATGCCGGGCAAGGTGCCTTCGTGCTGGCCAAGAACGGCGTCGTCGGCCATCCGTTCTTCGAGATGAACGAAGGCTGGACGCTGATCCCGATGGTCGTGCTGGCGACCGCCGCCACGGTCATCGCCAGCCAGGCGGTGATATCGGGCGCCTTTTCGCTGACCAGGCAGGCAGTGCAGCTCAACATGCTGCCGCGCCTGGAAATCCTGCACACGTCGGAGAAACAGTCCGGCCAGATCTACATGCCGCGCGTCAATCTCCTGCTGGCGCTGGTGGTGATGATGCTGGTCGTCGGCTTCGGCGAGTCCAGCAGGCTGGCGTCGGCCTATGGTATTTCGGTGACCGGCAACATGCTGGTGACGACGGTGCTGCTCTATGTTGTCATGACGCGCATCTGGAAATGGCGGCTGTGGGTGGCGGTCGCCATGACGGCGCTGTTTGCCTTTATCGACGTCGGCTTCTTTGCCTCCAACATCGTCAAGGTGTTCGAGGGCGGCTGGGCATCGCTGGCGGTGGCCTTCACCGTTGTGCTGGCCATGTGGACGTGGGTGCGCGGCAGCCGCTATCTGTTCGACAAGACCCGCCGCAACGAGATCCCGCTCGATTTCCTCGCCGGCAATCTCTTGAAGAAAAAGCCGCAACTGGTGTCCGGCACCGCCGTGTTCCTGACCAGCGATCCGCTCAGCGCGCCTACCGCGCTAATGCACAGCCTGAAGCACTACAAGGTGCTGCACGAGCAGAACGTCATCCTTTCAGTGGTGACCGCGCCGCAGCCGGTGGTGCCCGACAGCGACCGGGTCAAGATGGAGACGGTCAACGAGCTGTTCATGCGGGTGACGCTGACCTTCGGCTACATGGAGCAGCCAAACATCCCGCGTGCGCTGGCGATCTGCCGCAAGCAGGGCTGGAAGTTCGACATCATGACGACCTCGTTCTTCCTGTCGCGGCGTTCGCTCAAGGCCTCGCCCAATTCCGGCATGCCGGTGTGGCAGGACCGGCTGTTCATCGGCCTGGCGCGCATGGCGGCCGACGCGACCGAGTATTTCCAGATCCCGACCGGACGCGTGGTGGAGATCGGCACGCAGGTGGCGATTTAGGCATGTCCTGGCGGATCGGCGAATGGACTGTGCCTCACGGCACAGTCCGTGTCACTCCGCTTCAACCGGCCAGAGCGGCTTTGTTCGCCTCGAGGAACTGCTTCAGCGTTTTCGACTTTCGGCCGGAAAGCGTCTCGACCGTGTCCGTCACCATGGCGATGCGGCCGGCGCGCGTGTTGGCGTCGAAGGAGACGATGATGCGGGCGAAGTCCTCGGGAACGCCGGCCGCCTTCACGCCTTCGGTCAAGGCTTCATCCGGAACCTGCACGACATTGAGCGGCTTGCCGGTGACCTCGCTTACCAGGGCGGCGATCTCGGCCGTGGTGTAGGCCTGCGGGCCGGTCAAGGTGTAGGTCTTGCTTTCGTTCGAAACGCCAGCGAGGCCGGCGGCGATCGCCGCTGCCATGTCATCGCGTGCACCATGGGCGATGCGGCCTTCGCCGGCGGACGTATACCAGTGTCCCGAGGCGATGGCCTGCGGCAATGCCATGAACAGGTTTTCCTGGTACCAGCCGTTGCGGAAGATGGTGTAGGCAATGCCGCTTGCCTTGATCGCCTGCTCGGTGCCGTAGTGATCGTTGGCAAACAGCACCGGCGAAACCGGCTCGGGATTTGGCATCGAGGTGTAGAGAAGATGGCCGACGCCGGCGCTCTTCGCCGCGGCCACCGCCGTCTCGTGCTGCTTCAGGCGCCGACCGTCCTTCAGGTCCAGTTCGCCTGTCGAGATGATCAGCAGTCTGTCGACGCCCTGGAACGCGGTCTCCAGTAACGTCCTATTGTTGAAATCGGCCTCGCGGATGGTGACACCGCGCGCTGCCAGATCGGCCAGATTGGCCGGTGTGCGGGTGGTGGCAATGATGTGCTCCGGCGGAACCTTGTATGTGTCCAGCAGGTGGTTGATGACGCTGCGGCCGAGTTGGCCGGAAGCGCCGGTGACGAGAAGGGTTGCGGTCATGGAGGGTCCTGACATTGCGCCGGAAGCGCGGTTCGAGTGCCGGTCTCGAAAAGAGACCAGCACTAAAATAGGAATTGACCTGTTGCCGTAAAGAAGGCAGTTTTTCGGGAGGTAGGCACGCGCAGGGAACCAGCGGTGGACAGCAAGATCGTCAATCTGAGATCGAAGATGGAGGTCTACAGGGCGATCTCCGGCGGCGGCAATTTTGCCAATTGTCCGGTCCGCGATGTCATCCAGGGGGTAAGCGGCAAATGGAGTTCGCTGCTGATGATGGCGCTGGCCGAGCAACCCTATCGCTTCGGCGAGTTGCGGCGGCTGGTGCCCGACATTTCACAGCGCATGCTGACGCAAACGCTCTACGATTTGCAGCGCGACGGCTATGTGCATCGCGAAGTGTTTCCGACCAAGCCGCCGAGCGTTGAATACAGCCTGACAGACCTCGGACGTTCGATGTTCGGCGCCTTGCATCAGCTGATCCTGTGGGCCGAACTCAATCATGACGCGGTGCGCGACGCGCGCGCCGGTTTTGATGCCGCCCAAGGGTGAGCCGGTCCGTGAGCTGGCCAAAGCCTGACGCGGCGGCTTGATTTCGTCCGGCCGCTGAAGGATTGTCCCGGCCAGTTCGGCTTTGGGGGCATTGGCATTTCCTACGATATCGCAATTGCGGGCGCCGGGCCGGCGGGGCTGGCCATGGCGCTCTATCTCAAGCGCGCCGGGCATCGGGTCATCGTGTTCGAGCGCTTCGAGGAGCCGAAGCCGGTCGGGTCCGGGCTTATCCTGCAGCCGACCGGGCTGACGGTTTTGGCCGATCTTGGACTGCTCGACGACATCCTGGCTCTGGGCAGCCGCATCGACCGGCTGCATGGCGCCGACGCCCGCACCGGCCGCACCGTGCTCGATGTCCGCTATGATGCGCAACGCGGTGGCCGCTTCGGGCTGGCGGTGCACCGGGCGGCCTTGTTCGGCGTGCTTCTTCGCGCCGCGCAACGCGAGGCAATCACCATCGAAACCGGCGTCGAGATCGAGGCTCTGGAGGCCGGCGAACAAGCGACGCTGATCTGTGGCAACGGACGAAAGGCAAGGCCATTCGATCTAGTTGTCGACGCCAGCGGTTCGCGCTCGAAACTGCGGCAGGGCGTGGGTAATCCTGGCTCGCCACGACCACTCACCTATGGCGCGTTCTGGGCCTCGCTCGGCTGGCGCGGCGAAGGTTTCGACGAGCACGCGCTGCTGCAACGCTACGACAAAGCGAGCGTGATGATCGGCGTGCTGCCGATCGGCCGGCCGGAGCCGGGCGCTGAAAAGATGGCGGCATTCTTCTGGAGCCTCAAACCGGCTGATGTCGAGCGGCTGCGGGCAGTGGGTCTCGACGCCTGGAAGGAGAGGGTGGTTCGGCTGTGGCCCGAGAGCGAGGCGTTCACCAGCCAGATCGACAGTTTCGACCAGTTCTCGCTGGCGCGCTATGACCACCACACGATGAAATGGCCAGCAGGGCGGCGGCTGGCCATCATCGGCGATGCGGCGCACTCGACCAGCCCGCAGCTCGGGCAAGGGGCCAACATGGCGCTGCTTGACGCCGCGGCGCTCAGCCATGCGTTGGCACGGACGGCGAGTGTCGAAGCGGCACTGGAAGCCTATGCGAGCGCACGGCGCTGGCATGTCCGGATCTTCCAGGCGCTGTCGCTGGCATTCACGCCGTTCTACCAGTCAGATTCGGTGGCGCTGCCCTTCATCCGCGACAGGCTGGTGGCGACAGTGGCAAAGATCCCGCCGGCGCCGCAATTCCTCGCCTCGATGGTGGCCGGAACCGTGATCGACCCGTTCAGGCGGATCGGGCTTGCGGAGGCGAAGTGGCCGGCTCGCTTCGGCCAATGAGGCTCGAAAGGTAAGATCCCTTCGCTTGCAGGAAGGCATGCAGGCCTTGTGGGTAGTCCGGCGCCACGGCGTGCTTGATCGACGCCCGTTCACTTAACGCCTTGCGCCAGGCCCGAACGAGCGGTTTGCCGTCCAGAATGCCGAAATCACCGATCCGGTCGAAGGCGTCCAGATAGCGGAAGACCGGACCGTAAACGGCGTCGACCAGCGAAAAGTGCTCGCTGGCGAACCAGCGTCCGCCAGGCTCGTCCGCCAGCTCGGCCTCGAGTCGATCGAACATGGCAGACAGCGCGCTGGATTCGGCAAGGAAGCCGGCCTCGGTCGATGCTGAATAGAACCGGCCGATGGCGTTGAGGGTTGCCGAGCCGAACTCTATCCAGGCACGATGCCGTGCGCGGGCATAGGGGTCGGCGGGGTGGAGGGGGTTGGCCTGCGTCTCTTCGAGGAATTCGAGGATGACGGCCGACTCGAAGACTACCGTTTCCTCGCCATTTCGCAGCACGCGCAGCAGCGGCACCTTGCCGAGCGGCGAGATCGCATTGAACCAGTCCGGCTTGTTGGCGAGGTCGATGTCGACGCGTTCGAACGGCACGCCCTTTTCGGCCAGCGAAATCGCCGCGCGCTGCACATAGGGGCAGAGATGGTGGCTGACGAGAATGAGTTTGTCGGTCATCTCGGTTCCCCGAGACTCAAGGCGTGTTTTCATCGGATTGGCTTTCCATAGTTAATGCACTTGCATCTATGTAGATGCATGTGCATCCATCGTCAAGCTTGATGCAATTGCATCTATTGCCTATGCTGAGCCATGACCGAGAAAGCCATGCCTTCGCCCGAAGCCATCAAGGCTTGGGCCCGCCTGATGCGGGTTTCGCGCCAGCTGATGGAAAGCGCTGAAGAGGCGTTGAAGGCCGCTGGCCTGCCGCCGCTTGCCTGGTATGACGTGCTGCATGAGCTCGCCGAGGCGGGCGAGGGCGGGCTGCGGCCGTTTCAGCTGATCGAGCGCACACTGTTTGCGCAATACAACATATCGCGGCTGCTGGCGCGGCTCGAGGCCGATGGGCTGGTGGAGAAGCTGCCGGCGGCCGATGACGGTCGTGGCCAGACCATCCGCATCACCCTCAAGGGCCGCGAGACGCGCCGTCAGATGTGGGCTGTCTATGGACGGTCGATCGCCGAACTGGTTGGCGCCAAACTCTCGGCGGATGAATTGACCATGGTCTCGGCACTGCTCGGACGGTTACGTCATCCGCCCGTCGCGGACTGACGCCATGGCGCTGAGCCGGCTTGGCGAGGTCAGGCCAGATGGCTGCCCCAGAGAAACGCCAGCGTCGCCAGTACGCCAAGTGCGGTTCGAACCAGATGCAGATTGCCCCACTTGATGATCAGGGACCTGGCTTGCGGATTGCCGGCGCTTGCGTCCATCGCCTGCAGCACTCTGTTGGTCGGCATCATGGCGATCAGCGTCCACGGCCAGGGCAGGATGATCAATACCGCGCCAACCAGAAAGGCGAGACCGCCGGCCTGCCACCAGGCAACCAGACCAAGAACGCAGGCGACAATGGCAATCGACGCCTGCATGGCGGCGCCGCGTTTGTAGGAAGGCTGCCATTCCTGCAGCAGTGCCTTGTCGTCGAGACGAAGCCGCGCCGGTTGCTCGGCGACACTGACATAGATCGCGGCGCCGGAGAATGCGGCGGCAACCGTCAAGGCGAGCAATCCGATCAGCATCTTCTTTCCCCGCGCAAGCCGTGCGGCGCCGCCGCCGTCCAGAAAGAAATAGGACTTGCAAGGCCCAAAACAATACGCCATAGATCAGGCGAACCGTAACGTACGGTACGGCTTGCCGGAATACCGGCCGGCCTTGCCTGCCGAGAGAAGAGCGTGTTGCACAGCGTGCCCGAGATCGACACCAGCGAAGCGCTGACAGAGCGGCAGAAGGCCGTGCTCGACGCGGCGTTGCGGCTGCTGGTCGAGGAGGGCGATCAGCTGACCATGACCGCCGTGGCGCGCCGGGCGAGCTGCTCCAAGGAAACGCTCTACAAATGGTTCGGCGATCGTGATGGGCTGCTGACGGCGACGGTGCAATGGCAGGCCTCGAAAGTGCGGGTGGCGCAGGTCGACGGCAAGGGGCTCGACCTTGTCTCGCTGACGGCCAGCCTCGAACGCTTCGCCTCGGACTGGCTCCAGGTTATCTCCAGCGATACCTCGATCGCGCTCAACCGGGTTGCGGTCGGCCACGCGGGTTCGGGCAAGGACGATCTCGGCGCCGTCGTGCTGGAGAATGGCCGCTTTGCACTGGCCAAACGCCTGAAGCCGGTGCTCGAGGCCGGTCGGCAGGCCGGGCTGCTCGACTTTGCGGATGCCGAAACGGCGTTCCGCACCTTTTTCGGGCTGGTCGCCCGCGACGTGCAGATCCGTCTGCTGCTCGGCGACCGGCTGGAATTGACTGAGGCGGCGATCGGCGGCGATGCCGCGCGGGCGACGCAGCAGTTTCTCGCTCTTCATGGAGCAACAACCGGCCGCAAGGCCTCTGATTCATAACGGGAAGGAAGACAAAATGCGCGTCTATTACGATCGTGATGCCGATCTCAATCTGATCAAGGGCAAGAAGGTCGCCATCATCGGCTATGGCAGCCAGGGCAGGGCGCATGCGCTCAACCTCAAGGATTCCGGCGCCAAGGAGATCGCTATCGGTCTCAAGGCCGGGTCGGCGACCGCCAAGAAGGTCGAAGCCGATGGGCTCAAGGTGATGAGCGTGGCGGACGCAGCCAAATGGGCCGACCTGATGATGATGGCAACGCCAGACGAACTGCAGGCCGACATCTACAAAAACGAGATCGCGCCGAACATCCGCGATGGCGCTGCAATCGCTTTCGCACACGGCCTCAATGTGCATTTCGGCCTGATCGAGCCGAAGTCGACGGTCGACGTCGTCATGATCGCGCCGAAGGGCCCCGGTCACACGGTGCGCGGCGAATACCAGAAGGGCGGCGGCGTGCCGTGCCTGGTCGCCGTCAACCAGGACGCTTCGGGCAATGCGCTCGACCTGGCGCTGTCCTACGCCTGCGGCGTCGGCGGGGGCCGTTCCGGCATCATCGAGACTAATTTCCGCGAGGAATGCGAGACCGATCTGTTCGGCGAGCAGGTGGTGCTTTGCGGCGGCCTGGTCGAGCTGATCCGTGCCGGTTTCGAGACGCTGGTGGAAGCCGGCTACGCGCCTGAGATGGCCTATTTCGAGTGCCTGCACGAGGTCAAGCTGATCGTCGACCTGATCTATGAGGGCGGTATCGCCAACATGAACTACTCGATCTCGAACACCGCCGAATGGGGCGAGTATGTCTCGGGTCCGCGCATCATCACCGCCGAGACCAAGGCCGAGATGAAGCGGGTGCTGAAGGACATCCAGACCGGCAAGTTCACGTCGGAATGGATGCAGGAATACCGCGCCGGCATGTCCCGCTTTAAGGGCATCCGCCGCAACAATGACAGCCACCAGATCGAGGAAGTCGGCGCCAAGCTACGCGCGATGATGCCTTGGATTTCGAAGAACAAGCTGGTCGACAAGGCCAAGAACTGAACGAAGCCTATACGTTCGAAGGCGCGCAGCCTCGAAAAATCAAAATCAAAAAACGGCGCCAAGTGGCGCCGTTTTTCACGTCTGAACTCAACGACAGCCTAGCTCATCAATAGGGCGAATAGCACTGCTGACGTGGGCCGTTGTAGGGCTGGAACGTGTTGTCGTAGGCCCGGTACGACCGATAACGGTTGTAGCACCATTGGACATGGGCGCTCGAAAGCCGGCCGGCACGGTAGTAGCGGCGCGGCGGCGGTGCATCGTAGTAGTTGTAGTTGTTGTACATGCTGCCGATGCCAAGCCCCAGCCCAAGGCCCAGGAGTGCGGCCGCTCCATCATTGTGATGGCGGCCATGGCGGCGACCTTGACGCCAACGCCAGTCATCTCCGCCATTCCAGTTGCCGCGGTTCCAATTGCGACGCCCGTCATGGCGGCGCCACCTCCAATTGTCATTATTGAACCGCCGGTCATTACCGCCCGCCCAGCTGTCGCGGACCGGGCTGACTGTCGGCGCCGCCGTGCTGGTGGGAATCGACAGTGTCGGCTGCATGATCGGGCCGGCAGCGGACGGTGCCGTGATGCCGGAGAGGATACCGAGGGCTATCAGCCCGGATTTTACCGTGGAAGAAAAGAGCGAATTCATTGCACTCTCCAAGAGATACAGGCCCCACGCCTACCCGAGGAATGGGCCTAATGTGAATGTTTGCATCTGAACGGCGGATGAACGGAAAGGTTCCGTCAACCATGGCGCGAATGCCTGAGGACCAACCGATCTCCGCTGGTGGTCCTGCCTGCTTGTTTTCTGCGGCACTTGCGGGCAAAGGTCATGGCATGTCGCTGCGCCTTGCCACCTTCAATGTCGAGAACCTGATGAACAGGTTCGATTTTTCCGGTTACCGCAACCAGCTCAACGAGGATCGAACGCTGGCGCTGTTCGATATCCAGAGCGAGGCGGAATACAAGATGCTGGAGCAGGCCCGCGCCATCGCCCAGTCCGATGACACGCGCCAGTTGACGGCGTTGGCGATCGCGGCCACCCGCGCCGATATCATCTGTATGCAGGAGGTCGACAACATCGAAGCGCTGAAGGCCTTCGAACACGGCTATCTGTTCAAGATGGTGGGTCAGGGTTACCGGCAGAAATACACCACATCAGGCAATGATTCGCGCGGCATCGACGTTGCCGTGATGATGCGCAACGAAACCGCGAAAGGCCAGCCGATCGAATTCGTGCGCATGACCAGCCACGCCTATGTCACCTATGAACAGTTCGGGCTGCACACGACGGAGTTGGCGGCACTCGGCAATCAAGCCAATGAGCGCATCTTCCGGCGCGACTGCCTGGAAATAGACCTCACCGTGGGCGGCGTGCCGCTGACGCTTTACCTCGTGCATTTCAAATCGATGGGCTCGCCCCGCAACGGGCTCGACGGACGCGAGGCGACGATGCCGGTGCGCATCGCGGAGGCGCAGGCCGTGCGGCGCATCATCGAGGAGCGTTTCGGTGGGGAGCACGCCGCGGACAAACGCTGGGTGATCTGCGGCGACATGAACGACTACCGGCAGCGCGTGAAGATAGCCGGCGACGCGATCGACGGCTACCGCTTCGAGGTGGTCGACGAGGCCTTGTCCTGCATCAATGTGCTGACAGAAGGCGGCTTCTGCGAAAACGTCGTCGAGCGGCGGCCGGAGATGAACCGCTGGAGTTTTTATCACACACGCGGACCGGAAGAGCGGCATCTGTGCCAGCTCGACTACATCCTGCTGTCGAAGGGGCTTGCCGCCAGCAACGCGACGGCGGTTCCCGACATCATCCGCAACGGCCAGCCCTGGCGGACCATTTTCCCGCCCGGCCAGGAGGTCGAGCGCTTTCCGCGCGCCGGCTGGGACCGGCCGAAGGCATCGGACCATTGCCCGGTGGCGATCACGCTGGACATGGCCTGAGCGACATGAGTTTCGACCTGCCACGCAATGTCATCCTGCCGGTCGACGCTATCGACGTCCGGCTCGATCCTGACCCGCACCCGTTCGCCTTGAACAACGCAGAGGCGATCGCCGAGAACTGGCAACGCGAAATCGCCGCCAATCCGGCGCTGTTCGACGGCACGGTGGTGCTGCTGTCGCAACTCGCGTACCGCTACAACCGTCTCGTCGGCCGGTGTCATGCGGTCACCTATTCGACTTTCATGCTATGGCGAAAACGGCGCGAGAATTCGGGCGCCGAGCACGCCTATGCGCATGCCATGCTGGTGGCCGGCGACAATGCGCTGGTGGCGATCCGCATGGGACCGCGCACGGTCAACGCCGGCCGCGTCTATTTCGCCGCCGGCTCATTCGAGCCGCTCGATTTTCGCGACGGGCTGGTCGATGTTGATTTCAACATGATCCGCGAGGTGCGAGAGGAAACCGGCCTCGACCTGTCAGGTGCCGAACGGGGCAAGCGCTGGCACGCCCTGTCGACCAACAGCGGCACGGTGATCTTCCGCCGCTACCAAGCGACGGCGCCCGCCGACGAACTCGCCCGGCGCATCTCAGCCTTCGTCGCCACCGAGACCGATCCGGAGATTGAGGGGCCGGTGATCATCCGTCATGCCGTCGACCTGCCGGAGGGGCTGTCACCGCACATGAAACCGCTGATCGAGTGGCATTTCGCAAACATGGATTAAGGGCGCGTCTTGTCCGGTGCCGCCTTGCGATCGTTGCGGGCGGCGACGAGGAACAGGATAATGCCGATGCCCAGCAAGCCGCCCATCGCCATTCCCATCGTCTGGCCGACGACTGCCTGGAAATCTGAGGTGACGCGGTCGGGATTGGCCATGCCATAGCGGGCGAGATACCACCAGATGCCTGCAAGGAAGGCCTCGATGATGACCATCGCCAGGATCAGTCGCGCCTTCTTGCTCATCCGCAATTCCTCCGCCCAAGGTGAATTCCCCTAGCATCGCGAACGGTGCGGAGACAGTGGTGGGCCGGGTGGAAATGTCGAAGGCTGTGCAAAACGGTCTGAGTGCTGGACGCGTTTCCGACTGGGTTGCCCTATTCGTGCCGCAGCGCGTCGATCGGGTCGAGCCTGGCGCCGCGCAGCGCCGGGAAGAAGCCGAACACCATGCCGATCAGCGCTGAGAAGCCGACGGCGAGCAGGATGACCGCCGGGCTTGGTGCGAAGGGGATGGTCAGCGTCACCGCGGCGAGGCCGGCCAGCGCCAGGCCGATCAGGATGCCGATGATGCCGCCGAGCAGCGACAGCACCGTCGCCTCGACCAGGAACTGGATGAGGATGTGCTTTTCATGCGCGCCGATGGCAAGCCTGATGCCGATCTCGCGGGTGCGCTCGGTGACCGAGACCAGCATGATGTTCATGATGCCGATGCCGCCGACCAGCAGGCTGACACCGGCGACCGCGCCCAGCATGCCGGTCATGGTGGTGGTGGCGCTGGCCATGGCGTCGGCGATCTGGGTCATGTCGCGGATGGCGAAATCGCTTTCGCGGTCCGGCGTGATGCGGCGCGCGTCGCGCAAGATGTCCTCGACGCGCGGCTGCAATTCGCTGGTCGGCGTGCGGTCGTCGGCGGCGATGTAGATGTTGTCGATGTCGCGGTTGCCGGCGATGCGGCGTTGATAGGCATGCAGCGGCATCAGCACGACATTGTCCTGGTCCTGGCCGAAGCCGGTATAGCCCTTGGGCTCGAGCAGGCCGATGATCTTGCAGGAGGTGCGGTTGACGCGGATGATCTCGCCCTCCGGGTCGCCGGCGCCGAAGAATTGCTGGCGCACCGTCTCGCCGATCAGGCATACGCCGGTGCCCGAGCGGGTTTCGGAATCGCTGAACGGGCGGCCAGACACCAGTTTCCAGTCGCGCGCATCGAGATAGGCGCTGTCGGTGCCGGTGACGCCCGAAGTCAGGCTCTCGGTACCGAAGATGACACGCACCTGTTTTTGCGAGGCCGGCGAAATGGCGCGCGCGCCGGTCAGGTGCGCAACGAGTGCGGCCAGGTCCTTTTCGGCCAGCGGACGCGCCACCTGGTCGAGCCCGCCCGGACCGCCGGGACCGGCCGGGCGGCCGGAGCGCACGACCAGCAGGTTGCTGCCGAGCTTGGAGATGTCGGCCTTGACCTTTTGCGTGGTGCCGGAGCCAATGGTGAGCATGGCAATGACGGCGGCAACGCCGATGACGATGCCGAGCAAGGTCAGGAACGAGCGCAGCACGTTGCGCCGGATCGAGCGGAGCGAGAGGCGGACGGTTTCCCAGATCATGGTTGCGTCGTCTCCAGCTTCATCGTGTCGGAGGCGACATGACCGTCGAGGAAACGGATGGTGCGTTCGGCATAGCCGGCGACGTCTGCCTCATGCGTCACCATGGCGATGGTCAGGCCAAGCTGGGTGTTCAGCCGGGTCAGCAACTCCATGATCTCGTGCGTGCGTGCGGTGTCGAGATTGCCGGTCGGCTCGTCAGCGACGAGCAGGGTCGGGCGGGTGACGATGGCGCGCGCGATCGCCACGCGCTGCTGCTGGCCGCCGGACAGTTCGGCCGGCGTGTGGTGCTCGCGGCCGACAAGGCCGACCTCTGCCAGCGCCTGCATGGCAAGGTCGCGGCGTTCGCGGGCGGCGACGCCACGATAAATCAGCGGCAGTTCGACGTTTTCGGCCGCCGTGGTGCGGGCCAGCAGATTGTAGCCCTGGAAGACAAAACCGACATAGAGGTTGCGCAGCATGGCGCGGCGGTTGCGGTCGAGCCGCCCGGCGTCGATGCCCATGAAGGAATAGGTTCCGGCCGTCGGCGTGTCGAGGCAGCCGATGATGTTCATCGCAGTCGATTTGCCGGAGCCGGACGGTCCCATGATGGCGACGAATTCGCCGCGGCGGATGGCAAGGTCGACGCCGGCCAGCGCATGCACCTTGGCTTCGCCCTGGCCATAGCTTTTCCAGACCTTGTCGAAGGTGATGAGGGTCGCGCCCGCAGCCACGGTATCAGCTCCGCTGCTGTGACGCGGTGATGACCTCTGCACCTTCATCCAGGCCCGAAATGATCTCGGTCAGCTCGCCATCGGTGGAACCGATCTTGACGTTGACCGGGTGCGGACGGCCGTTCTCCAGCACGTACAGCGTGCGCGAGCCATCGGTGGGCACTGTAGCGGCCTGGCGCTGGCGGTTGCCGCCGGGGCGGCCCATGCGGCCGGTGAACAGGTCGCTCAGGCTCCACGCGCGTGCGGCAGGCGACGTGGGCCGATAGCGGAAGGCTGTGGCCGGCACGGTGAGCACACCCTTGGCCTGTTTGGTGACGACCGAAACGGTGGCGGTCATGCCGGGCCGCAGCAACAGCTCGTTATTGTCGACCTCAAGCCGCGCATTGTAGGTGACGACGCCGTCGGTGGTGACCGAGGCATAGGAGATGTCGCGGATCTCGGCATCGAACGGCCGCTCGGGGAAGGCATCCACCGTGAAGCGGGCATGCTGGCCGGATTTGACCGCGCCGATGTCGGCCTCGTCGACTGCCGCCACCAGTTCCATGTTTCTGAGATCGGCGGCGATGATGAACAGTACCGGCGCCTGCAGGGAAGAGGCGACCGTCTGGCCGGGATCGACCGAGCGCGTCAGCACGATGCCGTCGATCGGCGCATAGATGGTGCTGTTGGCAAGGTCGGTCTGCTGCGTTTTCAGATCGGCATTGGCGATGGCGAGATTGGCGGTGGCGCTGTCGAGTGCCGCCTTGGAACGGTCGCGGGTCGCGGTCGCAGCTTCGAGCGACTGGTCGGTCGCCATGCCGCGCTTGGTCAAAGCCGCCGCGCGGACAAGCGCCTTTTCGTTTTCGGCGAGCGTCACCGTGGCGTCCTCGACATTGGCGGCCGCTGCCTTTGCGGATGCCTCCGCGCGTTCGATCTGGACCTGCAGCTTGGCGGTGTCGAGGGCTGCCAGAACGTCGCCCTTCTTGACCTGCTGGTTCTCCTCGACAGACACCGAACGGATTATGCCGGAGAGCTGGCTGGAGATGTCGACCTGGGTGAGCGGCTGCAGCGTGCCGGTCGCCGACACCGCGACGGTGAGGTCGGCCCTGGCGGCAGGCACTGTGGTGTAATCAATCTTGGCCGGCGAGCCGGCATACCACTGATAGGCGCCAAGCCCGGCGGCGAGCACGATCAGCGCCAGCAACGCATAGAGCCAGCCGCGACGACGCGACTTGCGCAGACCCGTCTTGTCGAGCCCGAGCGCCGTCTCGATGGCGGAATCCGATTCCGTCTTTGGCAGATTGACAATCTGGTCCACGCTGGACCCCTATAATGCGTAATGTCCCTATCTGTGCACAGATCAGGCTTACTGGTTCAAATATCAAATTAAATT
Organism: Mesorhizobium sp. M0496; assembly: GCF_040321205.1. Classification (NCBI taxonomy): domain Bacteria; kingdom Pseudomonadati; phylum Pseudomonadota; class Alphaproteobacteria; order Hyphomicrobiales; family Phyllobacteriaceae; genus Mesorhizobium; species Mesorhizobium sp. M0496. The sequence goes on along the minus strand of NZ_JAMYRC010000023.1, from coordinate 61,584 downwards.
TCGCCCATGTTGGGATTGAGGCAGGAATGAAAACCAGGAATTACTTGCTTTACGATGTGTTTACGACCGAGCGTCTGGCCGGCAATCCTTTGGCCGTCGTGCTGGACAGCAAGGGATTGGACACGGCCGCGATGCAGGCCATCGCGCGCGAATTCAACCTGTCGGAATCGGTTTTCGTGCTGCCGCCGGACAATCCCAAGCATAAAAACCGTATCCGTATCTTCACGCCCGACTATGAAATGCCGTTCGCTGGCCACCCAACAGTCGGTTCGGCGATCGCGCTGGCCGAACTGGCGGAAGAGGGCGGCGCCGGCATCTTCGTGCTGGAGGAAAACATCGGCCCGGTGCGTTGCGCGGTCAGCAAGCACGATGGCGCGACCTTTGCCGAGTTCGACCTGGCAAAGCTGCCGGAGCCGCTGAAGCTCGAGGCCGATCCGGAGGCGATTGGAGCTGCCCTTGGCCTGGCGCCGCACGAGATCGGCTTCGAGAATCACCGCGTCTCGTTTTGGTCGGCTGGCGTGCCCTACGTCACCATTCCGGTTGCCAATCTCGAGGCGGCGGGGCGAATCCGGCTGGACAACCAGGCCTGGTCGGAACTGGCGCCGCGCAAGAGCGACTGGGCCTTCGCCAGTCCCTATGTCTATTGCCGCGAGACGGTGAACCATGAGAGCGCCTTCCACGTGCGCATGATCGTGCCCGGCACGCCTTCCTATGAGGATCCGGCGACCGGCTCGGCAGCAGCAGCCTTTGCCGGCGCCATCATGCATTTCGACGCGCCGACCGACGGCGTTTCGCAGCTGTGGATCGAGCAGGGGCTGGAGATGGGCCGGCCATCGCGCATCCGCCTCGAACTGACCGTGGAAGGCGGAAAACTGGCCTCGGCGCGCATTGGCGGCAATGCGGTTAAGGTGGCGGAAGGCAGGCTTTTCGTCTGATCGCGCCTTAATGTATCGAGGAAGACCGTCGCTGTTAGCGATCTTTGACCGCCCCCCTCTGTCCTGCCGGACATCTCCCCCTCAAGTGGGGAGATTGGCCGTAACTTCGGATTTCGCCAAACCTCGAATGCAGAAGGAGAGGCGGGACGACGAAGCTTCCGATCTCCCCCCTGGAGGGGGAGATGCCCGGCAGGGCAGAGGGGGGCGCTGTCCCGCCAAAAGAACGTAAGGTTTCGTCCTGCGTCAACGCCCAAAGCGAGGCTCCAGGCGATTTGTCGGGAAATGACTCCGGCAGGGCTGGACAGGACGGATGGTGGCGGCTATATGCCCGCCAACGCCGGTTTTTGCCGGCCGAGTGGGTGCGTAGCTCAGTTGGTAGAGCAGCTGACTCTTAATCAGCGGGTCCACAGTTCAATCCTGTGCGCACCCACCAAATTCTTCAAAGACTTGGTGGAAAGACCCTGAAGGCGGGATGCGTTTGGCGCGTCTCGGGCCAATGGTCTGGCCTCGATGTTTAACCAGCAATGGTGGGCCTCGAGCGATCTAACCGCGTCGAGAAATGCGGCTCAGAAACCTGCCGAATCGAAACGCAATACTTTCTTTCGCGCTTGCAGTTTCGTTGACATCAACTCCATTTTCCCCGCCTGAGAAATCGCTGATGAGCCACCAGAAGAAGACCAGGAAGACAACGAAAATGCCGGTATCGATCGGGCCATGACTTGAATAGCTGCTGTGACGGAGTACAGCGGCGACCGCCCCGGCGATAAACACTGCAGCTGCGGCAGGATGAAGTTTCTTCATCCGCAAGATATATTTGAGAATCCTGGCCATTGGAAGACGCCGGCGACGCTACTTTTCCCGTGGCTTGTATGCCTTGAGCAGGGAATTCGACGATTACTTCTCCGAAACACCCGCCTCGGCAAAGCTCGCCATACGGGTATGGCACTCCAGTGCTGAACGGACGATGTTGACGGCGAGGCAGGCGCCGGAGCCTTCGCCGAGCCGCATGCCGAGATCGAGCAGCGGCGGCAGGCCGAGGGCTTCGAGCAGGCCACGGTGGCCGGATTCTGCCGAAACGTGCGCGGCAATTGTGTGGGCGAGCCCGGTCGGATGCAGCTTGGCCAGCGGAGCTACGGCGGCGGTGCAGACGAAGCCGTCGAGCAGCACAGGTATGCCCAGATGGCGGGCGGCCAGCGTGGCGCCGAAGATGGCGGCGAGTTCGCGTCCGCCAAGCGCGGCAGCGATAGCAAGCGGATCGGCAAGGGCGGAGGCATGGCGCTTCAGGCCGGCTTCGATGGCGACCACCTTGCGCTTGAGGCCGGCGTCGTCGACGCCGGTACCGCGCCCGGTCCATTTTTCCGCGCCACCGCCGAACAGCGCGGCTGAAATGGCGGCGGCTGGCGTGGTGTTGCCGATGCCCATCTCGCCGAAGCAGATAAGATCGAGGTCTTTCGTCACCGCGTCATAGCCGGCCGAGACTGCCGTCAGGAAGGCCTTCTCGTCCATCGCTGGGCCTTGCGTGAAGTCGCCGGTCGGATGGTCGAGATCGAGCGGAATGACATCGAGTTCGGCGCCGGCGATGCGGGCAAGCTGGTTGATGGCGGCGCCTCCTCCGGCGAAATTCGCCACCATCTGCACGGTGACCTCAGAAGGATAGGCCGACACGCCTTGCGCGGTGACGCCGTGGTTGCCGGCGAAGACGAAGACTTTTACGCGGTCGAGCTTCGGCATGTCGCGGCCCTGCCAGCGCGCCAGCCATGCTGCGATCGTCTCCAGCCGCCCGAGGCTGCCCTGCGGCTTGGTCAGCGTGTCCTGACGACGGGCGACCGCATTGGCAGCGGCATCGCTGCCGGCCGGGAGGTCGAGGCAGGCGACGCGCAATTCATCGAGCAATTTGAAGGGCATGGGGCAAAGTCTCCGAAAAGGAATCAGGCCAAAAGGGTCAGGAGAGGGCTACGGAAGCGACGAGCAGCACCGCGATTTCGCCCGCCTGCTGCAAGGCGCCGATCGTGTCGCCGGTCTGGCCACCGATCTGGTTGAGGCAAAGGGCGCGAAAAGCGGCAAACAGCAGGCCAAGCAGGATCAGCGCGAAAACGGCACCTCCCAGCCCGAGCAGGAGCAGCGGGATCGCGCCGAGCACGGCGCCGGCGATGGCGGTTTCCTGCGAAACCGTGCCAGCGTCGGCCGACAGGCCGTCGATCCGCGCCGGCGGCAAGAGATGCATGAAGGCGCCGAGCAGACCGCGTGAGGCCGCGTGTGCGGCCACGAGGGCGAAGAGCGCCTGTGTGGGGTCGACGAGTTGCGAAAGGACGCTCCAGCGGATCAGCAGCGACAGAGCCAGCGCCGCGGCACCATAGGCGCCGATGCGGCTGTCGCGCATGATCTCGAGTTTCTTGCCGCGCGACTTGCCGCCGCCAAAGCCGTCGGCGACGTCGGACAGCCCATCTTCATGCAGGCAGCCGGTGGTGAGCAGGGTAGCCACCAGGGCAAGGGCGGCAGCCGGCCCCATGGCAAGGCCAAGCCGTTCCGCCGTGGCAAAGACGATGGCGCCGATCAGGCCGACGACGAGGCCGGCGACCGGTGCGGCCCAGATCGCCGCGGCAAGGCTGCGGCCGCGAAAATCGAAGGCAGGCAGCGGCAGCCTGGTGAAAAAGACCAGACAAAGTGCGATGTCGTCGACGACCTGACGGGGCGAAAGGATCAAGTTCTTGAGCTTCATGCTCTAGCCCCTCGCAATGGCGTGGAAGAAGGTGCCGCTGACATGGCCGCGTCGATAGCCCGAGGCGCCGATCGGATTGCCTTGGCCGTCGGCTAGGTCGGCCAGCGGCTCGTCGTTACCGGCAGCAAGCATCTGAGCATAGTGGAATTCGTGGCCACGGATCAGGGCGCCCTGTGCGCCCAGCGGACAATCGGCACGCAGCCGCGCTTCGCGATAGCCGAGGTTCATCTTGCGCTTGGCGAAGCTGGTGGAATGGCCGAGCAGGCCGAGCATCGCATGCGTTTCGCCGGAGGCATCCTCCAAAGCGTCGCCAAGCACCATGAAGCCACCGCACTCGCCATGGATTGGCTTTGTCGCTGCGAATCTTGCCATTCCGGCTTTGAAAGTCTCCGCTGCAGCAAGCCGGCCAGCGTGAAGCTCGGGATAGCCGCCGGGCAGCCAGCAGACGTCGCAATCCTCATCGGGTGCTTCGTCGGCGAGCGGCGAGAACGGGACGATTTCGGCACCCGCCTTGCGCCAGTAAGCGGCGACATGCGGATAGAGGAACGTGAAGGCGGCATCCTCGGCCAGCGCGATGCGTTGACCGGGCGGTGCCAGCGCGTCGGCGAAGCCGCCGGGCGCCGGGGTGAGTGGTGTCGCCAGGGCCATGATGGCATCGAGATCGAGCGACTTTTCCGCCATATCGGCAAGCCGGTCGAGATGCGCCATCAGGTCGTCATATTCGCCGGCCTGGACGAGGCCGAGATGTCGCTCGGGCAGGTTCAGCGTGGGGTCGCGCAGGATGGCGCCGACGACTGGCAGGCCGATCGCCTCGATGGCGTCGCCGGACAGCCGGCGGTGCCGCTCGCTGCCCAGCCGGTTGAGCACGACGCCCGCCATGCGCACGTCCGGATCATAGGTGGCAAAACCCTTGGCAACAGCTGCTGCCGTGGTCGACTGGCCGGAGACGTCGAGCACCAGCAGCACCGGGAGGCCGTAGAGCCGCGCCAGGTCGGCCGCCGAACCGGTGCGCCCCGGCGAGGCCGGAATGCCGTCGAACAGGCCCATGGCGCTTTCAAGGATGACGAAATCGGTATCGTCAGCTGCTTGCGAGGCAAGCGCATTGAGCAGCGACGGCGGCATCGCCCAGCTGTCGAGATTGATGCCGGACAGTCCCGTGGCTGCGGTGTGGAAGCCGGGGTCGATATAGTCGGGGCCGGATTTGGCGCCGCGCACTTTCAGGCCGCGCCGGGTCAACGCGCGCAGGATGCCGATGGTGACGCTGGTCTTGCCGGAGCCGGAGCGCGGCGCGCCAATGATGATCGCGCGAGCCGTCATGCGTTCCCCGCCAGTGCCGCGCGCATGGCGACGATGCCGCCGACGACGATCAGCGCCGGCGAGGCAAGGCCGGCGGCGGCTGCTTCCTCGGCAATGGTGGCGAGCGTGGCGACGACAGTTCGCTCCTGCGGTGTCGTTGCGGCGACGATCACCGCCGCCGGCGTCGACGGGGCCAGCCCGCCATCGAGCAGCGCTGCGGCGATCAGCGGCAGATTGGCCATGCCCATATAGACGACGACAGGCTGGCCGGTGCGGGCGATTGCCGCCCAGTCGAGATCGTCATCGGTGCCGGCGGCGTGGCCAGTGGCCAGGATCACAGCCTTGTTGATGCCGCGCATGGTGGCCGGAATGCCGGTGGCGGCCAGCGCGCTGAGGCCCGATGTCAGGCCGGGCAGGACACGGAACGGGATGGCTTCGCGCGCCAGCGCCAAAGCCTCTTCGCCGCCACGGCCGAAAATATAGGGATCGCCGCCCTTCAGCCTGACGACGCGGCGGCCGTCGCGCGCCAGCCGCACCAAAAGGGCGGTGATGTCGTCCTGTTTCATCGACGGTTTGCCGCCGCGCTTGCCGGCAAAGAAAAGCTCGGCATTTTCGGCAACGGCGACGATATCTGATGAGACCAGCGCATCGTAGACCAGAGCATCCGCCTCGGCCAACGCAGCCAGCACTTCCAGGGTCAGGCAGCCGGGGTCGCCGGGGCCGGCCCCAGCCAGCCAGACATGGCCTGGCTCGAGCCGGCGCGGCTTGAAATTCAGCCGGGACAAAGCCTTTTCGAGCGTGGCATTTTCGCCGGTATTTTTGGTGCTGCCGCTCACAATCCGTCCCGTCCGCGAAAACGCCGCTGGTAATGGGCGTCGTACAATGAACTTTCGCCAAAACCTTCCGCCGCCAGCGAGCGGCCGACGAAGATGATCGCCGTGCGCTCCATCGGATTGGCAGCGAGCAGCGCTTCGATGGTCTCCAGCGTGCCGGTCAGCACGCGCTCGTCCGGCCAGGAGGCGCGAAAGACGATCGCCACCGGGCAATCGCCGCCATAATGCGGCGTCAGTTCGGCGACGACGCGATCGATGGCGTGGATGGCCAGATGAATGGCGAGCGTGGCGCCGGTGCGGCCGAAGCCGGCCAGCGTTTCGCCGGGCGGCATCTTCGAGGCGCGGCCGGAGATGCGGGTCAGCACCAGGCTTTGCGCGACTTCGGGAATTGTCAGTTCGCGGCGAAGTGCGGCGGCAGCGGCGGCGAAGGAGGGGACGCCCGGTGTCAGCGTGTAGGGGATGCCATGCTTTTCCAGCCGGCGGATCTGCTCGGCCACGGCGCTCCACACCGAAAGGTCGCCGGAATGCAGGCGGGCGACATCATGGCCGGCCTTGTGCGCCGCGACATACTCGGCTTCGATCTCGTCGAGTGACATCGGCGCGGTGTCGATCAGTTTCGTCCCCGGCGCACAGTGCTGCAGCAATTCGGGCGCGACGATCGAGCCGGCATGAAGGCAGACCGGGCAACTTGCCAAAAGCCTCGCGCCGCGCAGCGTGATGAGGTCGGCCGCACCTGGACCGGCACCGATGAAATGGACGGTCATGGCGCATCTCCGCTGACAGCGATGGCGCAGGTGACGGAGCCGAGCACCGTGCGGGGGCCGAGCAGTCTGGCGCCTTTGCCGGCGACGGCAAGAGCGGATGCCTCGGAAACCGATGGCGTGCCGGCCAGGTCCTGCGAGAGGTCGGAATGGCTGAGCGTATCCGGCGAGGCGGCCTGGAGCGCTGAGTCATCGACGACAATGACTGGAAGACGCAGCGCGCGGCCAGCGGCAGGGATCGCTTCTTCATTCTTCTTCAGCGTGGCAGTCGCCAGCGCCGAAAGAGCCGTCATCGCCAGCCCATGCGCTTCCAGGGCGGTTTCTATCGCGGCAAGCACGTCCCCGACGCTCACGCCTTTTCGGCTGCCGATGCCCGCGACCATCATGGCTTGACCCAGCTCCATTGGGTGACCGGCATGGCCGGCCGCCATGCCTGCATCGAGCCGACGGGCGACGCGCGGGATATCGCGATCCGGGTAAGGTCGCCGCCGAGCGAGACATGGCGGGCGAGAAGCAGGGCTTCCATCTCCAACGTCACCGCATTGGCAACGAGGCGGCCGCCGGCGCGCAGGGCCTTGATGGCAGCGTTCAACACGCCGGCATCGCTGCCGCCGCCGCCGATGAAGATCGCGTCAGGCGTGTCCAGCCTGGCAAGCGCCTTGGGCGCGCTGCCTTCGACCACGACGAGACCGGGAACGCCACAGGCGGTGGCGTTGCGGCCAATGCGGGCGGCGCGGATCGGGTCGGCCTCGATGGCAATGGTGCGCATAGAAGGGTGGGCCAGCATCCATTCGATGCCGATGGACCCGGAGCCGGCGCCGATGTCCCACAGCAATTCGCCACGCCTCGGAGCCAGCGCCGACAGGGTGATCGCACGGATTTCGCGCTTGGTGATCTGGCCGTCATGGTCGAACATATGATCGGCAAGGCCTGATGTGAGCGGCAGCACGCGCGCTTGTGGGCTAGGATCAATTTCGATCGCAAGAACATTGAGCGGATTGATGTTTTCGAGGTCGAAGGCGTCGGCGTGGGCCGTGCGCCGATTCTCGTTTGGCCCGCCCAGCGCCTCCAGGACAGTCAGCCGCGACGCGCCGAAGTCGAGTTCCGTCAGCAGGCGGGCGATTGCCGCAGGGGCTTCGGCATCCGAGGTCAACGCCAGGATACGGGCGTTCGGCTGCAATAGCGGGCGGATCAGGTCGATCGACCGGCCATGCAGCGACACGATCTCGATGTCCTGCAGCGCCCAGCCAAGCCGCGCGGCCGCCAGTGAAACGGCCGACGGGGCGGGAATGACATGCATCTCCTGTGGCTTGACCTTGCGGGCGAGGGTGGCGCCGACGCCGTGGAAGAAGGGATCGCCGGAAGCCAGCACGCAGACGCGCCTGCCGGCGAGTGCCAGCACGTCGGCCATCTCGGCATCGAATGGAACCGGCCAGGGGCGCGCTTCGCCCTTGGCGAAGGAAGCAACAAGCGCCAGGTGCCGCTTGCCGCCGAAGATGATCTCCGCCTGCGCAATCCGCTGCTTGGCCTCGTCGCCGAGACCCGCTAAACCGTCCTCGCCGATGCCGACGATGGTGAGCCATCTTGAGGTGAGCTTGGCGCCGCGCGGACCCTTAGCAGGCATGATGACCCACCGCATTCTGATCCTCGGCGGTACCACGGAAGCCCGGCAACTGGCTGGAAAACTGACCGCGCGCGCCGATCTGTCGATCACGCTGTCGCTGGCCGGGCGCACCGAAAGCCCGGTCGCACAGGGCGTGCCGGTGCGAACCGGAGGCTTTGGCGGCGCCGACGGGCTGGCTGCTTACCTGCGGGAGACGGGCACCGACCTGCTGATCGACGCCACGCACCCGTATGCGGCGCAGATATCCGCCAATGCCGCGCAAGCCGCGCGCGTTGCCGGCGTGCCGATCCTTGCCCTGCGGCGCCCTGGCTGGGAGCCTGTCGAAGGCGACCGCTGGACGCTGGTCGATACGTTTGGCGATGCCGCGCAAGCGCTTGGATCCGCGCCGCGCCGCGTTTTTCTGGCGCTCGGCCGGCAAGAGGTCGCGGCTTTCGAAGCCGCACCCCAGCACCACTATCTCATTCGCAGTGTCGATCCGGTCGAGCCCACGCTGGCCGTGCCTGATGCCGAATATCTGTTGGCCCGTGGCCCGTTTCGCGAGCCCGATGAGCGCGCGCTGCTCGAAAAGCATCGCATCGATGTCGTCGTGTCCAAGAACAGCGGCGGCGCGGCCACCTACGGCAAGATCGCCGCGGCGCGGGCACTTGGCATCGAGGTGGTCATGATCCGACGACCTGATCTGCCGGATGTGCCTTCGGCTGAAACCGTCGAACAGCTCGCCGCGATTGTCGATCAATTTGGGGTCGATCATTTTGTCGAGCCCGCTGCCGAACGCGGCGTGTAGACCAGCGCCGGCTTTTCTGCGCGCCTGATGATCCGGGTTTCCGGCGAACCGATGATGATACAAGTGGCCATGTCGGCCTTTTGCGCGTCGACGTCTGCCAGCAGGTAGACCTCGATACGCTCGTCCGGGCGGCCGGCGGCGCGGCCGAAAATCACCGGTGTGGTTCCCGGCAGGATCGCGGTCAGGCATTCAAAGGCGCGGCCGAGCTGCCAGGGCCGTGCCTTGCTGATCGGGTTGTAGAGCGCGATGACGAAGCCGGCGCCGGCCGCCGCCAGCAGGCGCAATTCGATCAGTTCCCACGGCTTCAGATTGTCGGACAGCGAGATGGCACAGAAATCATGGCCGAGCGGCGCGCCGATGCGGGCGGCGACAGCCAGCATGGCGGTGATGCCGGGCACGACAGCGACATCGACCGTGCGCCATTCGGACGGGCCGGCCTCGATCGCCTCGCAGACGGCGGCCGCCATGGCGAACACGCCGGGATCGCCACCAGAGACGACGGCGACATCGTGGCCTTCGGCGGCTTTGGCCAGTGCGTCCTTGGAGCGGGCAAGTTCCTCGCGATTGTCGGAAGCGACGCGGGTCTGGTCCGGCCGTAGCTCGAGCCGGTCGAGATAGGGTTTGTAGCCGTAGAAGAATTTGGCCTCGGCGATAGCGCGGCTGGCTTCCAGCGTGACCTGATCGGCATTGCCAGGGCCAAGGCCGATGACGGTGAGACGGCCACTCATGCTTCGCCTCCCAAGATGCCGGGGCGGCCCGACCAGCCGGCGACCAGTACGATGGCGAAATAGGGCGCCTTGTCGTCTTGTTTGTCGGCAAGCTTCATGGACACACTGCCAGCCATGGTGCCGCGCTCCACGTAGACGGCGCGCGTCAGCTTGCCGGTCGCTTCCAGCGCCCGCCTGATCTTGGGCAGGTTGCGGCCGACCTTCATGATGACGGCGGCATCGGTGTCGGCCAGCCGGCGTGTCAGCTCGAACTCGCTCATCGTGCCCGGCAGAACCGTCAGCACGTCGTCGCCCTGGACGATCGGAACACCAGTCTGCGACCAGCAGCCGGACATGGCGGTGATTCCGGGAATGACTTCGGTCGGGAAGCGATGAGCCAGTCGCACATGCAGATGCATGTAGGAGCCGTAGAAAAGCGGGTCGCCTTCCGACAGCACGGCAACCATTTTGCCTGCCTGAAGGTGTTCGGCGACCTTCGCGGCGGACTCCTCGTAGAAGGCCGTGATCTGCGACCGGTAGTCGTCATGATCCTTGTCGATTTCGGTGGTGACGGGATAGAGCAGCGGCAGCTCCGTCATTTCGGGCCGAAACTGCGCTTCGACGATGGCGCGCGCGTTGCTGTTGTTGCCGCGCTTGGCGAAATAGGCCACGACATCGGCCTCGGCCAAGGCCCGCGCGGCCTTCAGGGTCAGCAGTTCGGGGTCGCCGGGACCGGTGCCGACGCCGAAGAGACGACCTTTGACAAGCGCGTTCACAGGCCCGGCCTCGCCAATGAATTGAGCGCTGCGGCAGTCATGGCGCTGCCGCCAAGCCGGCCGCGGACGATGGCGTAGGGCACGCCATAGGAATTCTCGGCCAAAGCATCCTTGGATTCGGCCGCACCGACGAAGCCGACCGGCATGCCTATGATGGCCGCCGGCTTCGGCGCGCCGTCGCGCAGTTTTTCCAGGAGATAAAACAGTGCGGTCGGTGCATTGCCAATGGCGACCACCGAACCAGCCATGCGGTCGCCCCACAGCTCGATCGCGGCGGCCGAACGGGTGTTTCCGATCTCCTTGGCGATGTCGTGCGTGCGCGGGTTGCGCAAGGTGCAGATCACCTCGTTGCCGGCCGGCAACCGGGCGCGGGTGACGCCATGCGAGACCATTTCCGCGTCGCAGAAAATCGGTGCGCCAGCCGCCAAAGCGGCGCGCGCGGCGGCAACGAAATTGGCGGAGAAGACGAAATGGCTTGATGCTTCGACCTGGCCGCAGGCATGGATCATGCGGACGGCGACATCGGCCTCGGCTTCGGAGAAGCGCGACAGATCAGCTTCGGCGCGGATGATGGCGAAGGAGCGTTCGTAGATCGCCGTGCCGTCATGGATATAGTCGTAGGCGGCCATGCTCATTCCTGTTGGTAAGTTCGGGCCTGTTGGTAAGTTCGGGCCTGTCGGTAAGCTTCGGCGATAGCGACCGGCCCGAGCCTTGTCAGGCAAGCGGCGGCGGTTTCGCCTTGATATCGTGCGCTGCGGATCATTGCCGCGACGCGGCCGATGCCGCGCGCGGCGTCATAGCCCGGCCTGTAGCCGGCAGGAAGGGCCTTTGCCGTCGCGTTCACGACAAGTCCGGCTCCGTTTTCGCCGCCGACCAGAGTGAGGGCTGCCTTGCCTGGATGGGCGCAGCCCTTGGCGCAGCCGGAAACGTGCAGGGTGAAGTCGAGGATGTCAGCGTTTTCAGCGGCGATCGTCTCGGCAATGTCGCGCGTGGCGATCCGCCCGGAGGCGCAGGCCGGCGTGCCAGGACAAGCGGCAATGCGCGTGCGTGGGTCGGCGGAGGAGGTGACGAAGCCGAGGGTGGCGGCGGCGTCTTGGAGGGGCTGGCTGGCAGCTGCTGGTTGGCCGAGGAGAAGCAAGGCGCGGCCGGGGGCGAGGCGGATTTCGGCTGTGCCGAGAGCGAGAGCGCTTTGGGCGAGGTCGATGATCTTCTCTGCCGGCATGCTGCCGTAGGGGAGGGCGATGCCGAGGGCGATGGCGGCGTTGAGATTGAAAAGGCCAATTGGCCGGTGATTGCGCTCTACGACGCCCCCCTCTGTCCTGCCGGACATCTCCCCCACAAGGGGGGAGATGTCGCCCTTGTCTCCGCTTTCGCCAATCTCAAACGATGCGAGAGGGGGCGAAGCGCCGAAGCGGCCGATCTCCCCACCTGTGGGGGAGATGTCCGGCAGGACAGAGGGGGGCGCCACAGAATGCCAACCTTCGAGAGATATTAATTGCCTCTCCGACAAATCCCTTGCATGCGCCTCGCGACCTTTTTCGGCGACCATCCTCAGTGCAGCGACGGCGATGTCTCTCGCGGTATCCGCATCGACTTTTGCCAACACCTTCGCGTTTCGGCCGTCGCCGGCAACCGATACGCTCCAAACGATGTCGTTGTCGGCTCGCACCGCCTTCAGCCTGATATCGGCCGTCACCGAATCCAGCCCAAGCTGCCCGCCGCCGTCGACAATGACCGAAACCTTCGGCCCCAGCCTTGCCGTCAGCCCAGCCTCTTCGACCGCCACCCTGATCCGCTCCGCCAGCGGCCGGGGATCGGCTACCTCCTGCGGATCGATGCCGGCCAGCGGCCCAGTCTCTACAGGCACGCCGGTGCGCACCGCAATGCCCAGAGCGTCGACCTCTGTTGCCAGCAGAGGCGCGCTTTCCGCCGTCAGCCCGCGTATCTGCAGGCTGCCGCGCGCTGTCACTTCCATGATGCCGTTGCCATGCCGCAAAGCGGATTCGGCTATCCCGATCAGAAGCTTGGGCGACAATCCTCCAGAAGATAGACCTTCCGCGACCGGGTTGAGCCGCACCAGCAGGCCATCGCCGGTTTGCATCGGTGCCGACAGGGCCGGGCAGGCACCGCGGCGTGAGAAGGCGTTCATGCCGCCACCCCCAGCGCTTCTGCCTCAGCAATCAGGGCAGCGAGGTCGTCGTCGATGGAATTGCGCAGGGGATGCCAGAGGCCACGCCGGCGCGCGGACAGGAAGCGTTCGGCGATGACTTTCGCAGCGGCGGGGTTCTCGCGCAGGATGAAGGCGCGAACAGCCGGATTGCCGAGATAGGCGTCATGCACGGCCTCGATCAGCGTGCCCGATATCGCATGCGTGGTTTCGGCAAAGCCAACCAGCCGGTCGACGGTTTCGGCAAATTCGGAGGCGCCGCGCGGGCCGTGGCGCATCTGGCCTGCAATGAAGCGTGGATTGACGGCGCGGGCTCGAACCACGCGCGATACGGCCTCGCCGACTGAGCGCGGCTTCGGCTTTTGCGGGTCCGTGGTGTCGAGCACGATGACGTCGGCATTCCTGCCAAGCGCCGCCAGGGCTGCCGAAAAGCCGCCGATGAAGGCGACGTCGGCGGAGCCTTCGAGGATGTCTCGGCCGGGGTCGTCGCCGGTGTGGACGAGAAGATCGGCCTCGGCGATGCGGCCCTCGAAGGCGCCGGGCGCGGAGACGCCTTCGCCCTCTGCGCCGCCATAGGCGTGCGATGTTGCGTCGAGATAGGCGCGGCCGATTTCTTCGCGCGCCGCCCAGTCGCCGGAGGACAGGAGATACTCGACGCCGGCGCCGTACGTGCCGGGCGAGGTGCCGAAGATTCGCGGGCTGACCTTGCCGTCAGTGCGGGTCCTCGCCGCGAGCGGGTTTTCCGAATCGTCCTCGTCGCGGGCGGCAACGGCGTTGGCGGCGGCATCGATCAGCGCGATCTGGGTCGGGAACATGTCGCGGAACAGGCCGGAGATACGCCAGGTGACGTCGACGCGCGGCCGGCCGAGCGTGGCCGGCGGCAGAACTTCGATGCCGGTGATACGGCCGGTCGCAGAATCCCATTGCGGCCGGCAGCCCATCAGCGCCAACCCTTGCGCGATCTCTTCGCCGCCGGTGCGCAGCGACGCCGAACCCCAGAGGTCGATGACCAGCGAGCGCGGCCAGTCGCCATGCGACTGCATATAGCCGCGCACGACTTCTTCGGCCGCCACCCTGCCGAGATCATAGGCGGTCGGCGTCGGCATGGTGCGCGGGTCCGACGTGAAGAGGTTGCGGCCGGTGGGCAGGACGTCGGAACGGCCGCGCGCGGGCGCGCCTGCCGGACCGGCCTTGATGTGGCGGCCATCGAGCGCCGCAAGTAGCGCCGTCTTCTCGGCGTCAGCGCTTTGGCGACGCATGGCGTCGGGCTCCTCATCGGGGGCGCGACCGTAGATATGCAATCCGTCCTTGATGGCGAAATCCTTGAGGTCGCAGAGCCAGGCGTCAATGCGGCGCAACGCTTCATCGGGCGCGTCGGTTCTGGCGACGCCGGCTTCGGAAGCGAGGCCGGTCTTTTGCGCGGTTTCGACGATCAGCTTGGCCAGACGGTCGCGGCGGCGGCGGTCGAGCCCGTCGGCCTGGGCGTATTCGTCGACCAACCGTTCCAGCTTGTGCTGGTTCTCGTCCAGCCCTGCGCCGGTAAGCGGAGGCGGCAGATGGCCAAGGGTGACGGCGGCAATGCGCCGCTTGGCCTGCGCCGCTTCGCCGGGGTTGGAGACAATGAAGGGATAGATTACGGGCAGGGGACCGGTGACGATCTCGGGAAAGCAGTTTTCCGAAAGCGCGACCGTCTTGCCCGGCAGCCATTCCAGCGTGCCATGCGCGCCGACATGGACCAGCGCGTGGATGCCCAGCAATTTGCGCAGCCATAGGCCGAAGGCGATCAGCGCATGGCGCGGCGGTAGCGTCGGGTCGTGGTAGTCGGCGCGGCGGTCGGCGGAGCGGCCGCGATCGGGGGCAAGTGCCACGGTGACGTTGCCGAAGGTGGCGGCACGGAAGGGGAAGTGTTTCTTGCTTGATAGCGAAGGTTTGCGCGAGGCGCCCCCCTCTGTCCTGCCGGACATCTCCCCCACAAGGAGGGAGATTGAGCGGTCATCTGCGCTTTCGCCAATCTCAAACGTTGCAGGAAGGGAGCCGGCAACTGAACCGCCAATCTCCCCCCAAGTGGGGGAGATGTCCGGCAGGACAGAGGGGGGCGCCTCGCGCAAACCTGTCTCTTCTGCCTTGCCCCATGCAGCTTCTACGGCAGCGATAGCCGCAACCGGCAGGCTCTTGGAGAAGTCGAGATAGTCATCCAGCCCCAGCCCATCATTGCTCCGCGCCAGCAAATCCAGCAACCGACGCGGCGTCTCCGGAATCCCGTCAACACCATAGCCCTGTTCCCTCAGGTCATGCAGCATCGCGAGCACGCTGGACGGCACGTCGAGGCCGACGGCATAGCCGGTGCGGCCGGGGGCGCTCGGATAATCCGGGATCAGGATGGTGAGCTTGCGCCCCGCGCGTGGCGTCTGCTGCAGGCGGATGAAGGCCGCGACACGGTCAGCCACCTGCGCCACACGATCCGCTTCCGGCCGGTTGGCGAAGGCGCGGTGGCCAAGTGCCGGGTCGATCTCGCTCTCACCCTTGAAGGAAATTGCGCCGGCGAGGATGCGGCCGTCCAACTCGGGCAGCACGACATGCATTGCGAGGTCGGCGGGCGCCAGGCCGCGCTGGTTGTTTTCCCAGATATCGCGGCGGGTGGTGGCGACGATGACCTGGAAGACAGGCACGCCGGCGCGGTCGAACAAGGTTTCGATGCCGGGCTCCGCGCCGGATGCGAAAGCGGTCGCGGTGATGATGGCGGCGGGTTTTAGGGAGGCGAGCGCTGTTTCGACAAAGGCGAGTGACGTTGGGTCTTTGAGGCTGGAGACGAAGATAGGGACCGGGAGTAGACCACGCTGCCGCAGCGCCTCAAAAAGCGCATCGATGGGCGCGACATCGGCGGCCAGCAGCATCGAACGGTAGAACAGGATGGGCACGACTGGGGCGTTGACGTTGTCAACGTCGAGTTCCGTCACACCCCCCTCTGTCCTGCCGGACATCTCCCCCGCAAGGGGGGAGATTGCTCTGTCATCGGCGGTTTCGCCAATTGTCGAGGTTGTAGATGCCTCAGCGAGAGAAGCGCCGGCTTTGATGAAATCCGATCTCCCCCCTTGCGGGGGAGATGTCCGGCAGGACAGAGGGGGGTGTGAAGGAACGCCAACATTCGATGCGTCCGCCTTCTCCACGACTCCGCGTGCGGGCTCGTAAAACCCAGCCTTCGGGACCGCGACCGGCTCGACGACAGGCTCATCCTGTCCCGCCAGCCGCGCCAACCTTTGCACCAGCGCGCTCATATTCGCCGGGCCGCCCTCGCGGAAATAATCGAGCAGGCCGTCAAGCTCCTCGCGCGGCAGCGTCGAGGCTTCGATCAGCCTTAGGTCCTCGTCATGGCTCTCGCCGGGCAGCAGAGCCAGTTTTATGCCGCGTTCGCGAGCGATCGAGGCAAGCTGGTCGCAGCCGTAGCGCCACCAGTCGTAGCCGCCGAGGATGCGGACGAGGATGATCTTGGCGTGGCGGGCGACGCTGTCGACCCAGAGGTCGACGGACATGGGATGGCGCAGATCACGCAGGGCGGCCAGCCGCATCGAGGGCAGCCGGCCGGCGTCGGCCTTCCACGCGGCCGCAAGGCCGGCGAGGTCGCTGTCGGTGAAGGACAGGGCCACGATATCCGCCGGCGTCTGCCGCAGATCGACCGGCTCGGCGAGATCGTCGAGCGAGGCGGATGTCGTGGTTAGGATGTGCATCGCAACCCGTGTCCGAAATCAGCCGGCAAGTATACGCTCGATCGCCGGGCGGTTCAGCCCCTTGAGGCCGATGACAACGAGGCGCGAGCGGCGGTCGTCCTGCGCCGTCCAGGCGCGATCATAGTAGTGGTTGACGCGCGGCCCGACGGCCTGCAGCAAGAGCCGCATCGGCTTGCCGCCGACCTCGACGAAGCCCTTTACGCGCAGCACGTTCTCTTCTTCGGCGGCGGCGGCGACGCGCTTTGCAAGCTCATCGGGATTGGCGATCGAGGCAATGTCGACGATGAACGTGTCGAAGTCGTCATGCTCATGGTCGAAGGCGCCGTCATGATGGGACTTGCGGTTTTCGATGTCGTCCTCGACTGCGAGACCGAGCCCGAGCAGTACGGAAGGATCGACCTTGCCATGCGACGTCGGCACGATCTTCACCGCGCGGGCGGAGTGTTCGCCAATGATGGCGTTGGCGCGGGCAGTGCCGGCGGCGTCCATCAGGTCGCTTTTGGACAGGATGATCAGGTCGGCGCAGGCGATCTGATCCTCGAACACCTCCTCGACCGGATCGTCGTGGTCGAGCGTCTCATCCTGAGCGCGCTGCGCCTGCAAGGCGTCCATGTCGTTGGCGACGCGTCCTTCGGCCAATGCCGGCCCGTCGACCACGGCAATGACGCCATCGACGGTGACGCGGCTCTTCACGCTCGGCCACTGGAAAGCCTGGACCAGCGGCTTGGGCAAAGCCAGGCCGGAAGTCTCGATCAGGATGTGGTCGACCTTTGGCGTCAGCGACAGGATCTGGTCGAGCGCCGGGACGAAATCATCGGCGACGGTGCAGCAGATGCAGCCATTGGCCAGTTCGACGATGTTTTCCTCCGGACAGGTGTCGATGCCGCAGCCTTTCAGGATCTCGCCGTCGATGCCGATGTCGCCGAATTCGTTGACGATGATGGCAATGCGCTTGCCGCCGGCGTTTTCCAGGAGATGGCGGACCAGCGTCGTCTTGCCGGCGCCGAGGAAACCGGTGACGACGGTGCAGGGAACGCGGGAGAGGTTGGCAGACGAATCTGGAGCGGTCATTTCAAGTCCTTCAACAGGTCGAGCGGAGGGATGCGGGCAACAAGGCCGCGCTTCAGGCTATCGGGACGGCCGCGCCATGGAATGAGACCGTCCGTCGAGGTGGCGAAGAGTTTTGCGCCGGTGACGAGATCGCTGCCGCTGGTCGTGGTCAGATCGCCAAAGACGTAGCTCCAGCAACCGTCGCGCAGGATGGCGGCGCTGAGACGGCGCTTGCAATTGCCGAGGCATTCAACGCTGCGGATGCGAATATTGTCGCCCGATGCGGCGCGGCGCGTGTCGTCCGCCAGCAGTTCGCCGGCGCGGGGATGGGCGTCGGAGCCGGTTTCATCGCGGCAGGAGGCGCAGACGATGACGGTGACGCCGGCCAACGCATCATCATGGCCGGACGAAACATCCGCTGTGCCAGCCGAAAAACTGCTGTCATGGTCCAAAGATCGTGCTCCTTGCCCGGAAACCCGCCGGGCGATCGGATTCTTAGTCGCAGACGGCAGGTCTCCTGGCTCGCGGGTCATCGCCTTGGGTAGCCGCCTTCCCGGGAACTCCCAGTGGCTTTCGGCCTTGGCTCTTCGCTTACAGTTGCGGGGACAGCCGCGGATTTGGGATTTCGTCCCGCACCGCATTCCCTCTTGGCTCCTCTCGTTGAAGAGAAGAGACCGTCTGTATCGGATTTAGGCTTTTGCAGGCGGCGGTGTCAACGCGAGCTTACGACACGGTCAGGTCGGCCAACGCCGGACCCAAGTCACCGGCCGGGGTCACCTCGATGCGTTCGAGGCCGAGCCAGCCCTGCATCTGCTTCAGTTCCTGGTAGAGCTGAGCGGCAGTCTGTGGCGGCGCTTTGGGCTCGGCATAGGCCGCATGGACGCGCAGGATGCCGGCAGGCCGGTCGGCCTTCAGATCGACGCGCGCCACGATCCTGTCGCCGAGCAGGAACGGCAGGACATAATAGCCGTATTGCCGCTTGTCGGCCGACGTGTAGATCTCGATGCGGTAGTGGAAATCGAACAGCCGCTCCGTGCGCGACCGCTCGAAGACGACCGGATCGAACGGCGCCATCAGGGCGCGGGCCTCGATCTTGCGCGGCACACGGGCGTCTCTATGAAGATAAGCCGGCTTGTCCCAACCTTCGACGCGCACCGGCAGCAACTCGCCTGTTTCAACCAGTTCCTCCAGCCGGCCTTTCATATCGGCCGGCGACAGGCGGAAATAATCGCGCAAATCGCCTGATGTCGCGATGCCGTGGGCACGGGCGGAAATGCGCAGCAATTCACGGTGCGCGTCCTCGGCGGCGGGAATCGGTAGATCGAGGATCGCCTGCGGCAGCACGCGCTCGGGCAGGTCATAGAAGCGCTCGAAACCACGACGGTGCGCCGTGGTGATGCGACCGGCCCAGAACAGCCATTCGAAGGCATGCTTGGCATGGCTCCAGCCCCACCAACCACCCGAGCCCTTCTGGCCCTCGAGCGCGGAGGCGGCGATCGGGCCACGCTCGGCGACCTGGCGGTAGATCTCTTCGATATAGGCTGCGTGCTCGCGGCCCCATTTGGCGAGACCCAGATACATCTCGTCGCCGCGCTCGGCGCGTTGCATGCGCCAACGCATCAGCGGGTAAGTCTCGACCGGCAGAAAGGAAGCCTCGTGCGCCCAATATTCGAACACCGTGCGCTTGCGCGTGACCGCGGCATTGTCGAGCAAAGCGAACGGGTAGGGGCCAAGGCGCGAATAGAGCGGCATATAATGAGCGCGCACCACCGCGCTGACGGAATCGATCTGCAGCAGGCCGGTGCGGGCCAATACGCGGGCGAAGTGCCGGCGGTTCGGTGTGCCGGTCGGGCGGGGATCGAGAAACCCTTGGGCGGCAAGCGCAATGCGCCGGGCCATGGGGAGCGAGATCTTTTCCTTCATGCAGGCGTCACTCTGAGGGCGATTTGATGGGTGATTCCGGTTCATGCTAGCAGGGTTTTGGCGGCAACCATGTCAGGAGAGAAAAGTGGAGTAAAAAGCGAAGGAAATCAAACAGGAGCGGATCGGACCAGTTTGCCGCGATATGCCGTCCAGCACTGTGTTTTGAACAAGGTTTGACTTGCTTCGCTGGAAGTGCTGCGCTAACCCTCGCCGCGTTGCAGCATAGGCCCTTAAAACGGTTCAGCGGTTAAACTGTCACGCTTCCGCATTAGGGTCCGGTGCTGTAATCAACGTGGATTGGCGCCAACGGAAAGCCGAGTATGAACGCACTTCTAAGTTCGTATCTGCCCATCGTCCTGTTCATCGGCGTGGCGCTGGTTGTCGGCCTGGCGCTGCTGGCCGCACCCTTCCTGGTGGCTTACCGCAACCCCGATCCCGAAAAGCTTTCCGCCTACGAGTGCGGTTTCAACTCGTTCGACGACGCCCGCATGAAATTCGACATCCGCTTCTACCTGGTGTCGATCCTGTTCATCATCTTCGACCTGGAAGTAGCCTTCCTGTTCCCGTGGGCGGTGTCGTTCTCGAAGATCGGCATGCTCGGCTTCTGGTCGATGATGGTATTTTTGGCGGTGCTGACCATCGGCTTTGCCTATGAATGGAAAAAAGGAGCGCTGGAATGGGATTGAACGACAGTTCAGGCACCCTCGTCGCGCCGAAGCCCAAAGGTATCATCGATCCCAACACCGGCAGGCCGGTGGGGCAGGACGATCCCTTCTTCCTCGAAATCAACAACGAGCTGGCCGACAAGGGCTTTCTCGTCACCTCGACGGAAGCGCTGATCACCTGGGCACGCAGCGGTTCGCTGATGTTCATGACATTTGGTCTCGCCTGTTGCGCGGTGGAGATGATCCACACCTCGATGCCGCGCTATGACAGCGAGCGCTTCGGTGTCGCGCCGCGCGCGTCTCCGCGCCAGTCCGACATCATGATCGTCGCCGGCACGCTGACCAACAAGATGGCGCCCGCGTTGCGCAAGGTCTACGACCAGATGCCGGAACCGCGCTACGTCATCTCGATGGGCTCCTGCGCCAATGGCGGCGGCTACTACCACTATTCCTATTCGGTGGTGCGTGGCTGCGACCGCATCGTGCCGGTCGACATCTATGTGCCCGGCTGCCCGCCGAGCGCCGAAGCGCTGCTTTACGGCATTCTTCTCTTGCAGAAGAAGATCCGCCGCACCGGCACGATCGAACGGTAAATCCATGACCGCATCCCTGACCGAACTGTCGACCTATCTCGGCGAGAAACTGATCGACCGCGTGAATGACGCTGATATCGCCTATGGCGAGCTTACCATTGGCGTCGAGCCGCGCGATCTGGTCGAGGTCATGACCTTCCTGCGCGACGATGCGCGCTGCCAGTTCATCTCGATCATCGACGTCTGCGGCGCCGACTATCCGTCACGCGCCAAGCGCTTCGACGTCGTCTACCATCTGTTGTCGCCGAAGCAGAATGTGCGCATCCGCGTCAAGGTGCAGGCCGACGAGGAAACCATGGTGCCGTCGATCACCGGCGTGTTCCCTGGTGCGGACTGGTTCGAGCGTGAGACCTACGATCTCTACGGCGTGCTGTTCTCGGGCCATCCCGATCTGCGCCGCCTATTGACCGACTACGGTTTCGAAGGCCACCCGCTGCGCAAGGATTTCCCGCTGACCGGCTTCGTCGAGGTGCGCTACGACGACGAAGCCAAGCGCGTCATCTACGAGCCTGTGGAACTCAAGCAGGAATTCCGCAATTTCGATTTTTTGTCGCCGTGGGAAGGTACTGATTACGTCCTGCCGGGTGACGAGAAGGCAAAGCAGTAAATGGCTGAAACCTCCGTCCGCAATTTCAACATCAATTTCGGCCCGCAACACCCTGCGGCGCATGGCGTTTTGCGCCTCGTGCTGGAGCTGGACGGCGAAGTCGTCGATCGCGTCGATCCGCATATCGGGCTCTTGCATCGCGGCACGGAAAAGCTGATCGAGGCCAAGACCTATCTGCAGGCGATCCCCTATCTCGACCGGCTCGATTATTGCGCGCCGATGAACCAGGAGCACGCCTTTGCTCTGGCCGCCGAGCGCCTGCTCGGTATCGACGTGCCGAAGCGCGGCCAGCTGATCCGCGTGCTTTACTGCGAAATCGGCCGCATCATGTCGCACATCCTCAATGTGACGACGCAGGCGATGGACGTCGGCGCGTTGACGCCACCGCTGTGGGGCTTCGTCGAGCGCGAAAAGCTGATGGTGTTCTATGAGCGCGCCTCCGGTTCGCGCATGCATGCCGCCTATTTCCGTCCCGGCGGTGTCCACCAGGATCTGCCGCAGAAGCTGGTCGAGGATATCGGCAAGTGGATCGACCCGTTCCTCAAGTCGATCGACGACCTCGATCAATTGCTGACCGGCAACCGCATCTTCAAGCAGCGCAATGTCGATATCGGCATCGTCACATTGGCCGACGCCTGGGCCTGGGGCTTTTCCGGCGTCATGGTGCGCGGTTCGGGCGCGCCCTGGGACCTGCGCAAGTCGCAACCCTATGAATGCTATTCGGAAATGGATTTCGACATTCCGATCGGCAAGAACGGTGACTGCTTCGACCGCTACCTCGTGCGCATGGAAGAAATGCGCCAGTCGGCGAAGATCATGCGCCAGTGCGTCGATCTTCTGCTCGGCAAGGAAAGCACCGGCCCGGTGTCCAACCTCGACGGCAAGGTGGTGCCGCCCAAGCGTCAGGCAATGAAGCGCTCGATGGAAGCGCTGATCCATCACTTCAAGCTCTACACCGAGGGTTATCGCGTGCCGGCCGGCGAGGTCTATGCGGCGGTCGAAGCGCCGAAGGGTGAGTTCGGCGTCTATCTGGTCTCCGACGGCTCGAACAAGCCCTACCGCTGCAAGCTGCGCGCGCCTGGTTTTGCGCATCTGCAAGCCATGGATTTCCTCTGTCGTGGCCACATGCTGGCCGACGTCACCGCCGTTCTCGGCTCCCTCGACATCGTGTTTGGTGAGGTCGATCGCTAATGTCAGTCCGCCGTCTCGCAGAAGCCAGCGTCCAGCCAGCATCCTTCGCCTTCAACCGGGCGAATGCCGCGACTGCGAAGCAATGGATCAAGAAGTACCCCAAGGGCCGCGAACAGTCGGCGATCATCCCGCTTCTCATGATCGCACAGGAGCAGGAAGGCTGGGTGACGAAGGCGGCCATCGAGACGATCTCGGACATGCTCGGCATGCCCCGGATTCGTGGTCTCGAGGTCGCGACCTTCTACACGCAGTATCAGCTGAACCCGGTCGGCACGCGGGCCCATATCCAGGTCTGCGGCACCACGCCCTGCATGCTGCGCGGCTCGGAAGCGCTAATGGATGTGTGCCGCTCGAAAATCCACCACGACCAGTTCCACACCAACGACAAGGGCACCTTGTCATGGGAGGAGGTCGAATGCCTCGGCGCCTGCGTCAACGCACCGATGGTCATGATCTTCAAGGACACTTTCGAAGACCTGACGCCGGAACGGCTGGCCGAAATCATCGATCTCTACGGCGCCGGCAAGGGCGCCTCGGTGCCGCCCGGGCCGCAGAACGGCCGCACCGGCTCGGAGCCGGCCCCCGGCCTCACAACCCTGAAGAGCGAAAAGGCGATCCTCAAGTCGACCCGCGATAGGGAAGCCAGGGAGGCGGCCAAGGCCGCCAAGGCGGCGCCTGATGCGATCATCGCCACGGTCGCGCCGATAGCGGCCGACGCTCCGGTTGCACCTTCGAAGGCCAGCAAGCCGAAAACCGATGCGCCGGAAACCAGCCCGGCGCTGAAATCGCCTTCGCCAGTCAAGGTGGCGCCGGCCGTTGAAAAGGCGGCGAGCGTTCCGGCACCGTTGCATTCGGCCGCCAATGCCAACAAGGCGGACCCCGTGGTCGAGCAGGTTTCCAAGCAGCGCAGCGGCCCCAAGAACAAGGCCGAGCCGGCTTCTGCCTTCAAATCGCCGGAAGTCAAAGTGCCGGCGGCGAAGCCAGCCAAGCCGGCCAAACCGTCGCTGGAAGACAAGAACCGTCCAGCCGGCATCGACAGACCGGCGCTGGTCGACGACCTCAAGCTGATTTCCGGTGTCGGGCCGAAGATCGAGGGCATCCTGCATTCCCTTGGCATCTTCACTTTCGCCCAGGTCGCTTCGTGGAAGAAAGCCGAGCGCGAGTGGGTGGACGGCTATCTCGCCTTCCACGGCCGCATCGATCGCGACGACTGGGTCAAGCAGGCCAAGGCGCTCGCCAAGGGTGGCGTCGCCGAATACATCCGCGTCTTCGGCAAGAAGCCGGTCTGAGGGACGAAAAATGCTTCAGGACAAAGACCGCATCTTCACCAACATCTACGGCCTCTTCGACAAGTCGCTGGCCGGCGCGATGGCGCGCGGCGCCTGGGACAACACACCCGGCATCGTCGCCAAGGGACGCGAGTGGATCGTCAACGAGATGAAGGCGTCCGGCCTGCGCGGCCGCGGCGGCGCCGGCTTCCCGACGGGCCTCAAATGGTCGTTCATGCCCAAGCAGAGCGATGGCCGGCCGAGCTACCTCGTCATCAATGCCGACGAATCCGAGCCCGGCACCTGCAAGGACCGCGATATCCTGCGCAACGACCCGCACACGCTGGTCGAGGGCGCATTCCTCGCCGGCTTCGCCATGGGCGCGATCGCCGCCTACATCTATGTACGCGGTGAGTTCATCCGCGAGCGCGAGGCGCTGCAGCGGGCGATCGACGAGGCCTATGAGGCCAAGCTGATCGGCAAGAACAACACCTCCGGCTATGATTTCGAAATCTACATGCACCATGGCGCCGGCGCCTATATCTGCGGCGAGGAGACGGCACTGCTCGAAAGCCTCGAAGGCAAGAAGGGCCAGCCCAGGCTGAAGCCGCCATTCCCGGCCAATGTCGGCCTCTATGGCTGCCCGACCACGGTCAACAATGTCGAATCGATCGCGGTCGCGCCGACCATCCTGCGCCGCGGTGCTGCCTGGTTCTCGTCCTTCGGCCGGCCCAACAATGTCGGCACCAAGCTGTTTTGCATCTCCGGCCACGTCAATAACCCGTGCACGGTCGAAGAGGCGATGTCGATCCCTTTCCGCGAGCTGATCGAGACGCATTGCGGCGGCATTCGCGGCGGCTGGGATAATCTTTTGGCGGTCATTCCGGGCGGCGCCTCGGTGCCGCTGGTGCCGGCCGAGCAGATTATCGACACGCCGATGGATTTCGACGCGCTGCGCGACCTCAAATCCGGCCTTGGCACGGCGGCTGTCATCGTCATGGACAAGTCGACCGATATCGTGAAGGCGATCGCGCGGCTTTCCTACTTCTACAAGCATGAGAGCTGCGGCCAGTGCACGCCGTGCCGCGAAGGCACCGGCTGGATGTGGCGGGTGATGGAGCGGCTGGTGCGCGGCGAGGCACAGAAGCGCGAGATCGACATGCTGCTCGACGTCACCAAGCAGGTCGAGGGTCACACGATCTGCGCGCTGGGTGATGCGGCGGCATGGCCGATTCAGGGCCTGATGCGGCATTTCCGCGGCGAGGTGGAGCGGCGCATCGACGAGTTTTCGCGCAACGCGCACCGGGCAGAACCGGTGATGGTGGCGGCGGAATAGAAGAATTTCTTGAATGCGGGCGAAAGCCCGAAGGGAAATACGGGCAAATGCCCGATTTGAGATACGGGCAAGTGCCCGATCTAAGACAACCGGGGCGGGCGAACGAAGAAACGACCAGGAGAACTCTATGGCGCCGTATTCGACACCCAATCCATTGATGCCCAATTTGGACCAGCTCGAGAAAATGAACCAGGATCTGACCAGGATGATGCCGAAGGAGATGGCCAGTGCCGTCAACCTTCTCGTGCATCCTGTCGCGGGTGCCGCGGCGATGTCGGCCTTGAGCCTCGGGCTTGCCAACCACGCTTTCGGCGTCTGGCTGGGTGCGCTTTCGGGAGCGACTGAGGCTTCGCAACGGCTGTTGCAGCCGATCGTCGATGATTTCGAGGCGCGGGTCGCGCAGTTCGACGATCCGAGCCCGTCCTCCACCAGGGCGCGGGCGACGGCGAAAACCATGATTGCCGAGGCGCAGTCCTTTGCCCAGGAAGTCACGGACATTGCCGCGAAGGAAGCCGTCACTGCAGCACCGGCGGCGAATGCCGTCCCAGCGGCCGGCGACGCCGCCGATGTGCTTATGCCAGAGGATTTCAGGCAGCCCAGGGCGATGGAAAAGCCGGCGAAACCGGCGGATCTCAAGGCCATATCGGGTATCGGTCCCAAGCTGGAAAAGGTACTCAACGGCCTGGGTATCTGGACGTATGGCCAGATCGCGGCATGGACGCCGCAAGAGGTTGCCTGGGTCGAGGACTATCTGTCGCTCGGCGGCCGTATCGGCCGCGACGACTGGACGGCCCAAGCGGCGGCGCTCGCCGTCAAAAAGTGAATGAAATGCACGGCGTGGTCTCGACCATGTCCGGAAAAAGAGATTGCGGGAACTCCGCAGGGGTTTTAGGCGAATGGCAAAGCTCAAGGTCGACGGGAAAGAGATCACTGTACCCGACCACTACACGCTGCTGCAGGCGGCGGAAGACGCTGGTGCGGAAGTGCCGCGCTTCTGCTTCCATGAGCGGCTGTCGATCGCCGGCAATTGCCGGATGTGCCTGATCGAGGTGAAGGGCGGACCGCCCAAGCCGCAGGCTTCCTGTGCCATGGGCGTGCGCGACCTGCGCCCGGGCCCGAATGGCGAGCCGCCGGAAATCTTCACCAACACGCCGATGGTCAAAAAGGCCAGGGAAGGCGTGATGGAATTCCTGCTGATCAACCATCCGCTGGATTGCCCGATCTGCGACCAGGGCGGCGAATGCGACCTGCAGGACCAGGCGATGGCCTTCGGCGTCGATTCCTCGCGCTATCACGAGAACAAGCGCGCGGTCGAAGACAAGTATATCGGACCGCTGGTCAAGACGGTGATGAACCGCTGCATCCATTGCACGCGCTGCGTCCGCTTCACCACGGAAGTCGCCGGCATTTCCGAACTCGGCCTGATCGGCCGCGGCGAGGATGCCGAGATCACCACCTATCTCGAAAGCGCAATGACCTCGGAGCTTCAGGGCAATGTCATCGACCTCTGCCCGGTCGGCGCGCTGACCTCGAAACCCTTCGCCTTCCAGGCGCGGCCGTGGGAGCTGACCAAGACCGAATCCATCGACGTGATGGATGCCGTCGGCTCGGCGATCCGCGTCGACAGCCGTGGCCGCGAAGTGATGCGCATCCTGCCGCGCGTCAACGAAGCGGTGAACGAGGAGTGGATTTCCGACAAGACACGCTTCATCTGGGACGGCCTGCGCACGCAGCGCCTCGACCGCCCCTATGTGCGCAAGGACGGCAAGCTGGTTCCGGCAAGCTGGGCCGAGGCGTTCGCCGCGATCAAGGACGCGGTGTCGAAGGCCGCACCCGAGAAGATCGGTGCCATTTCAGGCGATCTCGCCGCGGTCGAGGAAATCTACGCGCTGAAGCTGCTGATGGCTTCGCTCGGCTCGAAGAACACCGACTGCCGCCAGGATGGCGCCGCACTCGATCCGGCACTTGGCCGCGCCAGCTACATCTTCAACCCGACCATCGAAGGCATCGAGCAGGCCGACGCGGTGCTGATCATCGGCGCCAACCCGCGCTATGAGGCCTCGGTGCTCAACGCCCGCATCCGCAAGCGCTGGCGGATCGGCAATCTGCCGGTCGGCGTCATCGGCGATGTCGGCGATACGCGCTACGATTACGAACAGCTGGGCGCCGGGCCGGATTCGCTGAGGGATCTGGCCGACGGCAACGGCAAGTTCTTCCAGGTGCTGAAAAAGGCGACGCATCCGCTGATCATCGTTGGCCAAGGCGCTTTGTCGCGCGCCGATGGCGCGGCCGTGCTCGGCCAGGCGGCCAAGCTTGCCGCCGCTGTGAACGCTGCTCGCGCGGACTGGAACGGCTTTGCCGTGCTGCATAATGCGGCCGGACGCGTCGGCGGTCTCGATCTCGGCTTCGTGCCGGGCGAGGGCGGCAAGAATGTCGCCGGCATGCTGGGCGACATGGAGCTGTTGTTCCTGCTTGGCGCCGACGAGATCGACATGGCCAAGACCGGCGGCGCCTTCGTCGTCTATATCGGCACGCATGGCGACCAGGGTGCGCACCGCGCCAATGTCATCCTGCCGGCGGCTGCCTATACCGAAAAGTCGGCCACCTATGTCAACACGGAGGGCCGCGTCCAGCAGACCAACCGCGCCGGCTTCGCGCCGGGCGATGCCCGCGAGGACTGGGCTATCCTGCGGGCACTGTCGGATGTGCTGGGCAAGAAACTGCCGTTCGATTCGCTGCCGCAGCTGCGCGCCAAGCTCTATGGCGAATACCCGCATCTGGCCCGCATCGATCAGGTCGCGGCCGGTAATGCCGAAGACATCGCTGGGGTGGCGAAGCTCGGCGGACGGCTGAACAAGGGCACCTTCACCTCGCCGGTCAAGGATTTCTACCTGACCAACCCGATCGCGCGGGCATCGGCCGTAATGGCGGAATGCTCGGCGCTGGCCAGGAACGGCTTCAAGCAGGCGGCGGAATAAGCATGGACACTTTCTTCTCCTTCTACGTGCTGCCGGCGCTGCTGATCCTCTTGAAGTCAGTCGTGCTGATCGTCGTGCTTTTGATCTTCGTCGCCTACATACTCTACGCCGACCGCAAGATCTGGGCGGCGGTGCAGCTGCGCCGTGGCCCGAACGTCGTTGGCCCCTGGGGCACGCTGCAGGCCTTCGCCGATCTGCTGAAATTCGTCTTCAAGGAACCGGTGATCCCGTCAGGCGCCAACAAGGGCGTCTTCCTGCTGGCGCCGCTGGTCTCGGCTGTGCTGGCGATCTCGGCTTGGGCGGTCATCCCGGTCAGCCAGGGCTGGGCGATCGCCAACGTCAATGTCGGCATCCTCTATGTCTTCGCCATCTCTTCGCTCGAAGTCTACGGCGTGATCATGGGCGGCTGGGCGTCGAACTCGAAATATCCGTTCCTCGGCGCGCTGCGTTCGGCGGCTCAGATGGTGTCCTACGAAGTCTCGATCGGCTTTGTCATCGTCACCGTGCTGCTCACCGCCGGCTCGCTCAACCTGTCCGACATCGTGCTGTCGCAGCATGACGGGCTTGGTACGCGGCTTGGCCTGCCCAATACGTTCCTCGACTGGAACTGGCTGGCACTGTTCCCGATGTTCATCATCTTCTTCATCTCGGCGCTGGCCGAGACGAACCGGCCACCTTTTGATCTGGTGGAAGCCGAATCGGAACTGGTCGCCGGCCACATGGTCGAGTACTCGTCGACGCCGTTCCTGCTGTTCTTCCTCGGCGAGTATGTCGCCATCGTGCTGATGTGCGCGCTGGCCACCATCCTGTTCCTCGGCGGCTGGCTGCCGCCCTTCGACTTCGCGCCGTTCACCTGGGTGCCCGGCGTCATCTGGTTCGTGCTGAAAGTCTGCTTCGTCTTCTTCGGCATCTCCATGGTGAAGGCCTTCGTGCCGCGCTACCGCTACGACCAATTGATGCGGCTCGGCTGGAAGGTGTTCCTGCCGATTTCGCTGTTCATGGTGGTCGCCACCGCCGCCGTCCTCAAGATCACGGGGTTTGCGTGATGTCCGCTCTTTCCCAAGCCGCAAAATCGCTGCTGCTGCAGGATTTCGTCAGCGCTTTCTTCCTGTCGATGCGCCAGTTCTTCGCACCGAAGGAGACGATCAATTATCCGCACGAGAAGGGGCCGACCAGCCCGCGCTTCCGAGGCGAGCATGCGCTGCGCCGCTATCCCAATGGCGAGGAACGCTGCATCGCCTGCAAGCTGTGCGAAGCGATCTGCCCGGCGCAGGCCATCACCATCGAGGCCGGTCCGCGCCGCAATGACGGCACGCGCCGCACCGTGCGCTACGACATCGACATGGTGAAGTGCATCTATTGCGGCTTTTGCCAGGAGGCCTGCCCGGTCGACGCCATCGTCGAGGGGCCGAATTTCGAATTCGCGACGGAGACGCGCGAGGAACTCTACTACGACAAGGACAAGCTGTTGGCGAATGGCGACCGCTGGGAGCGCGAACTGGCGCGCAACATCGCGCTGGACTCGCCTTACCGCTGATATTTGACGCATGGACGGGGCGAGGGGCCTCGTCCAGAGGATGATCCCGAAAAGTTGCAGACCTTTCGGACCAGATCGCCCTCCGGAATTCAGAGTGGCCCATGTTTCTTTCGATCGGGCCTTTCAACCCGATCGGAACATGGGCTAGGACAACGCGGCTTCGGTACCGAAGGCGGAACGAAGCCAGAGACAACAAACAGGACGTTCGTCCTGTTTGTACAGGAACCCCGGGGGAACCCCATGTTGAGTGGACTAGAGGCGGCCTTTTTCTACCTCTTCGCCTTTATCGCGGTGGCGTCGGCGTTCATGGTCATTTCGTCGCGCAACCCCGTGCATTCGGTGCTGTTCCTGATCCTGACCTTCTTCAACGCCGCCGGCCTGTTCATGCTGACCGGGGCCGAATTCCTGGCGATGATCCTGCTCGTCGTCTATGTCGGCGCGGTCATGGTGCTGTTCCTGTTCGTCGTCATGATGCTCGACGTCGATTTCGCCGAGATGAAGGAAGGCGCCCTGCAATACGCGCCGATCGGCGCGCTGGTCGGGCTGATCCTGGCGGCTGAGCTGATCATCGTGCTCGGCGGCTACACATTCGCGCCGCAGCTTGCCTCGACGGTCTCGAAGCCCATCCCGGATCTCGCCGCGCGGACAAATACCGCCGCACTCGGCGACATCCTCTATACCGACTACCTCTACTACTTCCAGATTTCGGGCCTCATCCTGCTGGTTGCCATGATCGGCGCCATCGTACTGACGCTGCGCCACAAACCGGGAATCAAGCGGCAGTCGATAGCAGCCCAGGTCGGCCGCACGCCGGCGACGGGCATGGAAATCCGCAAGGTCAAGACAGGCGAGGGACTCTGAGATGGTTGTCGGCATCGCACATTATCTGACCGTATCGGCTGTTCTGTTCACCCTCGGCGTGTTCGGCATCTTCCTGAACCGCAAGAACGTCATTGTCATCCTGATGTCGGTCGAGCTGATCCTGCTCGCGGTCAACATCAACTTCGTCGCCTTTTCGGCAGCACTCGGCGATCTGGTCGGCCAGGTGTTCGCGCTGTTCGTGCTGACGGTCGCGGCGGCTGAAGCCGCCATCGGACTTGCCATTCTCGTCGTCTTCTTCCGCAACCGCGGCTCGATCGCGGTCGAAGACGTGAACATGATGAAGGGTTGACGGAACCACCATGTATCAGGCCATCGTCTTCCTTCCCCTGCTCGGCTTCCTGATCGTCGGCCTGTTCGGCACGTCGCTCGGCGCCAAGGCGTCCGAATACATCACCTCCGGTTTCCTGGTGATCGCGGCCGTGCTGTCGTGGGTCGCTTTCTTCACCGTCGGCTTCGGCCATGGCGAGGTGTTCACCGTGCCGGTGCTGCGCTGGATCCAGTCGGGTGGACTGGAAGCGTCCTGGGCGCTGCGCATCGACACGCTGACGGTGGTGATGCTGGTGGTGGTCAACACCGTGTCGGCGCTGGTTCACATCTATTCGATCGGCTACATGCACCACGATCCGAACCGGCCGCGGTTCTTCGCCTATCTGTCGCTGTTCACCTTCGCCATGCTGATGCTGGTGACGGCGGACAATCTGGTGCAGATGTTCTTCGGCTGGGAAGGGGTCGGTCTCGCCTCCTACCTACTGATCGGCTTCTGGTACAAGAAGCCATCGGCCAATGCCGCGGCGATCAAGGCCTTCGTCGTCAACCGCGTCGGCGATTTCGGCTTCGCGCTCGGCATCTTCGGCCTGTTCGTGCTGTTCGGCTCGGTCAATCTCGGCACTATCTTCGCCAATGCGGCGACGTTCATTCCGGCTGAAGGCGCGCCGCAGGGGGCCGCCGTGCTGACCTTCCTTGGCTATGCGCTGGACAAGCAGGCGGCGATGACGATCGTCTGCCTGCTGCTGTTCATGGGTGCCATGGGCAAGTCTGCGCAGGTGCCGCTGCACACCTGGCTGCCGGACGCCATGGAAGGCCCGACACCGGTCTCGGCACTGATCCATGCCGCCACCATGGTGACGGCCGGCGTGTTCATGCTGGCGCGCCTGTCGCCGCTTTTCGAACTGTCGCATTCGGCGCTGATGGTTGTCACCTTCATCGGCGCCTTCACCGCCTTTTTCGCGGCGACGGTCGGCCTCGTGCAGAACGACATCAAGCGCGTCATCGCCTATTCGACCTGTTCGCAGCTCGGCTACATGTTCGTGGCGCTCGGCGTCGGCGCCTATGGCGCGGCGATCTTCCATCTGTTCACGCATGCCTTCTTCAAGGCGCTGCTGTTCCTCGGCTCGGGCTCGGTCATCCATGCCGTCTCCGACGAGCAGGACATGCGCAAGATGGGCGGCTTGCGGACGCTGATTCCGACAACTTACTGGATGATGGTGATCGGCACGCTGGCGCTGACCGGCGTCGGCATTCCGGTGACGGTCATCGGCACCGCCGGCTTCTTCTCCAAGGACGCCATCATCGAGAGCGCCTTTGCCAGCCACAATCCGGTTGCCGGCATGGCCTTCATCCTTCTGGTCATCGCCGCCTGCTTCACCTCCTTCTACTCCTGGCGGCTGATCTTCATGACGTTCCACGGCCAGCCGCGGGCGAGCCATGAGGTGATGCACCACGTCCATGAATCGCCGCCGGTTATGCTGGTGCCGCTGTTCATCCTGGCCGCGGGCGCGCTGTTTGCCGGCATCATCTTCCACGGGGCCTTCATCGGTGAAGGCTATGCCGAGTTCTGGAAGGCGTCGCTGTTCACGCTGCCGGACAACCACATATTGCACGAGATCCACGAACTGCCGCTGTGGGTCGAGCTGTCGCCGTTCATCGCCATGCTGATCGGTTTCGCGGTGGCCTGGAAGTTCTACATCCGCTCGCCGGAAATGCCCGTCAATCTGGTTGCCCACCATCGCGGGCTCTATGCCTTCCTGCTCAACAAATGGTATTTCGACGAACTCTACGATTTCCTGTTCGTGCGGCCCGCCAAGCGTCTCGGCCATTTCCTGTGGAAGACCGGCGACGGCGCCGTCATTGACGGCCTCGGCCCGGACGGTATTTCGGCGCGCGTCGTCGATGTCACCAACCGCGTCGTCAAGCTGCAGACCGGCTACCTCTACCACTATGCCTTCGCCATGCTGATCGGCGTTGCCGCACTCGTCACCTGGATGATGCTCTGATGACCGCCTGGCCAATCCTCTCGCTGGTCACCTTCCTGCCGCTGGTTGGTGTGCTGCTCATCCTGTTCATCAACGATGACAGTGAAAACGCGCGCCGCAACATCCGCGCCATCGCGCTGTTGACGACGACGTTCACGTTCATCATCTCGCTGTTCATCTGGACCGGCTTTGACAATTCGGAGTCCGGCTTCCAGTTCGTCGAGAAGGCCGCCTGGCTCGACTCCGGCATTTCCTACCATATGGGCGTCGACGGCATTTCGATGCTGTTCGTCATCCTGACGACCTTCCTGATGCCGCTCTGCATCCTGGCGTCGTGGGAATCGATCGAGAAGCGCGTCAAGGCCTACATGATCGCCTTCCTGCTGCTCGAAACATTGATGATCGGCGTGTTCTGCGCGCTCGATATCGTGCTGTTCTACGTCTTCTTCGAAGCCGGTCTGATCCCGATGTTCATCATCATCGGCGTCTGGGGCGGCAAGCGGCGCGTCTACGCCTCGTTCAAGTTCTTCCTCTACACGCTGGCCGGCTCGGTGCTGATGCTGCTCGCCATCATGGCGATGTTCTACCAGTCCGGCACGACCGACATCCCGACGCTGTTGACGCACAATTTCCCGGCCAACATGCAGACATGGCTATGGCTTGCCTTCTTCGCCTCCTTCGCGGTGAAGATGCCGATGTGGCCGGTGCACACCTGGCTGCCGGACGCGCACGTCGAGGCGCCGACTGCGGGGTCGGTCGTCCTGGCCGCTATCCTCTTGAAGATGGGCGGTTACGGGTTCCTGCGTTTCTCCTTGCCGATGTTCCCGCTGGCGTCCGAGATGTTCGCGCCGCTGGTCTTCGTGCTCTCCGTCGTCGCCATCATCTACACCTCGCTGGTGGCGCTGATGCAGGAGGACATGAAGAAGCTGATCGCCTATTCGTCCGTCGCCCATATGGGCTTCGTCACCATGGGCATCTTCGCCATGAACCAGGAAGGCGTGCAGGGCGCCATCTTCCAGATGCTCAGCCACGGCCTTGTCTCCGGCGCGCTGTTCCTGTGCGTCGGGGTCATCTACGACCGCATGCACACGCGTGAGATCGACGCCTATGGCGGCCTAGTTAACAACATGCCGAAATATGCCGCCGTGTTCATGATCTTCACCATGGCCAATGTCGGCCTGCCCGGCACCAGCGGTTTCGTCGGCGAGTTCCTGACCATGCTCGGCGTGTTCCGGGTCAACACCTGGGTGGCGTTCTTTGCCGCCACCGGTGTGATCCTGTCGGCCGCCTACGCGCTCTGGCTCTATCGCCGGGTGATCTTCGGCGCGCTGACCAAGGACAGCCTGAAAAACCTGCTGGATCTGTCGCCGCGCGAGAAGGTGATCATCTACCCGCTGGTCGTGCTGGTCATCTTCTTCGGCGTCTATCCCGCACCCGTCTTCGACGCGACGGCCGAATCGGTCAAGTCGCTCGTCACCAATGTCACTGCATCCATCGGCGCCGCGCAGACCGCGGCGGCGAACTGACCAGAGGTTTTGCGAAACATGACGCCGGACCTTCTCTCCAGCCTGTCGCTCTCGACGCCAGAGCTGATCCTTGCCGTCGGCGCGCTGGCGCTGCTGATGGTCGGGGCCTATTCGCGCGCCAACACCGCCAACACGGTGACCGGCCTTGCGGTGGCCGTGCTGGTGATCGCCGGCGCCTGGCTGATCTTTTACACCGGGCAGGGCAGTGCCTATGGCAACGCCTTCATCCAGGATACCTTCGCCCACTTCATGAAGGTGCTGGCGCTGGTCGGCTCGGCGGTGACGCTGGTGATGTCGATGCGCTTTGCCAAGGCGGAACGGTTCGATAAGTTCGAATACCCGGTACTGATCCTGCTTTGCACGCTCGGCATGATGCTGATGATCTCCGCGAACGGCATGATCGGGCTCTATCTCGGCCTCGAGCTGCAGTCGCTGGCGATCTATGTGCTATGCGCGATCAACCGCGACAATCTGCGTTCGACCGAAGCCGGCCTCAAATATTTCGTCCTCGGCGCGCTGTCGTCGGGCATGCTGCTCTATGGCATCAGCCTGGTCTATGGCTACACCGGCAACACCGGCTTCCAGGAGATCGCTTCGGCGCTGGGCAGCGGCGGGCGCCAGCTTGGCCTCGTCTTCGGTCTCGTCTTCGTGCTGGCCGGCCTTGCCTTCAAGATCTCGGCGGTGCCGTTCCACATGTGGACGCCCGACGTCTATGAGGGCGCGCCGACGCCGGTGACGGCCTTCCTGGCGGCCGCGCCCAAGATGGCGGCGATGGCGCTGATCGTGCGCGTCACCATGGGCGCGTTCAAGCCGATCGCCGCCGACTGGCAGCAGATCATCGTCTTCATCTCGATCGCCTCGATGGCGCTCGGCGCTTTCGCCGCGATCGGGCAGACCAACATCAAGCGCCTGATGGCCTATTCCTCGATCGGCCATATGGGCTACGCGCTGGTCGGCCTTGCCGCCAACAGCCAGGCCGGCGTGCGCGGCGTTGCCATCTACATGCTGATCTACCTGGTGATGACGCTCGGCACCTTTGCCTTCATCCTCGCCATGCGGCGCAAGGAAGGTAATGTCGAACAGATCAGCGATCTGGCCGGCCTGTCGTCGACCAACCCGATCATGGCGACGATCCTGACCATCCTGATGTTCTCACTGGCCGGCATCCCGCCGCTCGCCGGCTTCTGGGGGAAATGGTACGTCTTCCTCGCCGCCATCAACGCCAATCTCTACGCGCTGGCGATCATCGGCGTGCTGGCCTCTGTGGTGGGCGCCTATTATTATCTGCGCATCATCAAGATCATGTGGTTCGACGAACCGGTCGGCGGCTTCGTGCCGATGGCGAGCGAATTGCGTGTCGTGCTCGGCGTCTCCGGCGCCTTCGTGCTGTTCTATGTGCTGATCGGCGGACCGATCGGCACCTATGCCGAAGCCGCCGCCAAGACGTTTTTCTAGACGGCATGGCATTTCGGCTGGCTCCAACCTCGGCGTCGGAAGGGTTCCGGCTCGAGGCGCATGACAGCGTCGGCTCCACCAATGCGCTGGCGCTGGACCACGCAAGGGCAGGCGACTCCGGCAAATTGTGGGTCGTTTCCAAGAAGCAGGAAAGCGGGCGCGGACGGCGTGGCCGCGTCTGGGCAACGCCCGAAGGCAATCTGGCGGCGACGCTGCTCGTCATCACCAATACCGAGCTTCGCCTTGCGGCAACGCTGGGCTTCGTCGCCGGCCTGGCGCTGGCCGATGCGCTCGACGCCGTGGTGCCGAAGGTCCGGATCGCCATCGGCCTCGACGGCGGCAGTGAGGGAAAGAACCGTTTCGAGCTGAAATGGCCGAACGACGTGCTTGCCTCCGGCGCCAAGCTGGCCGGCATTCTGCTGGAATCGGCGATCCTGGACGGCGGCCGTTTCGCGGTGGCAGTCGGCATCGGCGTCAATGTGGTGGCTTATCCAGAAGATTTGCCGTATCCGGCAACGTCATTGCGTGCGCTGGGCGCGACATGCGATGCGGAAACACTGTTTCTGGCGCTGTCGGATGCCTGGAGCGAGAATGCCAGGTTGTGGGATGAAGGGCGCGGACTTGCCGCCGTCAGGCGACGGTGGTTGGCTCGCGCAGCGGGGCTCGGCGGGCAGGTTGCTGTCAGAATTGACGGTAATGTGGTGCGTGGGGTGTTTGAAACCATTGACGAGGACTGCCGTTTCGTGATCCGCGACGATGAAGGTTCGGTTCTGACGATCGCCGCCGGCGACGTGCATTTCGGCGCGGTCGCGTCTGCCCGCGTCTAGAGCCGTTCGCTAACGGCTCTAAGTGTTTGTTTTCATGCAAGTCCTGTGGGAAAATCGTTAGACACTTTTCCTGGAATTGCTTTATGGACTTGGCCTGAGGGCCAGGAAGGGAAAAATCATGGCGAAAGCGGAAAACGCCGAACTCGTCTTCGTGCCACTCGGCGGCGTCGGCGAGATCGGTATGAACTTCGCTCTTTACGGCTACGGCCCGCCGAGCGCGCGCGAATGGATCATCATCGATGTCGGTGTGACCTTCCCCGATGCCGCGCATCCGGGCGTCGATCTGATCTTGCCCGATACGCGCTTCATCGAGGAGAACCTTGCCAATCTGCGCGGCATCGTCATCACCCATGCGCATGAAGACCATTATGGCGCGTTGCTCGACACCTGGCCAAAGCTGAAGGCGCCGGTGTGGATGACGCCGTTCAGCGCCGGCCTGCTTGAAGCCAAGCGGCAAGGCGAGCAGGGGGCGCCGAAGATACCGGTGACGATCTACAGAGCAGGCGAGAAATTCACCGTCGGTCCGTTCGAGATCGAAGCCATTCCGGTGGCGCACTCCATTCCCGAGCCGATGTCGCTGGCGATCACCTCGCCGGCCGGCACCGTCATCCATACCGGTGACTGGAAGATCGACCCGGAGCCGACGATCGGGCCGAAGACCGACGAGGGGCGTTTCCGCGCCTACGGCGACAAGGGCGTTCTGGCACTGATCTGCGATTCGACCAATGCGCTGCGCGAAGGCGAGTCGCCTTCGGAAGTGGCTGTGGGCGAAGGCATCAAGGGCGTCATCCAGGCTGCCAAGGGCCGCGTCGCCGTCACCACGTTCTCCTCCAATGTCGGACGCATTGTTTCGATCGCCAGGGCGGCTCGGGATGCCGGCCGTCAGTGCCTGGTGCTCGGCCGCTCGTTGAAGCGCGTGATCGATGTGGCGGGCGAACTCGGTTACATGGACGGGCTGCCGGAATTCATCGCCGAGGAGGATTTTGGTTTCATCCCGCGCGAAAACCTCGTCATCATCTGCACCGGCAGCCAGGGTGAGCCGCTTGCTGCATTGGCCAAGCTGTCGCGCGACGAGATGAAATCGGTATCATTTACGGCCGGCGACACGGTGGTGTTTTCCTCGCGCACGATTCCGGGCAACGAGAAGGCGATCCTCGAGATCAAGAACCGCCTCATCGACCTCGGCATCAAGATCATCGAGGACGGCGACGCGCTGGTGCATGTCTCCGGCCATCCGAGGCGCAGCGAATTGCGCAAGATGTATGAGTGGGTGCGTCCGCAGATCGGCGTTCCCGTGCATGGCGAGGCGGCGCATCTGGTGGCGCAGGGATCGCTGATGTCGACGTCGGGCATTGGCCAGGTGGCGCAGGTGCGCGACGGCGACATGCTCAGGCTTGCTCCTGGCCCTGCCACCATCATCGACCAGGTGCCGTTCGGCCGCGTCTACAAGGATGGCAGACTGATCGGCACCGATCAGGCGATGGGCATCCGCGACCGGCGCAAATTGTCCTTTGCCGGCCATGTCGCGGTCAATGTCGTGCTCGACGACAAATATGAGCTGGCCGGTGACCCCGACCTGGTCGCCATCGGCGTCGCCGAGGCCGACGGCCGAGGCGAGACGCTCGAAGACCTGATGATCGATGCGGCAATCGGCGCGGTGGACTCAATCCCCCGTCAGCGCCGAAAAGACCTCGACCTTGTGCAGGAAGCAGTCAGGCGCGCCGTGCGCGGCGCCGCCAACGAAGCCTGGGGCAAGAAGCCGCTGGTGACTGTATTCGTCACAAGGTGACGAAGGGAGTAGGGCAGTATGGGAGTAGGGCAGTATGGGGGTAGGGCAGTAGGGGAAGGGCAATTCGCTTTGCGCCCAACTTGGTTCCCCTACTCCCATACTGCCTTACTCCCCTATTCCCCTATTTTTCGGAGCACCCTATGCTCGGACGTCTGAACCATGTCGCGCTTGCCGTGCCGGATCTGGCTGCTGCCGTCGCCGCCTATCGCAACACGCTTGGCGCTGACGTGACGGAACCGCAGGCGCTGCCGGAGCATGGCGTCACGGTGGTGTTCGTCAATGTCGGCAACACCAAGATCGAGCTTCTGGAGCCGTTGGGCGAGGGGTCGCCGATCGCTGCCTTCCTGGAGAAGAACCCTTCGGGCGGCATGCACCATCTTTGCTATGAAGTCGAAGACATCCTGGCCGCGCGCGATCAACTCAAGGCTGCCGGCGCCCGCGTGCTGGGAGACGGCAACCCGAAAACCGGCGCGCACGGCAAGCCGGTGCTGTTCCTGCATCCGAAGGATTTCTTCGGCACGCTGATCGAACTGGAGCAATCATGAGCTGGGTTTCGTTCACCGCCCTGTTTTTCGCGACCTGGTGGGTGGTGCTGTTTGCCGTGCTGCCGTTCAGCGTGAAGACGCAGGATGACGATCATGATGTGACGCTGGGCACGGTTCCGAGCGCGCCGCGCGGGCCGCACATGCTGCGCGCCGTGATCCGCACCACTATCGCCACCGCGATCCTTATGGGCATTTTCTATGGCCTGACGCATGGGCTGGGATACAGCCTCAACGACATCCCACACATCGTGCCGGATTTCGGCCAGACGCCAGCCAAATAGACTGTCTCGCAACGACGTTTTTGTCCGTTGGAACCTTGGGCGGCTTCCGAAGGGAATGCCATGCCGTTTTGCGGCTGGTCGAGCGCTGACGCAGGGTAAGGTGGTTTGGCAACTCGTTGCGCTAAGCGGGTGATTGCACAAAAAAAATGCAAGGCACAAGGCCTTGCAATTTAAACGCGTCCGATCTGTTTCCGGTTTCCGGTGGCAGCGAGTAACCGCGCCTAGATCGCATCCTCCCAAGACTTTGACCGCGTAGGAGAGCAGATTTTTTTCTACCCTCTCGGTTATCGGGGCACATTAGCCTAACGCGAATGAAAATGTCACGAAGAATTTTGCCTTGAAACGGGCATTCTCGTGCTGCACTGCACAATAGTGCGGCAGGCGTTGCTTGGGAAACAACCAGCAAGGCGCGCGGGGCAATCGCGGCGCCTTGGAACGCCGCGCGTTTGCCCGACCCGCGAGGAACACTGCAACAGTTTTACTCCCTGCGCCTCCGTATTTTTGAAAATCAATTTCCGATTTTCGGGCCGGTGCGTCCGGGTTTCCATTCCGCCATGAAATGGCTATGAAGCCGGGGCAAGCAAGCCTGCGTCGCGCCGATTCCCGCGCGGTCATTCTCACTCACGGACCAGTCCATGCGTTTGTCGCGCTATTTCCTGCCTATCCTCAAAGAAAATCCGCGCGAGGCTGAAATCGTCTCGCACCGGCTGATGCTGCGCGCCGGCATGATCCGCCAGCAGGGGCAGGGCAGTTTCTCCTGGCTGCCGCTCGGCAAGCGGGTGCTGGACAAGGTTTGCCGCATCATCCGCGAGGAGCAGAATCGCGCCGGTGCGCTTGAAATCCTGATGCCGACCATCCAGTCGGCCGATCTGTGGCGCGAAAGCGGCCGCTATGACGACTACGGCAAGGAGATGCTGCGCATCAAGGACCGGCAGGACCGCGACATGCTCTACGGCCCGACCAATGAGGAAGTGGTCACCGAGATCGTCCGCGCCTATGTGAAATCCTACAAGGACCTGCCGCTCAATCTCTACCACATCCAGTGGAAGTTCCGCGACGAGGTGCGGCCGCGCTTCGGCGTCATGCGCAGCAGGGAATTCCTGATGAAGGACGCCTATTCATTCGACCTCGACTTCGAGGGCGCCAAGGCGGCCTACAACAGGATGTTCGTGTCCTATCTCAGGACTTTCACGCGCATGGGGCTGCAAGCTATCCCGATGCGGGCCGACACCGGACCGATCGGCGGCGATCTCAGCCATGAATTCATCATCCTGGCCGATACCGGCGAGAGCCAGGTCTACTGCCACCGCGACTATCTTTCGCTTGATGTGCCCGGAGAGAAGACCGACTTCGCCAACGACGCCGAGATCGGCGACATCGTCAAGACATGGACGACGCCCTACGCCGCCACCGACGAGATGCATGACGAGGCGGCGTGGGAAAAGATCGGTGACACCGACAAGGTTTCGGCGCGCGGCATCGAGGTCGGCCACATCTTCCATTTCGGTGACAAATATTCCAAGCCGATGGGCGCCAAAGTGACCGGGCCCGACGGCAAGGATCATTTCGTCTCCGGCGGCTCCTACGGCATCGGTCCGTCGCGCCTTGTTGCGGCGATCATCGAAGCCAGCCACGACGACAACGGCATCATCTGGCCGGAGGCGGTGGCGCCGTTCGACATCGGGCTGATCAACATGAAGGCGGGCGACGCCGAATGCGACCGCGTCTGCGACGAGCTGCATGCCGCTTTCGTCGCCGCCGGCAAGGACGTGCTCTATGACGACACCGACCAGCGGCCCGGCGGCAAGTTCGCCACCGCCGACCTGATCGGCCTGCCGTGGCAAGTGATCGTCGGACCGCGCGGCGTGGCTGCCGGCGAGATCGAGATCAAGAATCGCAGGACCGGTGAGCGCGAGACGCTGCCGATCGCGGACGTGAAGAAACGCTTCGGTGCCGCTGCATGAGCGAGGTGGCAAGATCGGCAGGCGCCGGGCCTTTTTCCATCTTCGAGCGCATGGTCGCCTGGCGCTATTTGCGCTCGCGGCGCAAGGAGACGGTGATCTCGGTGATCGCCTCGATCTCCTTCCTCGGCATCATGCTGGGGGTCGCTACGCTGATCGTGGTGATGGCGGTGATGAACGGCTTCCGAGCGGAGCTGCTGACGCGCATCCTCGGCGTCAACGGTCACCTCATCGTGCAGCCGCTCGATTCGCCGCTTGAGGACTATGCGCAGGTCGCCGACCGCATCAACGGTGTATCAGGCGTCAAATATGCCATCCCGCTGATCGATGGCCAGGTGCTGGCGCAAGGCAATGTCGGCGGCGGAACCGGAGCGCTGGTGCGCGGCATCCGCGGCGAGGATCTCAGCAAGATCGCCATCGTTGCCAGCAACATCAAGCAGGGCTCGATCGCCGATTTCGACACCGGCGAGGGCGTGGCCATCGGCAAGCGCATGGCCGAAAATCTCGGCTTGACGCTTGGTGACACCATCACCTTGATTTCGCCGGACGGTGACGTGACGCCGATCGGCACGACGCCGCGCATGAAGGGCTACAAGATCGCGGCGATCTTCGAAGTCGGCATGTCGGAATATGACACTTCCATCGTCTACATGCCGTTCTCCGAAGCGCAGCTTTATTTCAACATGGACGGCCGCGCGCAGACGATCGAGATCTATGTCGACAATCCCGACGATGTCGATGCGCTGAAACCGAAGGTGGAGGCGGCGGCGCAGCGGCCGATCGACATGGTCGACTGGCGCCAGCGCAACGAGACGTTCTTCTCCGCCCTGCAGGTCGAGCGCAATGTCATGTTCATGATCCTGACCCTGATCGTGCTGGTGGCGGCGCTCAACATCATCTCCGGCCTGATCATGCTGGTGAAGGACAAGGGCCACGACATCGCCATCCTGCGCACCATGGGCGCGTCGCGCGGCGCCATCCTGCGCATCTTCCTGATGACGGGGGCGGCGATCGGCGTGACCGGCACGCTCGCCGGCGTGCTGCTCGGCGTGCTGATCTGCACCAACATCGAATCCATCCGCCAGTTCTTCTCCTGGATGACCGGCAAGGTGCTGTTCAACCCGGAGCTCTATTTCCTCAGCCAGTTGCCGGCGAAGATGGATCCGCGCGAGACGACCTATGTCATCCTGATGGCGCTCGGCCTGTCGTTCCTGGCAACGGTGTTTCCAGCATGGCGGGCCGCGCGCCTCGATCCGGTCGAAGCCTTGAGGTACGAGTGATGGCCGAGGCCATTATCGAGTTGAAGAGCGTCGAGCGGCACTATGTGCAGGGGCCGCGCAAGCTCACCATTCTCAACGGCGCGGATTTCTCGCTGAAGCGCGGCGAGATGGTGGCGCTGGTGGCGCCGTCGGGCACCGGCAAGTCGACGCTGCTGCACACTGCCGGCCTGCTGGAGCGTCCCGACGCCGGCGACGTCATCCTCGCCGGCCGTGCCTGCGGACGGCTCTCCGACGACGAGCGCACCGCGATCCGCCGCAACGATGTCGGCTTCGTCTACCAGTTCCATCATCTGCTGCCGGAATTCTCGGCGCTGGAAAACATCATGATGCCGCAGCTCATCAAAGGGCTGAGCCGCAAGGACGCGGCCGAGCGCGCGGCACAGCTGCTCGACTACATGCAGATCGGCAAGCGCGCGTCGCACCGGCCGTCCGAGCTTTCCGGCGGCGAGCAGCAGCGCGTCGCCATTGCCCGTGCGGTCGCCAACGCGCCGCTGGTGCTGCTGGCGGATGAGCCGACCGGCAATCTCGACCCGGTCACCGCCTCCTATGTGTTCGAGGCGCTGGCGGCGCTGGTCAAGCAATCGGGCCTCGCGGCGCTGATCGCCACCCACAATCACGAACTGGCGTCGCGCATGGACCGGCGCGTCACGCTGGCCGACGGCAAGGTCGTCCCGCTTTAACGCACGCCGATATTCAGCCGGTCTGACCTGAGTCTCAACGGGCGATGGGCAACCGTCGCACGCCCGTCAACCTTTCCTTAACCCTGCCGATTTGATCGCCCGAAAATTCCGGACGTAGCCGTATTGCGCGCCTTGACATTTGAACAAAATTAGAACAAAATACGAACATATCAACAACAGGAGAGAGTTATGACCGATCTGGTTCAGGATGTCATCTCACTGGTTTGCATGAGCACGTTTCTCGTTTCCATGGCGATCTGGATCGGAGCCATGTGATTTGGCGGCGTTCGCCGCTGCGGGGACTGGCGGTCGAAAGTCGTTCCCGCGTTAAGCTTTTCTTGCCGCCGCGACGTTAGGGTGCATAGAAGACAGGGAGCAACGTCCAAGTGTCGCCCATCGTCAGGGCCATTCTCGTGGCCAGCAATCTCGGGCTGATCTTTCTCTTGATGACCGTGCCGCTTGGTTTGCGCACGATCCGGTTGACCCGTGTGGTGGCGATGGACCGACAGCGCCTCTGGCAGGCGCTGTGGCCGCTTGGCAGCGATGCCGGCTGGTCCGGTGAGATCCTTTCCGCCGAGGCGCCGGACGGCGAGGGCGTGGCCCGCATCATGCT
Source organism: Mesorhizobium sp. M0496 (assembly GCF_040321205.1). Lineage (NCBI taxonomy): Bacteria > Pseudomonadati > Pseudomonadota > Alphaproteobacteria > Hyphomicrobiales > Phyllobacteriaceae > Mesorhizobium > Mesorhizobium sp. M0496. The sequence goes on along the minus strand of NZ_JAMYRC010000023.1, from coordinate 18,018 downwards.
GTCCTGGGAAGGACGCGACGGCAAGCCGATCGAGCGCAAGTCGCGGTTTGAAGACATTGTCGAGGGCAGCCGCTTCTCGATGCGTGTCCTCGAGGACACCGCGCTCGACGCTTCGTTCTGGAAGGATTTTGGCGAAACCACCGAACTCGTTTCCGAGGGCAACGGTACGCGGGTGACGCTCAGCCAGACCGATCGCTACCGCGGCGTTGCCTTCCTGGTGTTCCGCTATTTCGCCATGCGCCGCGAACTCTCCAAGCTGCAGCGCTGGGCGCGGACCGGGCAGTATCGCAAGGGCGGCTGGTTCGAGCATCCGCTCAGCCAGGTCGGCTTCGCTGGTCTTTCGGCGCTGATCCTGTGGCCGTTCTTCGGGCTTCACTTCGGCGGGCTGGCATTGGCCGCGATCCTGACATCGGTTGTGGCCCTGCACGAACTCGGTCACATAGCGGCGTTCCGGCTGATGGGCCACAACAGGGCACGAATGATCTTCATTCCGCTGCTCGGCGGCATCGCCATTGGCGGGCGGCCCTATGACAGCCGCTTCGAGGTCGCCTTCGTGGCGCTGATGGGCGCCGGCTTTTCCGCCTTCCTGGTGCCGATCGCTATCGCCGCCAGCACCTTTGCCGGCGCTGATGGACATCGGCTGGCGGCGGCGCTGCTGGCGACACTGGCGGGCTTCGCCGCCCTGTTCAACTTCGCCAATCTGGTGCCGGTGTGGAAGTTCGACGGCGGCCAGGTGCTGCGCCAGATCTGTCCGGGGCCGGTCGCGCTGGCGCTGGCCTCGTTCTTCCTGCTCTCGGCCTTCCTGGCGGTGGGTTGGCAGGCCGGCTTTTCCTCCAACTTCCTGCTCGCCACAGGAGCGGTGTTTTCAATTCTCAGCCTGCTGACGATGAGCAGCGGGGTCAAGCCGCGTCATGAGCTGAAGCCGATCCGCACCGTCGACCGCTTGGCCATGGCGGCAGCGTTGCTGGCGGTGTTCGCCATCCATGGATACGGCGTCTTGTGGGCCTCCGCTCAGCTGATCTGAGGTGTGTTGAGATTCAGGTGATGCCGGCCTGCAAACGGCGGCTTCCTGCGCTTCCCTGTTCTACCGCGTCGCGGTAGAACTGTGCTCACGTACAAAAAGTACGCTCCGCTCCGGTTCTCGGAAGCCACCGTTTTCGACTCGGCCTGACCTGAATCTCAACACACCTCAAGCAGCTGCCGGACCGAAAAGTTCAACCGGCCTTACGCGCGGCTTCGGCAGGCAAGGCCGTGGCGGGACCGAAGACGTCCTCGAAGGCGGATTTCAGCGCGAGATCAAGGTCGGCCATTGTCAGGGGAAGGCCGAGGTCGACGAGGCTGGTGACGCCGTGGTCCTGCACACCGCAAGGCACGATGCCGCTGAAATGGTCGAGGTCCGGCTCGACATTGATGGCGATGCCGTGAAAGCTCACCCAGCGCCGCAGCCGGATGCCTATTGCCGCGATCTTGTCCTCGGCCGGCGAGCCGTCCGGCAGTGAAGGGCGATCCGGCCGCACCACCCAGACGCCGACCCGGTCCTCGCGACGCTCGCCTTGCACGTTGAAAGCGGCGAGCGTGCCGATGATCCACTGTTCGAGCGCGGCGACAAAGGCGCGGACATCCTCGCGCCGCCGTTTCAGGTCGAGCATGACATAAGCGACCCGCTGGCCCGGCCCATGATAGGTGTATTCGCCGCCGCGTCCCGCCGCGAAGACCGGGAAGCGGTTGGCGTCGATCAGGTCCTCGCTCCGGGCGCTGGTGCCGGCCGTGTAGAGCGGCGGATGTTCGACCAGCCAGACCATTTCGCCGGCAGCCCCGCTGCGGACCGCCTCGGCGCGCGCCTCCATGAAGGCAAGCGCATCGGGATAGGCGGTGAGGCCGGGCTCGATCAGCCACTCGACCGGCGCTGAGCCGGGCAGGGGCAGGAACGACGTGGCTATCTGGCTGCGTTCTGTCATCACGGCTCTCGTCCACGGCGCGTCATTTCAAATGCGACATGCCCCGGGTGTTGTCTTGTTCATGTCGTAGTCCCGAAACCGCTCGGCGCCTTTTTGGACGACATGCCTGGTCCTTCATATGGCGGCAATCGGGCAAAACGTCCAGTTCGAGGGGCGTTTCAAGCTTCTTGACCGTTATGCCAAAATGGCTGGTGATTATTACGTGTCGCGCACTTGTTTCGCCGGAAACGATTTGCTACACGCCGCGAGCCGGTCGGTTCCGGCTCTACCACGTGCGGTCGTGGCGGAATTGGTAGACGCGCAGCGTTGAGGTCGCTGTGGGGCAACCCGTGGAAGTTCGAGTCTTCTCGACCGCACCAATTTGATGCCCCAAGGGCAACGCCAAACTCGACACGCCTGCCGGTGATACCGGATTACTCCGGCAGTCCTGCTTTCCGAAGTGCTTCGACATACCTGGCGCGATCGTCCTGTCGACGAAATGGCGGCAACACATCCGCGAGATTCGAAAGGCGGAGCGCAGCATCGAATTCGCACAGGCGAGCGGTCATTTCCCGTGCTTCCGCAAGCCGCCCCGCAAGCGCATGACCTGCTGCCACCACGCGCATAGCGCTCGGGTAGTTCGGCTGCAGGCGCAACGATTTTCCCGCCCATGCGACGGCGTCATCGTAGTGGCCAGCACAGAAATGAGCGAGCCCGGTGTTGAACTGCCAGGCGAACAGGCGTGGATCCAGCGGGCTTAGGCGCATGGCAAGCGCGGCGTGCTCGATGGCCTCGTCTGGCTCGCCCAAGCAAGCCTTCACCCAGCTGCTGACGCCCAAGGCAATGGCCGAGTTCGGGCTGAGAGTGAGCGCACGGTCGATGCAGGCGGCACTGTCCTCCAGATCGCCGCCTACGTAGCCGAGGACGTATCCAGCGTAGGAGAGCACAATCGCATCGTCCCTCCCGAATTCGACTGCTCTTCTGGCCAGTCGAGTGGCTTCGGCAATCTCTTCCGCGCGGTTGACCATCCAGCCGTTACTCTTTCGCGTGGCGTAGCACCGCGCCGCCCGGGCATGGGCCAGAGCGAACTCCGGGTCACGCTCGATCGCCTTCATGAAGAGCCGCAAGGCATCGTCGATGACCAATCTGTCGGTGATCGTGCGGTCAAAGGCAGATAGCCCGCGGAGATAGTAGTCGTAAGCGTCGAGGCTCTCCGTCGGCTTGCGTTTGGCACGCTCGATCTCAGCCTCTTCCACTTTCGGTGTTATTGCGCCCACTATGCTGGACGTGACCTGATCCTGGAGATCGAACACATCCGCCAGAGTTCCGTCGAAGCGATCTGCCCAGAGGTGGGCACCTGTCGAAGTGTCGATGAGCTGCCCGGCAATGCGCAGGCGATCGCCCGCTCGGCGCACGCTGCCCTCAACCACGTAGCGCACGCCGAGTTCGCGCCCGATCTGCTTCACGTCCGCGGTTCGACCCTTGTAGGCGAAGCTCGAATTCCGCGCGATGACAAAGAGATGGCGGAAGCGAGCCAGCGCAGTGGTGATGTCCTCCACGACACCGTCCGCGAAATAGTCTTGCTCGGGGTCGCCGCTCAGGTTCTGAAAGGGCAGCACGGCGACTGACGGTTTCATCGGAAGCGGCGGCAGCGTTATCGCGGCCTCGCCGTTGGACTGCAGCACCGACGCAACCTCAAGATCCGCCTTGGTCTGCTGATACTCGACTCGTTCCCTTGATCGCAGCGAAGCTGCAAGGGAACCTGTCTGCGCCTCGGGTTCCACGCCCAGATGCTTTGTCAAGGCTGCTCGGCAAAGGTCGAACTGGCGCAGGGCTGCATTTTCGTGACCCCGATGTACATAGATCCGGATCAGCGCCCGATGGGCCTCTTCCGCGGTTGGGTCCGAAGCGAGCAGCCTTTCCGCAAGTCCTTCGCAGGCTGCCTCTTCCGCCGAGTCGGGTGCGAGCGGCGCGAGGCTCAGCCGTTCCACCAATTGCCGTGCTTTGCGTTGATATCTGCTCTGATGCGATCCAAACCACTCGCCCAGTTCGTCCGGGATGACTTCGCCGGCAAGGACGTCGCCGCGATAGAGGTCGGCAGCGGCGGCAAGATCAATGACTTGGCCTTGCTTGAGCTTCTGCTCGAAGACCCAGATATCCGCTTCGTCGGAACCAGCTGTCAGCGCGACGGATTCCTGGTCTCCCTCGATGTAGATGGCTGCATCGCTGCGCGTTGGAAACGGCCGCCTGATGTCGACAAGCGCCTGCCGTAGACTGTTGCGTGCCTGCGCGCCGTCCCGTCCCGGCCAAAAGACCTCGGAGAGCGGCTCTCGACTGAGTCCTCGGCGGCCTGCCAAGACCAGAGCAGCAAAAAGAAGCGAGGACTTGCGCGTGCTGAAGCGGACGGGCTGGTCGTCAAGGGAAATAACTTCGAGACCGCCAAGCAACCGAATGCGCACGATTGGCTCCAGACTTCGACCCCAGTGGGCTGGATAGCATTTCCGTCGGTCGATTTAACGCAGATTTAGCAGCGGCGGGCCGGTTTTTCTCTTTTTTTCGCGCGCGGCCGAACAGCCGCAAAGCACAGGCATGGCAAGCTCTGGCCGTAATCTGGAAATGGGAGGGCCAAAATGGCTCATACGGGAACTCGCGCCAGTCGCTATCCGAGGAAAGGTCGCCTCCTTAGGGCACTGCCGGCAAGCATAGCAGTAACGATCGCAGCTTTCAGAAACTGGCGGCGTACCGCTGCACGACGCAGAGCAATCGCAGGTCTGACCGTCGATCAGTTGAGGGACATCGGCCATCCAGTGGTCGATGCGCCTACGCTCGAAATCAAAGCGGGTCTGATCACGAACTTGATGTCGATGAGGTGAGATCGGGTGCGACACGTCACGGCGGTCGGCCTTCTCGAGGCTCGAAACGGCAGCGGCGGCGCGTCATTCAGACCACGCCGCCGTTTCGTTTGTTGACTAAGCTGTAAGCCCGAAAGCCGGCTCGATCGGAATCAGGCAGCCTTCTTCCGGGCCAGGGTATCGGCCACGACCTCGCCGAAGGACGATGGCGTCGGCACAATGGCGACGCCGGCCTCTTTCAGGATTTCGACCTTTTCCTGCGCCGATTCGCCGAAGGCCGAGATGATGGCGCCGGCATGGCCCATGCGCCGGCCTTTTGGCGCGGAAAGCCCGGCGATATAGGCGATCAGCGGCTTGCGCATGTTGTCGCGCGCCCAGATCGCTGCTTCCGCTTCCTGCGGTCCGCCGATCTCGCCGATCATCACCACGGCGTCGGTTTCGTCGTCCTGCTCGAACAGCTTCAGAATGTCCTTGAAAGACGAGCCGTTGATCGGATCGCCGCCGATGCCGACGCTGGTCGAGACGCCGATGCCAAGCGCCTTCATCTGCGAGGCGGCCTCATAGCCGAGCGTGCCCGAGCGCCCGACGATGCCGACGCGGCCGGGGAGATAGATGCTGCCCGGCATGATGCCCATCAGTGCCTGTCCGGGCGTAATCACCCCGGCGCAGTTAGGCCCGATCAGCCGCATGCGGTCCTCAAAACGGTAGCGGCGCATATAGCGCTTGACCTGCATCATGTCCTGCGAGGGAATGCCGTCGGTGATGCAGACGCACAGCTTAATGCCAGCATCTGCGGCTTCCATGATGGAGTCGGCGGCGAAAGGCGGCGGCACGAAGACGATGCTGGCCTCGGCGCGGGTTTCGCGAACGGCTCCCTTGACGGTGTTGAAAACGGGCAGGCCGAGATGCGTCTGCCCGCCCTTGCCGGGCGTCACGCCGCCGACGAGCTTGGTGCCATAGCGCTTCATGTCCTCGGCATGGAAGCTGCCGATCTTGCCGGTGAAGCCCTGGACGATGACCCGCGTACCGCGGTTGAGCAGGATTGCCATTTCGAACTCCCTCAGTTTGCTTTCTTGAGCGACACCGCGCGCCAGGCGGCGACGGCCTTTTCGGCGGCTTCCGCCAGCGTTTCGGCAACGATCACCGCCTCGCCGGAATCGGCCAGGATGCGGCGCCCTTCCTCGACCTTGGTGCCGGCAAGCCGCACCACCAATGGTACGTTGACGCCGACTTCGCGGATCGCCTTGATGACGCCCTCGGCGACCCAGTCGCATCGGTTGATGCCGGCGAAGATGTTGACCAGGATGGTCTCGACATTCTTGTCACCAAGCACGGCACGGAACGATTTCGCCACCCGCTCCGGCGAGGCGCCGCCGCCGATGTCCAGGAAGTTCGCCGGCTCGCCGCCGGCGATCTTGATCATGTCCATCGTTGCCATGGCGAGGCCGGCGCCGTTGATGATGCAGCCGATATTGCCATCGAGGCCGACATAGGAGAGGCCGCGGTCGCTGGCGAAGGTTTCGCGCGGGTCTTCCTGGCTCTTGTCGCGCAGTTCGGAGATTTCCGGCCGCCGGTACAACGCGTTCTCGTCGAACGACATCTTGGCGTCGAGCGCGACGAGGTTGCCATCGCGAGTCACCACCAGCGGATTGATCTCCAGCATCGAGGCATCGTAGTCGCGGAACACCTGGTAGCAGCTGAAGATGGTTTCGGTCGCCTTGCCGATCAGGCTCTGATCCAGGCCAAGCCCGAAGGCGATCTCTCGCGCCTGGAAGCGCTGCATGCCGACGCCGGGATCGACCGTGGTCCGGATGATGGAATCCGGCGCCCTCTCGACGATATCCTCGATCTCCATGCCGCCGGCGGCCGACGCCACAATCATGACGCGCTCCTCCTTCCGGTCGAGGACGAAGCCGACATACAGTTCCTGGGCGATGTCGACGGCTTCCTCGAGATAGAGCCGCGAAATCAGCTTGCCGCGCGGGCCGGTCTGCTGGGTCACCAGCTTGCGGCCGAGCATGGCTTCGGCCGCGTCGGAGATTTCCTCGTCATTGGCGCAGAGCTTGATGCCGCCGGCCTTGCCGCGGGCGCCGGAATGGACCTGCGCCTTCAGCACCCATTTGCCGCCGCCTATCTCGCGGGCGCGATAGGTCGCCTGCTCGGGGCTGTAGGCGAGGCCGCCGCGCGGGACGTGAACCCCGTGGCGGGCGAGCAGTTCCTTGGCCTGATACTCGTGGATGTCCATTTTTGTCCTCCCTAAGCAGTCAATGCGTAGCGACGCGTGATTGGCCGGCGCGTTCGATTGCTTCGTTGACCACCAATACGTTCCTCGCCATGCGCTCCGACGCGGCATCGATCATCTTGCCGTCGAGTGCGGCCGCTCCCTTGCCTTGCGCCTCGGCCTCCTTCAGCACTTCGAGGATGCGCCTGGCGCGGGTGACCTCCTTTTCCGGCGGGGAGAAGACGCTGTTGGCAAGCTCGATCTGCGAGGGGTGGATCGCCCATTTGCCTTCGATGCCAAGGGCAGCCGCGCGCTTGGCGCCGGCGATGTAACCTTCCGGATCGGAGAAATCGCCGAATGGTCCGTCAATGGCGCGCAGGCCGTAGGCCCTGCAGGCTACGGTCATCCGCGACAAAGCGAAATGCCACTGGTCGCCGGGATAGTCCGGGTTGAGCCCGCCAATGTTGACGGTGCGCGCCTTGCAGCTCGCGGCATAGTCGGCGACGCCGAAATGCATTGCCTCCAGGCGGCCTGGTGTCGCGGCGATCGCCTCGACATTGGCCATGCCGAGTGCCGTCTCGATGAGCGCTTCCAGGCCGACGCGGGTCTTGTAGCCCTTGGCCATCTCGATCTGGTTGACCATGGCCTCGACCATGTAGAGGTCGGCCGGCACACCGACTTTCGGCACCAGGATCGTGTCCAGCCGGTCGCCGGCCTGTTCCATCACGTCGACCACGTCGCGGTACATGTAGTGTGTGTCGAGGCCGTTGATGCGCACCGAAACGGTCTTGCCCTTGGCGCGCCAGTCGATGTCGTTGAGCGCCTGGATGATGTTCTTGCGGGCGCGTTCCTTGTCCGGCGGGGCCACCGCGTCCTCGATGTCGAGGAAGACGAAGTCGGCGGCGCTGTTTGCCGCCTTGTCGATCATCTCCGGGCTTGAACCGGGAACCGCGAGTTCGCTGCGCTGCAGTCTCAGTTTCTTCAGATGGTTGATGGTGTGGCTCATGGTCGGCTCCCCCTCATGCGGCTTCGGCGACCGGCACTGCGGCCGAGGCTCGAAAATGCTGGATGGCGGCGCCGACGCCGGAGCCCGGCGCCAGCCGCACACCGCAATCGAGGAGCGCCATTTCCGCCGCCGACAGCGAGGCGAGCACCATGACTTCGTTCAGCCAACCGAGATGGCCGATGCGGAAGACCTTGCCGAACACCTTGTTGAGACCGCCGCCGAGCGACGTCCGGTACGTCTGGTAGGCGCGCTTGACGATTTCGGCGCTGTCGATGCCCTCCGGCACGAGGATGGCGCTGACGGTGTCGGAGTGCCATTTCGGCGCCTTCGCGCAAAGCTTCAGGCCCCAGGCGTCGACCGCCTTGCGCACGCCTTCGGCGAGGCGATGGTGACGGACGAAAATGTTGTCGAGCCCTTCGTCGGCGATCAGATCGAGCGAGGCGCGCAGGCCGCGCAGCAGTTGCGTCGCCGGCGTGTAGGGGAAATAGCCGGCGTCGTTGGCGCGGATCATGTCCTCGAAGGAGAAGAAGCAGCGCCGGTGGGTGGCGCTCCTCGAAGCGACAAGGGCCTTCTTGCTGACTGAGAGGAAGCCGAGGCCGGCCGGCAGCATGAAGCCTTTCTGCGAACCGCTGACGGCGCAGTCGACGCCCCATTCCTCCTGCCGGAAATCGATCGAACCGATCGACGACACACCGTCGACAAAGAGCAGGGCAGGGTGATCAGCGGCGTCGAGTACGGCGCGACAGCCGGCGACATCGCTGGTGACGCCGGTCGCGGTCTCGTTCTGCGTGCAGAAGACCGCTTTGATGCGATGCGCCTTGTCCGCATTCAACTTTTCCGCATAGAGGTCGAGCGGTACGCCGGTTCCCCATTCGCAGTCGATCACGTCCACCTCGAAACCGAGGCGCTCGGCCATGTCGACCCACAGATGCGAGAACTGGCCGAAGCGCGACATCAGCACGCGGTCGCCGGGGCTGAGAACATTGGTCATCGCCGCTTCCCAGGCGCCGGTACCGGAGGATGGATAAATGAAGACGCGGCCAGTCTCGTTCTTGAAGACCCGTCGGATGTCTTCAAACAGCGGCAACGTGAAATCAGGGAATGACCCGGCGCGCATATCCTCCATCGGGAGGTTCATCGCTTGCCGGACCTGCTCCGGGATGTTGGTGGGTCCTGGAATGAAAAGATGGGTGAACCCAGCCATGCGCGAACTCCTCCGAGTGCCAGAATTCGTGGCGAGTGCCAGAATTTGTGGAATGAGTGTCGTTTCGGCGGCGCTGGTCAACAACACCTTGCCGGGTAAATTGTCGCCGCGCGCGGGTGGGCTCGACCTACCCGAAAGGCTGCTTGGGACTGCGGCGCCTCTCGCTCGAATAGAGCGCGACGGCCATCGCCCGGTTGCGGACGTCAAGCTTGTCGTAGAGATTCTTGAGGTGGTACTTCACGGTATTTTCCGAGATACCGGTCCGTGTCGCGATCTGAAGATTGGTCCAACCGTCGGACAGCACCGCCAGCAGTTCGCGCTCACGCACCGTGAGCTGCGATAGCGGCGTGTCGTTGACCTTGTTGATGTCGATATAGGGGATGCAGATGCGGCCGTGCGCGACGGCCAGGATCGTGTCGAAGATGATCGGCGGATCGTCGAACTGGAAGCAGTAGCCCTGGGCGCCGAGCCGCACGCATTGCTTCAGGATGCCGATGTCGTGGTCATTGGAAAACACCGTGATGCGCACATCGAACTTGCGGCTCTGGACCTCGGCAAGGACATCGGCGCCATCCATGTCGGCGAGCTTCCAGCCGATGATGGCGACATCGAACTCGGCCTCCGCCGCCAGGTCCAGGAAATGCTTGCCGCTTTGCACGGAGGCCACAAGCTCGAAACGCCCATCGCATTCCAGCATTTCGCGCAGCGCCGAAATGACGAGCGGATTGCGTTCGGCGACGACGACGCGGACGCGCCTCGCTTCGATTGCCTTTTTCGTTGTCTCCAGCTTTATCTTCAAGGGCGTCCGGTTGCTCTGGTTGCGGAGATAGGCGGATCCAAGTGTTCGCCTTGGAGCCTGTACCAGGACAATTCTGACCCAATCGCGCCGGGGTGCTCTTTCCCCAGCGACATGCGCTGTCGCGTGTCCTGAACCGGAACCCTGCTGGTTTCTGACAGGATAGGTATTGTCAGGTTGAGCATACGCGATACTTTTCATGGTGAAGCAGGTGAGATGGAAAAGCACCCATTTCGTTTGATATTCCGAGCGTTAGAGCGATAAGTTCTCAAATCGAATCGTGCCGACGTCCATCTCCGTCAGGACGCCGGATTTCCCAAAACCGGTTTCCACGTTTGGGTTCGATGCTCTAGACCTGATTTGCACCTTTTCCGGGATTGCGATGGCGGGAGGCGCTGGTGGAAGGCCAGGACGAACGGACGACCGGCGCCAGGGCCGCCGAAGAGCACCACGCCGACATCTATGGCGAGGACGGCGCCGTCCTTTCGTCCTTCCTTGCCCAGATCGGTGCTGCGATCGCCGATCGCGACACGCTCGCGCTGAAGCGTGAAGTCGACGACCTGCACCAATCGGAACTCGGGGACCTGCTCGAGGCGCTGCACCCCGACCAGCGCCGTGCGCTGGTCGACCTCTTGGGCGCCGATTTCGACTTCTCAGCGCTGACCGAGGTCGATGAGGCGATCCGCATGGAGATCGTCGACAATCTGCCCAATGCGCAGATTGCCCAGGCGGTGCAGGAGCTCGATTCCGACGACGCGGTCTACATTCTCGAGGATCTCGATCAGGAAGACCAGGACGAGATCCTGTCGCAGCTGCCGTTCACCGAGCGGATCAGGCTGCGCCGCTCGCTCGATTACCCGGAAGAGACGGCCGGCCGCCGCATGCAGACGGAGTTCGTCGCGGTGCCGCCGTTCTGGACGATCGGCCAGACCATCGACTACATGCGCGAGGACAACAACCTTCCCGACCGCTTCAGCCAGATCTTCGTCATCGATCCGAGCTTCAAGCTGCTCGGCGCCATCGACCTCGACCAGATTCTGCGCACCAAGCGCTCGGTCAAGGTCGAGGAGGTCATGCACGAGACGCGGCACGCCATTCCGGCCACCATGGATCAGGAAGAGGCGGCGCGGGAATTCGAGCAGTACGACCTTTTGTCGGCCGCCGTCGTCGACGAGAACGAGCGGCTGGTCGGCGTGCTGACCATCGACGATGTCGTCGACGTCATCCAGCAGGAGGCCGAGGAAGATCTGATGCGCATGGGTGGCGTCGGTGACGAAGAACTCTCCGACAGTATCTTTTCGACCTCGCGCTCGCGGGTTCCGTGGTTGCTGATCAACCTTTTGACCGCGTTCCTGGCGGCGTCGGTCATCAGCCTGTTCGACCGCACGATCGAACATATCGTGGCACTGGCGGTGCTGATGCCGATCGTAGCCGGCATGGGCGGTAATGCCGGCTCGCAGACCATGACCGTCACCGTGCGGGCGCTGGCGACCAGGGATCTCGACATCTACAACGCCAGCCGCATCATTCGCCGCGAGATGGGGGTTGGCTTCATCAACGGCATTATCTTCGCCATCCTGATCGGCATCGTTGCGGCAGCCTGGTTCCGTGATCCCAATCTGGGTGGCATCATCGCCGCGGCGATGATCATCAACATGTTCGTGGCTGCGCTCGCCGGCATCCTGATCCCGCTGCTGCTCGACCGTTTCAAGGTCGACCCGGCGGTTGCTTCGGCTGTCTTCGTCACCACCGTCACGGATGTCGTCGGCTTCTTTGCGTTTCTCGGCATTGCCACATGGTGGTTCGGTGTACCCTAAAGGTACAGTCGTGCCTCAATTGACTTTTACGTAAACGCCGTGCGAGGCTTGGGCGGGGCGCCTTGTCGATTCCGGCATGGCATGGGTTTGGTTCGGGACAGGAGGGCGACGCCGCAGGGCGATCGCTCGGGATTCCGGCGTCCGGGAGTGACTATGCGGGAATATTATTCGATCACCGAGTTGACTCGCGAGTTCGACGTATCGACGCGGACGCTGCGCTTCTATGAGGATGAGGGGCTGGTGCAGCCGGTGCGGCGTGGCCGCACGCGGCTGTTTCGCCCGTCCGATCGCCACCTCATCCGGCAGATCATGCGTGGCAAGAGGCTCGGCTTCTCGATCAACGAGATCCGCGAAATCATCCAGATGTACAAGGAGCCGCCCGGCGAGGTCGGTCAACTCAAGCTGATGATCAAGCGCATCGAAGAAAAGCGCGAGGATCTCAGGCAGAAGCGCCGCGACCTTGAAGAGACGCTGGCCGAGCTCGACCAGGCCGAAGAATCCTGCGTCGAGCGGCTCGTCGAACTCGGCGTGAATACCTGAGCCCTCGTCATCCTCGGGTCTGCGCCGCGTCGCTCTGCTCCTTGCTCGGCCCGTGGATGACGAACGCGCCAGCTCAAATCCAGCGTCGCACGCGTTTCGCGTAGTCGCGGTATTTCTTGCCGAACTTCGCCGCCAGCACCTTTTCCTCGCTCTCGATGGCCATCTTCTGCGTGGCGAAGGCCGCGATGAACGCCAACGGGAGGAACCACGCTATCCCCGAGACAAAGGCGACGCCGATCAACAGCAGCGTGTTGGCGAGATAGATCGGATTGCGGGTGATGCCGAAGGGACCTGACGTGACCAGGTGATCGGGCACCGCGTTGGGGTTGAGCGTGGTCTTGGCCCGGATCATGGTGCGGATCGCGGTGAGCCAGAGTGCGGCGACGGCGAACAGGGCCACCCAGCCGGCCGCGAAAAGAATGTCACCCAGGAGGTCGCCGATCCAGGGCAGGGGGTAGAGCAGGCCAAGGGCAATGCTGATGGCGATGGCGGCCATGTAGATCAGCGGCGGCCACGGTATGAGCCCCTGCTTCGGCTGGTTCTCGGTCATTTGACCCCTTCCTCCATCAACTTGCTGTCGGTTTTGGCGGTACACATGCCGGCGAGATCGGACAGGTGTGCCTTCCATTCCGCAGTCTGGTCGTTGTTGTAGAGCCGATCAAGCGTGGCCTCGCCCTCGAGCGTATCGAGCATGCAGACACAGTAGCTGGAACAGAACTCGGTGTCGCGCGACTGCTCGCAGGACAGCTGGCAGGTTTTGAGGAAGTTCACCTGCGGCGTTTCAACCTGTGCCGGCATGATCTGCGAGAACAGCCACACGCAGCCGATCAGCAGCGGTTGATGGATCAGGTAGAAGGCCAGGCTGTGCCGGCCGATGAAGACCAGCGGGTTGGCCCAGCGGCCTGACTTGAGGTTCGCCAGCCACGTCAAGACACCCGCGCCCGCGGCAAGCTTAGTGACGCCTATGCCGAGAAGCACAGCGCCGAACCACGGGAACAGCGGAACGTAGTCATTGGAACGCGGATTGATCGCCGACAGGCCGACCCACCACAGCCATGGATGGTCGAAAGCCTCGAAGCGCAAATAGATCGGCGCCGCGATGACCAGCGCGGCAACCATCATGGTCAGCAAAGCCGGCAGGCGAAGAAACAGCAGGCCGAGCAGGCTGGCGAGCGCGATCTCATGCAATATGCCGAAGAAGATGAAGCCGTCCGGCGTGGCGATGCGGGTGACGATCGAAATCGCGATCGCGGCTCCGGCGACCATGGCGAAACGCTTCCAGAAGCCGTTCCAGCGGATTTGTCGGCCATGGGCGAGGTACAGGCTGACGCCGACCAGGAACAGGAAGGTCGAGGCGATGCAGCGTGCGTAGATCTTCCACCAGCCGAAGGCGGTCAGGCCGGGATCGGTGTAGCCGAAGAATTCCAGATCCCAGGTGAAATGGTAGCTCGCCATGGCGATCAGCGCGATGCCGCGCACAATGTCGATGGCGACGATGCGCCTTGGTCGATCCTGAACGGGTGCGGTCGGCGTTTGGATGCTCATGGTCTCGCATTCTGATTCAGCCCCGCAAAACGACTATCACGGTTGCACCGAACAAAAGAAGGCCGGGAATTTTGCCGAGGACGCCGGATCAGCCGCCGCATTGGGCCAGTGCCGGGAAGCCTTTGGCCGACTTCGCTTTTGCCCGATAGGCGTCGGTTTCCTCTTATTGGCGCTGGGGTCGCCACGGCAGATTTGGCCCGATAGATTCTGCTTTGGGGAAGCAATGTCCACCCATGTGCGCCATCCGATCTGGCTACCGGCCCTCAAGGCCGCGGACGCGCGCACCTTCGCTTCGCTCTACGCGGTCGAATCCTTCGCCCGCGCTACGGTGTCGAGCGTCATCCCGATCCAGGCCTACGAGATCCTGCATAACGAGCAGATCGTCTCGATCCTCTACACCGTCGTGGCGATGCTCGGCCTGTCGGTGACGCTGTTCATGCCGATGCTGATCCGCCGCTTTGCCCGCCGCTGGATCTACACGGCTGGCGCCTGCCTGCTGGCCATCGGCTCGCTGTTCTTCGTCACGCACACGCTTGCCGGGCAACTGGCCGGCATGCTGTGCCGCGTGATGGGCGCCAGCGCGCTGTCGATCACGCTCAACCTCTACATCATGGATCACATCCGCAAGACCGATTTCATGCAGGCCGAATCGCTGCGCATGGCATGGTCGATGTTGGCCTGGACGGGTGGGCCGACGCTCGGCATCTTCCTCTACACACGCTTCGGCATCTATGCCGCGCATGGCGCGGTCGCGATCTTCGCCCTGGCCCTGCTGGCGCTGTTTTGGACCTACCGGCTCGGCGACAATCCGTCGATCCGTCCGGGCAAGACACGCCCGGTCAATCCGCTCGCCAATATCGGCCGCTTCATCGCCCAGCCAAGACTCAGGCTGGCCTGGCTGATCGCCTTCGGCCGCTCCTGTTTCTGGACGACGTTCTTCGTCTATGGGCCGCTGTTCATGGTGATCGCCGGCGAGGGCAAGCTGGCCGGCGGCCTGCTGGTTTCGGCCGGTAACGCGCTGCTGTTCATGGCCATCTTCTGGGGCAAGGCAGGAAAGCGCTTTGGCGGCCGCCGGACCATGACGTTTGCCTATTTCGCCATGTCGGCCATGCTGCTGGCGGCAGGCTTCGTCGGCGAAACCGTGCCGCTGCTCACCGGCGCCTTCCTGCTTGGCGGCGCCTTCTTCACCATCGCGCTCGACGCACTCGGCTCGACCGCCTTCATGCGCTCGGTGCGCTCCTATGAAAGATCACAGATGGCGGCGGTCTACCGCACCTATCTCGACTTTTCCGAGCTAACGCCGCCGCTGGTCTATTCGGTGGTGCTGGCCTTCTTCGGGCTGGGCTCGGTGTTTGTCACGCTCGGCCTGCTGGCGGCGATTTGCGGCTTCGTGACCTGGCGCTACCTGCCGAAATCACTCTGATCTTCAGGGCTTGGTCGGGAGTGCCGCGTGCCGCTCGCGCACCCAGTTGTGGAAGCGGTGCAGGTCGTATTCCTCGGGCATCAGCACGCCGGCCGTGTGGCGCATCGAGCGCAAGCCTTTCTGGTTGACCTCGCAGATGTCAGCATCTTCCTCCAGCACCTGGGTGCCGAAGGCAACGATGTTGTCGATGTCGGTCGCGGCGAGCGCTTCGGGCGTAAACAGCCATTCGGCGACAAGCTCGGTCTGTTCGGGGCCGAGCGGCACCAGCCGCACGGTGCGGACATAATCGACATGGCCGACGATGAACATCGACGGCAGGCTAGTGGCGTAGGTCTGGCCCGCAGTGCGCTCGGCCTGTGTCAGGCCCGAAAAGACCGGCCCGTGCGCCTGGCCGTCGCTCGACCATGTCTCGGCGCCAGTGCGCAGGCCGCCGGAAAACTCCGGCGCGTCATTGTCGGCATGGCGCGTCCATTCGGGATCGTCGTGTCGTCCCATCAGGCCGCGGCCATAGATCGGCACCAGCCGCGACAGGTCCTTGTGGACGCCGGGGCAATGCAGGCATTCGTTGAAGTTTTCCCAAAAAATCTTCCAGTTGCAGTTCATAACCTTGCGCAGCACATGGCCGCTTACCAACGTCTCCAGCGGCCAGTTGCCGAGATCGCCGGATGCGGGATCGAAGGATGTCTGCGCCGAACCGATCGCGTCTTCAGCGAGATTGACGAAGATAAAACCGCGCCACACCGAGAGCGCTACGCGATAAAGCGGATGATCGGCCTTGTCGAAATTTTCAGGCAGCGATTTCGACGGCACGCGCACGAGATCGCCGCGCAGGGAATAAGACCAGGCGTGGTAGGGGCAGGTGATCAGCCGCGCCTTCAGCCGGCCTTCGCTTTCCCGGCAAAGCTGCGAGCCGCGATGGCGGCAGGTGTTGTGGAAGGCGCGCAGTTCGCCGGTCTCGTCACGCAGCACGACAATCCCCTGCGTGCCGATGCGGAAGGTGCGGAAAGCCATCGGTTGCGCAAGGTCGGCCTCGCGGCAGACCAGCAGCCAGCTTCTGTACCAGATAGCGTCGAGATCGTTTTGGTAGGTGCCTGCATCCCAATAGGCCGACGAAGGCAGCGTCGGTTCGGTCCGGGTCAGGCCGTTGTAGGGATCGCGCTCGCTGGCAATGGGCTGCATGGGCTGGCTTCCTATGGAGGTGCCAGCCGACACCCGGCCAGGAAAATTGTCAATTGCGGCACCGGCGGCCCTTGCCTGGCACGACGCATTCGCAATGGTTGCCGGCGGAATTTGGTTTGCCGGAGGCGAGGATTCTGCCTATAGTCGCTGATGTCGTCGGTTCCATTTTGGAGCCAAGAGGGAATGCGGTGCGGGCGAGTTTCGCCCAATGCCGTGGCTGCCCCCGCAACTGTGTGCGGTAGTCCTCTCCATATGCCACTGAAGATTGTTCTTCGGGAAGGTGGGGAAGGGCGCTGATCCGTGAGCCAGGAGACCTGCCGGCGACAGGAAACTGACTTCGATGCCCTCGGGTGGAGGGCGAAAGGACAAGACATGACTACTGCTTCCGTCTCCCTCGGCGCCTCCGTCTCCTCGCAGTCGCGCTTCATGCAGCTCGCTCTTGCTGCGTTTCTCGGCATCTTCGTGATGGGCTTTGTCGGCTTCTCGCATATCGATGCAGTCCACAATGCGGCTCACGACTATCGCCATTCGATGGCGTTTCCCTGCCACTGACGAGGATCTGACATCATGAACCTGTTTCGCAACGTCGTGTTCATCGCGGCGATCGCAGGGCTCGTGGCCGGTGTCGTTCTCGCCTGCATGCAGGCCTACGCCACCGTGCCGCTGATCCTGAAGGCGGAAGTCTACGAACAGGCTGGTGGCGGGCATCACCATGACCATGCCGCTCCGGCCCCAACGGATAGCAATGCCACGAGCACAGCCGCTCCGGCGGCGGAAGTCGCTCCGGCCGCCGAAGATGAGGGTTGGGCGCCGGCAGACGGTTTCGAGCGTTTCGCCTTCAGCGTGCTTGCCAATATTGTCACCGGCATCGGTTTCGCGCTGATTCTGGTTGCAGTCTCCGAATTCGCCGGCGGCATCGGTGGCTGGCGGCAGGGCGTCTTCTGGGGCTTGGCCGGCTTTGCCGTGTTCACGCTGGCACCGGGTCTTGGCCTGCCGCCGGAACTGCCGGCCATGCCCGCGGCCGATCTGACCGAGCGCCAGATCTGGTGGTGGGCAACGGTGGCGGCGACCGCGGCCGGGCTCGGCCTGATCGCCTTTCGCAAGTCGCTGCCGCTGGCGATCCTGGCCGTGGCGTTGATCGTCGCGCCGCATATTGTCGGCGCGCCGCAGCCCGACAGTTTCGAGACGCCGATCCCGGAAGGCCTGCATCACCAGTTCGTGGTGGCGGTGACAGTGACTAATCTGGTGTTCTGGCTGGTGCTCGGCGCGGTCGTCGGCGTGGTGCGTGGCCGCTTTACCGGTACGGCGACCAGCCTGCGCGACAGCTTTGCCTGACAGCAAGGCACTGACCTTCCTCATCGGCGGTGGGGGGGGCGGGGAGGGCCCCCCCCCCCGCAACAAAGTATACGCCGGCAAGGCTGCGAAGACCCCCTTAGCGAAACCCCCCAACCCCCTCCACGACACACGCGTGCAGCACACGCCGCACACCTGGCCGCCG
>NZ_JAMYRC010000022.1:0-99947 GCF_040321205.1 Mesorhizobium sp. M0496 | reverse complement strand
TGTTAATAATTTTGGGTCCCCTCCCCCGGTTTTGCGGGGTAGTGGTGCGTCGCGACGTGCTAGGGAGTGGGGGTCGATCCTTTCCGCCTGATTACCGCTGACCTGAGTCTTCTTGCCCGCTTCGTTCTGTCTTACGGCGGTGCATTTGGTGAATGGCTTCCCCCACTCCGTCGCTGCTTCGCAGCGCCACCTCTCCCCCCTCCGGAGGGAGAGGAAAGGTGCCAAGGTCGTCCTGCTACTTCCAGTTCTTGCGCCGCTCGAGTTCGGCTTCTGATGGCTCTCCCGTGACAAAGGAGCCGACCTTGATTTCGCCCGCGCGCTCGTAGGTCGCCATGATGACGCCGGTGCTGGAGGTCTGCGACTTGACAAGCCTGAAGGCGGCCGGCATCGCGCTATCGCCGAACAGCCGCTTGCCCTTGCCCAGCAACAGCGGGAAGATCATCAGCCGGATCTCATCGATCAGCCCGTTGGCGAGCAAGGTCTGGATCAGATTGCCCGATCCCTGGATGAGCAGGTCAGGCCCATCCTCCTGCTTGAGGCGGCGCAACGTCGCGACGATATCGGGCCCAAGCGACTGCGTGTTCTGCCAGGTGAGGGTGTCAGGCCGATGCGTCGCCACATATTTGGTCGCAGGGTTGAAGGCGTCCGCGATCGGATCTTTCTGATACGGCCAGTACGCGGCGAAGATGTCGTAGGTTCTGCGGCCGAGCAGCAGGGCGAAGGGTTTGGAGAAGAGTTCATCCATTGCCGCGCCCGCCACCTCGTCAAAGTAATGGAAGGTCCAGCCGCCGAACTTGAAGCCGCCGACTGGATCCTCTTCCGGACCGCCGGGCGCCTGCATGACGCCATCGAGGCTGACGAATGTCGCTGCGATGATCTTTCTCATTGTCTGCTCCCTTTAACTCAATCCACGCCGTCGCGGCGGGATTTCAGCCCAAGGACGGGCGAGTGCTCATCGGTCCGACAGGACATGTGAAATTTTGGCAAATCACCGTCATTTGCGCGGCCTGGTGCGCGGCCTGGCGTCGAGATTTTTCGACGAGAACCAGACATCGCCGAAGATTGCCGTGGCGGTGCGGTCCGGCGCCTTGTCCTGCATCAGCCAGATCGAGCGGCTGCGCGCGGCTTGCTCGCGTGTCGGGATTATCGCCGCGGGGCCCGCAACCGAGGCGCCGACACAGGGAATGAACCACGACCGCATGAACGGATCGCAAGCGAAGCCCTTTTCGGTGCGGGTCACCATCACCGCCAGAGGGACACGCTCGGCCGGACGCCAGGGAAAGATCATGCGGCCGCCTGAGCGCAACGCCTTCAGCCATCCGGCCGGTGGTGCGGCGACGCCGGCATTGACATAGATGATGTCGGATGGCGGCAAGGGCACCGTTACCGCATTGCCATGGACGACGGTCACATTGCCATAGGTTTCGAGATTTTTCCGCGCGAGATCGGCCAGGTTTTCGTCGAGTTCGAAAGCGGTGACGGTGCCGCCTGATGAAACCAGCCTGGCCAGCACGGCGGTGTAGTAGCCGGTGCCTGCGCCGATATGAGTAACGGCTTCGCCAGGTTTCGGTGCAAGCTTACCGATCCACATGGCGTGCAGGAAGGGCTCGCCATTGTTGATGCCCTTGTCGTCGTCGAGTGCCACTAGCACGTTCTGGTAGATGTGCGCCGGATCGGCGCTGGGCGTCGTGATCTTGCCGTTGCCGGCGATGATCGTCCACGGCCCGGGACCGAGAAACGCTTCGCGCGGCACCTGGGCGAAAACCGCCTCCAGGCGCGGATCGGGCGAGCCGGCATTGGCCGCCATCAGCCGCGCGTAGAATTTCCTGATGTCTTCGATCCGGGTCATGATGCCGGAGAACATAACGCGGATTGCCGATTTGTCGCGAGGGCTAGCTCCGCGCAGAGTAGCCGGTTTCCCGGCGAGGCGGAGTTCAGCCGACGCTGAACATGGTATCGTAGAGCAGCTTGAAGTTGAGCACCAGGATGATCGCGGCGACCACCCAGGCAAGGGCCGCGACGCCGCGCGGAATGGCGAGGTTGCCCATCTTCTTCTTGTCGGAGACGAACTGCACCAGCGGGATGACCGCGAAGGGCAGCTGCATCGACAGGATCACCTGGCTGAAGACCAGCAACTGGCCGGTGCCCTTTTCGCCGTAGAGCGCGGTGACGACCACCACCGGGATGATGGCGAGGCCGCGCGTCAGAAGCCGGCGCGCCCAGTTGGGGATGCGCAGGCGCAGGAAGCCTTCCATGACGATCTGGCCGGCCAGCGTCGCCGTCACCGTCGAGTTCAGGCCGGAAGCCAGCAGCGCCACCGCGAACAGGATCGAGGCGATGCCGAGGCCAAGCAGCGGCGACAAAAGCTCGAAGGCCTGGCCGATCTCGGCGACGTCCTGATGGCCGGTGTTGTGGAAGGCGACCGCCGACACGATCAGGATCGAGGCGTTGACGAACAAGGCCAGCATCAGGGCGATGGTCGAGTCCGTCGTTGCCCATTTGATGGCGTCGCGCTTGCCCTTGTCTGTGCGTTCATAGGCGCGGGTCTGTACGATCGAGGAGTGCAGATAGAGATTGTGCGGCATGACGGTGGCGCCGATGATACCGATGGCGATGTAGAGCATCGCCGGATTGGTGACGATTTCCGACGACGGCACGAACATCGCGTGCAGGATCGAGCCGGCCGGCGGGGCGGCGACGAATATCTGGATGGCGAAGCAGCTGAAGATGATGATCAAAAGCGCGATGACGAAGGCTTCGAGATAGCGGAAGCCCTTGTTCATCAGGAGCAGCACGAGGAAGGCATCGAGCGCCGTCAGCATGGCGCCGCCGATCAGCGGAATGCCGAACAGAAGCTGCAGCGCGATCGCGGTGCCGATGACCTCGGCCAGATCGCAGGCGATGATGGCCAGTTCGCAGGCGATCCACAGCACGAAGTTGACCGGACGGGGATAATAGGCGCGGCAGGCCTGGGCAAGGTCGCGGCCGGTGGCGATGCCGAGCCGTGCCGCCAACGCCTGCAGCAGGATCGCCATCAGGTTGGACAGCATGATGATGAACAGCAGCGTGTAGCCGAACTGCGCGCCGCCGGCGAGGTCGGTCGCCCAGTTGCCGGGATCCATGTAGCCGACCGAGACCATGTAGCCGGGGCCCATGAAGGCGAACAGGCGACGGAACCAGACGCCCGAATTCGGCACGGCGATGGAGGAATTGACTTCGCTCAGGCTGGGCAGTTCGTCTTCCTCGGGCCTGGCGAAGCGCCATGAGGAGCGGGGAATTGTGGCTTCGACGTCGGACATGAGGGAGGGCTTTCCGCGAAACTGGTCCATATTCCGTTAAGCTATGCCATGGCTCAACATTATTCAATATGCTATATTTCATTGTTCGTGCTTTTATCTGGCAGCCGCTGGGGCAATCGAAGACGCCGGTTGCACCTGTGGTGGAATGCAAATAAACGGCCTGAAGAATCAAAGCCCGTGCTATGAATGCAGCAACGGCTAAAACTCCGAGGAGGAGCGCGTATTGGCGCTGAAGAACAGACCGGTCCCGCGCGAGCCATTGCCTGACGCCGATGTTCATTCGGAGGGATTCCGGCAGACGCGCGAAGCGCGCCGCAGCGCGCTGGTCGAGGATTATGTCGAGCTGATCGCCGACCTGATCGAGGACGGCAACGAGGCCCGCCAGGTCGACATCGCCGCACGGCTCGGCGTCGCCCAACCGACCGTGGCCAAGATGCTGACCAGGCTGTGCGCCGACGGGCTGGTGTCGAGAAAGCCCTATCGCGGCGTGTTCCTGACCGACGCCGGCCGCAAGGTCGCGGAGGAAAGCCGCATCCGCCACCAGACGGTGGAAGCTTTTTTGCGCTCGCTCGGTGTCAGTGCGGAGACGGCGCGCATCGATGCCGAGGGCATCGAGCACCATGTCAGCGCCGAGACGCTGGAAGCGTTTCGAAAAGCGATGACGGCGGCGCGCTGAGCCGCACTCGCCGCCGCATTTCCCGAGCCGCCGGAACCCCCGCACGCTAAGGACGTTGCTTGTGACACTCGCGCAAGTCGCGCGGCAAGGGAGGAAGCGATGGGCGTTGAACAGGCACCGACCGCAAAGGGCAAGCAGGCGGCCAAGGGACTGAAACAGGCGGCGGCAAGCGATGAGCGCAAGACCGAGGCCGAAACCGGCCATCCGCTGAAAAAGGGCGCGGCGCGTTTCGAGGAACGTTCGAAGAGTTCCGACGGCAAGAGCGCCGGCGCCAAGCAGAAAGATTAGACTCGCTGAGGGCAGCACCGCTTGGCCCTCCGCTATGGCTCCGGGCGTTCGGATCCTTTGAAAGGTCCACTGGACCTTTCAATTTGCCTGCGGCAAACCGGTCCCTCACTCCCTGACATCCTGCACCCAGCTGCGCGGGTGGCCGTCGACGCGGAACTGGAAGATGAAATAGGGCGGAATGCAGGTGCCCTTGCCGGCTTTCGCTTCCGCCAGATCGTCGTAGCCTGATGTGCAGATATAGTCCTCGCGGCAGGGATGCGCCTTGTCGCAGGCGCGCAGGCCGGCGGTCTTGGTGAATTCCCTGGTGCAGAATTTGTGGTCCTTGCCCGACGCGACGCAGTCGTTGAAGCCGGTCTTGGCGAGACGGCCGCACGTCGCCTCGTCGGGAAGCTTGTCGCAGCTCGCCTTGCGCAGCATGCCGCCGGGAAAGCCGCCTGTTTTCTGTTCGGGATTGTCATAGCGCTGGCGCGCCGCGCCGTAGCCGGCGAGCTTGACCAGCGGTTTCTTGTCCCGCGCCGGGTCGATGGCACAGGTCTTGGCGGTGGCTGGCGACAGGCGGCAATACCGGTCGTTGCCCCAGGTCGACATTTTGATCTCGCCGAACTCGACGGGATCACCGACCGCCGTGCCGGCCTCGCTGACGCAGGTGCCGAAGCCCGGATGGATGGCGCTTTCATGGACGCCGGCGCAGCGCAGGCCTGCGCCGCAGCTCCAGTCCTTGAAGCTTAGGTCCTCGCCGCGATAGCAGATCGAGCCCCACCCATTGGAGAGGTCGGTGCCCTTCAGCGCCTCGGCATATTTCGCGTCCGGACGGGCGGCGAAGCCGCGTGTAAAGTCCGGGTGGCCGCCGGCGGCGAATTGTTCGACGATGGCGCGGCGACGCGGGAGGTCGGCGAAGAAGACGGCCGAGCCAGGCACGAAGACTGCGTTGCGGCGCGGCTCGCTGGCCGGATCTGCGCCGGTGTAGTGGAAGCCGGCAATACCATGCGTCTGGTGGCAGCCGGTGCAGCTCATTTCGTTGAGCCGCAATTCGAAGCCGGCCACCGACTTGATGGTGGCGAGCATGTTGCCTTTGGCGACATAGTCCTTCAGCGCCTTGTCGATGTCGGCGTCGTCGACCAGCCCATGGGCGATGTTGTTCTGCGACCGGCTGAGGCCGCCGGGCGCGACGGAAACGGCGCTCTTGGCCAGGAATTTTTCGTCGATGACCAGCCGGCCATGGTCGAGGTCGTAGATGTTGCGGTCGGTGAGCAGCCATTTGGCGAAAGACGGCTTGTCGGCCAGCACGGTGGCGCGGTCGATCTGGTTTTCCATCTTCGCTTCATAGAAGCTGGACGTGGCCGGATCCCATTTGAAGATCTTCAGGAGATATTCGGCATGGCCGCCGAAATCGCGCCGTGTCGAGGCAGACAGCCTGAGCACCTGCATGTTGAGCTCGAGCCGCATGATCTGGGAGGCGTTCAGCATGGCGCCGGACAACGGCCCTTCGTCGGAACGCAGCCAGGCGGCAAGCTGGTCGGGGGGCAGGTCCTGTTTCCCGGCAGCCAGCCAGCGCTGGGCGATTTCGGCGCAGGACACATCGGCGGCGCGCGGCAGGTCCTTCGAGGCGCGGGCTTGCGCTTGGCGGGGGTTGGCGTTGAAGACCAGGCTCATGGTCAGCGGCAGCCGCGAGGAGATGCGCTGGCTTGCCTTGCCCCTGGCGGGCTTTTCCGCGACTGAATAGTGGAAGCGGTAGATCAGCCGGATCTCGCCGCATTCGGTGTGGCCGAGATAGCCGCGGTCCATGCGGTTGACGACGCCGGTCAGGTCGAGCGTCGAGCCGTCGTCGTCGATGTATTTCGGATTGAATTTCTGGCTGGTGTCCTTCGACCTGGCCATATCAGCGACATAGGGGTCTGGACTGGTCTTCGGTTCGTCGGCGATCTGCTGTTTAACCGTGTCGCGCACCGTGGCCAGCGCCGGCACCGAAAACAGGCCGCGATTGTCGACCTCGCGGGTGAGGCCGAGTGCGGGTCCGAGCAGGCGGCTGATCGACAGTCCGCCGCGCTCCAGCGCCTGCAAGGTGGCGGGATCGGTGACGGCGACGCTGGAATCGAGCGTGACGGCACGGGCGGACCCGATACCGAAACAAGTCAATGCCATCAGCAACAGCAGGAATTGGCCGATCGTCCGCAAGCGCCCCTCGCTTCCCAGAGAAACGGACATTAACGGTCTTCGATAGTCTCGGCCATGGGGACGATTGCAACGCCCAGCCACTTGCCGCAACGAACTTGGCCGCAAGGCGACCCGTGTGGCCAAAAAGGCCACCGAAAAATGCTGTGACTTGACGCAACCATTGGGATAATTGTTGTTGCCCCGGAGCAACGGGGAGGTTTGCAGCGCGAGGAGTTGCCATGCTCTGGAAGGGTCGTCGTCAGAGTGACAATATCGAGGACGCCCGCAGCGACAGCGGCGGTGGCGGGCTCGGTGGCGGCAGCCCTGGCCAGTTCCGCATTCCGATCGGCGGCCGCACCGGTGGCGGCGGCAGCATCTTCCTGGTTATCCTGGTGGTGCTGGCCGGATGGTATTTCGGCTTCGATCCGTCGACGATCCTGGGTGGCGGCGACGGCGGCCTGCTGCCGGGCGGCGGCGGCCAGATCACCGACAACAGCGGCGGTGGCCAGGATAGCGGCGCGGGTACGCCCGCCAGTGACGAGATGAAGCAGTTCGTGGCGACGGTGCTGGCCGAGACCGAGGATACCTGGACCGGCATCTTCAAATCGCAGGGGCTGACCTATGAGGACCCGAAGCTGGTGCTATTTTCCGGCCAGGTCCGCTCGGCTTGCGGCTTTGCCTCCGCCGCGGCCGGACCGTTCTATTGTCCCGGCGACCACAAGGTCTATCTCGACATGACCTTCTTCCAGCAGCTCGATCAGCAATTCGGCGCCTCGGGTGAATTCGCCCGGGCCTATGTGGTCGCGCATGAGATCGGCCACCACGTGCAGAACCTGACCGGCATCATGTCCAAGTTCAACCAGATGCGGCAAAGCATGGGCGAGGTCGAGGCCAACCAGATGTCGGTGCGCATCGAGCTTCAGGCCGACTGCTTCGCCGGCGTGTGGGCGCACTACACTGCGCAGAAAGGCATATTGGAGCAGGGCGACTTCGAAAGTGCGCTGAACGCGGCCAAGCAGATCGGCGACGACACGCTGCAGAAGAAGATGCAGGGCTATGTCGTGCCGGAAAGCTTCAACCACGGCACCTCGCAGCAGCGACAGACCTGGCTGACGCGCGGTTACAAGAGCGGCAAGCTTTCGGATTGCAACACGCTGAGCGGACCAATCTGACGAGACCGTTTGGAAATTCTACTCTGGCCGCCATCTGATGGCGTTTTCTCGCCTGAGCGGATTTCGAAAAAGCGGTCTCGGGCACGCGCCTTTCCTCCACTGATCTGCCGGCGAAGGCGCCGTCAGGTGATGTCAGGATGAAAGAATCCGGCCTGTTCCCTTATTGTTCCTTGTAGCGGGCTTGCCTATAAGGTGCGTCCGCCTGCGCCCCAGGGCGAGCAGAGGAGCTTGACCCATCATGATCGACCCCAAAACCGCCAGACGGGGCCTTGCGCTCGTCTTCACCACGCTGCTGCTCGACATTATCGGCTTCGGCATGATCATGCCGGTGCTGCCGGCCTATCTCAGGGAATTGACCGGGGTCAGCATCAGCGGAGCGGCGATCGAAGGCGGCTGGCTGTTCTTCGTCTATGCGGCGATGCAGTTCTTCTTCGCGCCCATCATGGGCGGCTTGAGCGATCGATTCGGACGGCGGCCGATCCTGCTCGCTTCCGTGCTGACGTTTTCCATCGACAACCTGATCTGCGCCGTCGCCTGGTCCTATCCCATGCTGTTCATCGGGCGTGTGCTGGCCGGCATTTCGGGCGCCAGCTATTCGACGACATCCGCCTTCATCGCCGACATCTCGAACGATGAGAACCGGGCGAAGAATTTCGGCCTGCTCGGCATCGCTTTCGGCGTCGGCTTCGTCATCGGACCGGTCCTGGGCGGGCTGCTCGGCACATTCGGGCCGCGCGTGCCGTTCTATTTCGCGCCGGGCTCGCCTTCGTGAATTTCCTGATCGCGCTGTTCCTGTTGCCGGAAACGCTTGACGACAAGCACCGCCGCCGCTTCGAGTGGAAACGCGCCAACCCGGTCGGCACGCTCCTCCAGATGCGCCAATATCAGGGCATCGGCTGGATCGGGCTTGTCTTCTTCCTGATGACGCTCGGACACATGATGTATCCGGCGGTCTGGTCGTTCGTTTCCAATTATCGCTATGGCTGGAGCGAGCAGCAGATCGGCTTCTCGCTCGGCGCCTTCGGCCTGTGCGGCGCGATCGTCATGGCGACGGTGCTGCCGCGCGTGATCCCCCGGCTTGGCGAGTGGAGGACGGCGGTCATCGGTCTTGCCTTTACGGGACTCAGCGCCTTCGGCTACGCGTTCGCGTCGCAAGGCTGGATGATCTATGCGGTGATCGTCTTCGGCTGTCTCGAAGCGCTGGCCGATCCGCCGCTGAGGAGCCTCGCCGCCGCCAAGGTGCCGCCTTCCGCGCAAGGCGAACTGCAGGGCGCGATGACCTCGATCTTCTCGATCACCTCGATCATCACGCCGCTGCTCTATACGGCGATCTTTTCCTGGTTCACCGGGCCGAGCGCGCCCGTGACCTTCGGCGGCGCGCCCTATCTGGTTGGCGCATGTTTCCTGATGCTGGCGCTCATCGTCTTCGTCACCAAAGTGGCCAGGCCGGTCGCGCGCACGAATGTCACCACCGGCGTTGCCGAAGATGGCGCGCAGGTATGAGTCACGACAGCCGCATAGCGCTCACCAGGGACGGACTGTCGCTATCGCGCCTCGTCTTTGGCGCCTCGCGTCTGCTCGACAGCGCTGCCCGCCCTGATGCCGAGGCAGTTGCGCGGCTGATCGGAACCGCCATCGATCTCGGCCTGACCAGTTTCGATCATGCCGACATTTATGGACACTACGAGGTGGAAGCGGCCTTCGGCGCCGGGCTGGCACGCTGGAAAGGCAAGCGCGACAGCATCGAGCTGATCTCGAAATGCGACATCATGCTGAAATCGCCGAACCGGCCAAACCACCGCCTGAAGCACTACGACACCAGTGCCGCCCATATCGCGGCCTCGGTCGACCGCTCGCTCGCCAATCTCGGCACCGACTATCTCGACCTGTTGCTGCTGCACCGGCCGAATCCACTGATGGATGCCGACGCGATGGCGGCCGCGCTGGCCGGGTTGGTCACATCAGGCAAGGTGAGGGCGGTCGGCGTCTCCAATTTCGCGTCGTCGCAGTTCGATCTCCTGGCCTCGCGGCTGCCGTTTCCACCAGATCGAAATGTCGGTGCTGAAAACGACCGCATTGACCGACGGCAGTCTCGACCATGCGCAGCGCCTTTCCTATGCGCCGATGATCTGGTCGCCGCTCGGTGGTGGCTCGCTGTTCACCGGCAAGGAGGGGTGCGAGGCACGGGTGCGCGCAGCGCTTGCCGCGGTGGCCGCCGAGATCGGTGCCGACGATCTTGCCGCAGTCACCATCGCCTGGCTGTTGCGCCATCCGGCCCGACTGGTTCCGGTGCTGGGCTCGATGAAGCCGGAGCGGCTGGCCGCCATGGCCAAGGCGCTGGAAATCAGCCTCGACCGCCAGCAATGGTTCGCCATATTGGAGGCCAGCGAAGGCCGGCCGGTGGCGTAGGACGAGGTACGACGATCCGGGAATTGGCTGCTTTCAGGAGCCCGGATGACCGGTTTTGAATGCCGTCGACCGGTGAGCGGCGCCCAGGCCAGCAATCGCGCTGCATTTGTAACTCTGATCAATCAGGTCTCCCACCCTAAGTTAGATCGGGAGGAACAGCGCCGGGGCTGGATCGAAACGAGAGGAGATCATCATGTTGAACCGGATGCTTCATCGAGTGGCGCTCGTGCTCGTCGCTATTGGCGCAACGTTGGCAGCAACTCTCGCCGCGCCTGCCGGGCGCCCAGGCGAGGCACCGCCCGGCTTCACCTCGGCCAAGGCCGCTGTGAACGGCAGCAATATGCATTATCTGCGTGGCGGGCATGGGCCGGCCCTCATCCTCGTGCACGGATTTCCGGAGGATTGGACCGAATACCAGGCCGTCATGCCGCGACTGGCGCAACGCTTCACCGTCGTTGCCGTCGACTTGCCCGGCATAGGCCGCTCGGCGCCGCCGCAAGGCGGCTACGAAGCCGCCAATCTTGCTGCGCAAATCCATGGCCTGGCGGATGCCTTGCATCTGGAAAAGCCCTATGTGGTCGGGCACGACCTCGGCGGCATCGTCACCTACGCCTATGTCAGGCGCTTCCCCGGCGCGCTGCGCGGCGCACTGATCCTCGATGTTCCGATGCCCGGGATCGACGGCTGGGACAAGGCGATTTCCGGCACCTGGCACATCGGCTTCATCCAGGCGCCCGGCGGCCTCGCCGAAAAAGTGGTTCCCGGCCGACAGGCCGCCATGCTTGGCTGGTTCCTCGACATCGGCAAGTTCACGAGGCTGGAGCGCAAATACTATTTCCGCATCTACCGCGCACCGCAGTTGCACGCCGCCTTCGAGATTTATCGCGCATTCCCCGGGGATGCCGAGTGGAACGCTAGCCAGATGGCGCCGAACAGCGTCCCGCTGGTCATTGCCTTCGGCCAGAAGTCTCCTTTCGGCGCGCTGCTGCCCACCTTCCTCGACGGCTATCGCGCCAAAGGCATGAGCCATATCGAAGGCGCCCAGATTCCCGGCGCCGACCACTATGTGCTGGCCGACAATCCCGACGCGGTTGCCGACCTGATCGAGAAGCACGCCGCCGCCGGCACACCATGATTGGGTCCAGCAAGGATGCAAGGGAGAAGCAAGATGAAAGACCTGACAAAAACCGACTTTCCAACACCCGAAATCGTCGATCGCACGACGTTCCAGGCCGGGATCGATACGCTCAGGCTGCGCGAGAAGGCGCATACCCGCGAAGGCGACGCCATCGCCGCCAGCCGCAGGCGGTTGCCGATGGTCAAGGTGGATGGCACGGCAGAGCTGATAGGCAAGAACGGCAAGACGACACTGCTCGATGCCTTTGAAGGCCGCCGCATGCTGATAGCGTATTACTTCATGTGGTACACCGGCAAGCCGGCCCCGGAACAGTGCGAGGGCTGCACCTGGGTGACATCGATGGTGCGCGAGCTGTCCTACATGCATGCCCGCGACATTACCTACGCCACCTTCTGCCAGGGACCGTATGAAGAGAGTGCCCGCTACCGCGACTTCATGGGCTGGGAGATGCCGTGGTACTCGGCGCAAAAGTCGCTCGACACGCTGCTCGCCGGACGCCCGGCCGGTATCATGTACCTGATCTGCTATCTCAGGCAGGGATCGGACGTCTACGAGACCTACTGGACGACGATGCGCGGCGTCGAGGCGATGGACAACAGCTATCGCCTGATCGACCTGACCGTCTATGGGCGGCAGGAAAAGTGGGAGGATTCGCCCGCCGGCTGGCCGCAATGGTGGGAAGGCAAGCAACGCATCCGCACCGACGGCCGCCCGACAGCGCAATGGGCTCGGCTCAAGGCCGGCTATTCCGACGATCTGGGAACCAGCTAAGGCTGAGGCTAAGGAAGGATCAGGCCCGCTCGGCCAGCAATTCCTCGCCGCGCTTTTCGCGGATCAGGTTGACGAAGCGGCGGAACAGATAGTGCGAATCCTGCGGGCCGGGCGAAGCCTCGGGGTGATGCTGGACCGAGAACACCGGCCGGCCGGTGAGTGTTATGCCGCAATTCGAGCCGTCGAACAGCGAGACGTGGGTCTCCTCGACGCCTGACGGCAGCGAGTCGGCATCGACGGCAAAGCCGTGGTTCATCGAGACGATCTCGACCTTGCCGGTGGTGTGATCCTTGACCGGATGGTTGGCGCCGTGATGGCCCTGATGCATCTTGGCGGTCTTGCCGCCCAGCGCCAGCGCCAGCATCTGGTGGCCAAGGCAGATGCCGAACACCGGGATGTCGGTCTTCAACAGGTCCTGGATGACCGGCACGGCATAGTCGCCGGTGGCTTCCGGATCGCCGGGGCCGTTGGAGAGGAAGATGCCGTCCGGCTGCATGGCGAGGATCTCCTCGGCGCCGGTCTTGGCCGGCACCACGGTGACCTTGGCGCCGAGACCGGCGAGCAGGCGCAGGATGTTGCGCTTGACGCCATAGTCGATGGCAACGACATGCATTGTCGGGTCGGCCTGTTCGCCAAAACCTTCGTTCCATACCCAGGGTGTCTCGCGCCAGACCGATGACTGGCCCGACGTGACCTCCTTGGCGAGGTCGAGCCCGATCAGGCCCGACCATGCGGCGGCGCGCCGCTTCAGGTCGTCGAGGTCGAACACGCCATCGGGCGCATGCGCGATGACGGCGTTGGGCATGCCCTTTTCGCGGATCAGCGCGGTCAGCGCGCGGGTGTCGATGCCCGACAGGGCGACGATGCCGCGCTTCTTCAGCCACTGGTCGAGACCGGTGCCGGCACGGTAGTTGGACGGGTTAGTGACATCGGCCTTGAACACGGCGCCGACAGCGCCGGCACGGGCGACCGGGTTGAGGTCCTCGATGTCCTCGTCATTGGTGCCGATGTTGCCGATATGCGGGAAGGTGAAGGTGACGATCTGGCCGGCATAGGACGGGTCGGTGAGGATTTCCTGGTAGCCGGTAAGTGCCGTGTTGAAGCAGACTTCGGCGACGGCGGAGCCGGTGGCGCCCAAGCCGCGACCTTCGATGACGGTGCCGTCGGCCAGCACCAGAAGGGCGGTCGGCTTTTCAGTGGCCCAGGCGGGCGTCATCTCGGCCATGGCGGCACTCCTATCAGGCTACACGCTTCCATAGGCCCGGCGGGCCATCCGCGCAGCAAACGGCGCGAAGCGGCGAATTCGCGGCCTCCACGCACACAAGCTTCAGTTCATGCAAGGCCCAGTACATAGGGGAAGGGGGCAGGGCGGTCAATGATCATGCGAAATGCGGCTTCGATTTATTTCATCAAGCAATATCAGAGGCTTGCCTTGGCACATCAGGGTTTGCGTTGACTCTCACCCGGCGCTATTGTCCGCGCCGATCGAAGGAGAATGCACCATGCGCGGCAAAATCGCCGAATCCCTGAAGAGCGCGATGAAGGCGCAAGACAAGCACCGGCTGCCGACATTGCGGCTGATCCAGGCCGCCATCCACGACCGCGACATCGCCAATCGCGGTTCGGGCAAGGAGCCGGCCAGCGACGAGGAGATCCTGCAGATCCTGGCCAAGATGGTGAAGCAGCGCGAGGAATCGGCAAAGGCGTTCGAAGACGGCAAACGGCCGGAACTGGCCGCGCAAGAGCGCGGCGAGATGGAGATCATCCGAGATTTCCTGCCGGCGCAGCTTGACGATGCCGCCATCACCACGGCGGCGCGCGAGGCGATTGCGGCGACTGGCGCGGCCAGCCAGAAGGACATGGGCAAGGTGATCGCCGCGCTGAAGCAGAAATATTCCGGCCAGATGGATTTCGGCAAGGCGAGCGGCATCGTCAAGGGGTTGCTGCAGTAAGGGTTGCCGCCCCCATCTCGTCGCTGGGGTGGAAAAATCGGCTGTCCTGCGCCTGTCCGTCATACCGAAGGTGAAGAGCCTCATTCGGCCGGGCGCTTCCCGAATCCAAGTCCGGGAAGTGGAACTCGGATACCGCCGAGATGTTTATCCGTCATGCAACCGGAGAGATGTCATGGCTGAGAACGAAACCCACTACGAAACCGGTGCGACGAAGTATCCGGCAAAGACCGATGCCGACGCATCCGATAAATTCTCGCAGGATGCGGCCGGCAACAAGAAGCCTGCCGGCGGAGTGGGGCTCACCCGTCGGATGGGCGAAGTGGAAGACCGAACCCACCAGTCGGACGGGCAGAACCCGCCGAGGCAAGCCACGCCGGGTACCGCAACGGAAAAGGCGTCCGGCGCCAGTCCGGCGGTCGCCGGGCGTTTGAAGGGCACCAAGGCTCCGAAGATCAGGCGGCAGCAGCGCTAAGCCGAACCAAGCCACTTGGCGAGAAGACTATTCGACGCCTTTCGGAACGATCCCGTCGCTTTGCCATTATCAGCACGAGGGCAGGCCCGGACAGGCAACGCCGTGAGACAGCGACGCGCCACTTCCTCATCCGGGCGACAACACGAACATTCCGGAGGAAGCGATGACTGGACGCAGAACCCACGATCAACAAATTCGCATCATTGAAGAGGCGGAAAACAAAAAGAACGCCGGCAAGGATTTCGATGCGAAGGCGGATCTGAAACGGTCGGCGGCGGAACGCGAAGCGCTGCGCAAGGGATCGGACATAAGAACCGACGCACCTGATCTCGTCGATCCCGACGACCGCAACATCCTCCGGGGCAAGAACCAGGAGAGCGTCCATCACAAGAACCGTGCTGACGACTAGGCACCCATCGTGAGACGTTTTGGCATAGATTGGAGGCAGGCCATGGCACGCGGCAGCAAGAAACACATCGGAGCAGGTTCGCAGGGAAAGGGTTCTGGCGCAGGCGCCATGACCGTAACGCCAAAGGATAAGCTCGAAGAAAACAAGGTTCTATCCAATCGCGACAAGGCACAGCATTCCCGAGAACGCGGCTTGGATTCCAGACAGGTCGCGACTGAGCAGCGCCAGGATCACGCCGCCAACCGGTTGCGGGATTGACGGCTGGGAGTCGCCAGAATCGTTGCCCTCGCTATTTGACGCCGATGCTTTCGGGCCAGAGAGCCTGGATTTCCTTCGGCAGCGCATCGCGAACCTTTGCCGATTGGCCAAGATCAATA
This sequence comes from Mesorhizobium sp. M0496, assembly GCF_040321205.1. Lineage (NCBI taxonomy): Bacteria > Pseudomonadati > Pseudomonadota > Alphaproteobacteria > Hyphomicrobiales > Phyllobacteriaceae > Mesorhizobium > Mesorhizobium sp. M0496. Next base: position 84,830 of record NZ_JAMYRC010000022.1, on the reverse strand, counting down.
TGCCGTGCAAGAACGCGGAAGACCGTGCGGGCTGCATCCTTGGGATCGACGGGGCGGATCGATTTTAATTCCTCGTCGATCTGCTGCGAGAAGTCTTCCAGCGAGCGCGTTTTGTCTGGCTCAGCTGCGGGCCGGGAGTGATCGTAGTAAGCGCCGCGCACAAGCAGCGGCAGTTCTGCCCCAAGCTTCGCCGCAAGTCCGATCTGCAGCCTGTCCCTTAAGGTCCGCAAGACCGCGCCCAATATGTGCCATGCAACCCGCCGATCCGGGCCGTGATCGTCCATGATCTCATCGAGCCAGATGTTCGTTGTCTGCAGCGTCCTGTCGAAAACCTCCAAACCGGTAGCGCTCATTATCGCCTCCTCGTTCATTCATGCATAGTCTCGAAACGATGCTCGGGGGCAATCGTTTCGCTATCCGTTGAGAAAATTTCTCCGGCAGTCGAGATCTGCTTGTCGGCGGAATCCGGGAACGCTCTCGATTGCGCCTGGACCCGCCCGACAGAATTCGTTCCTCAACTGGCGCCCAATGGTCGCGCAGCTGGGCAAGCGCGGAACACAACTGAAGCTGCTGTTTCCAAATGCGCGGAATGGCGGCGACCGCTATCCCGTCGGAGAGATCCGCAATCGCTGCCATCAGGTCGTTAGGCTGAGACCTCAAGTACGATCTTGCCGCGCACATGCTCGTTTTCCAGCCGTTCCTCCGCCCTGGCGACCTCTCCAAGAGGATAGATAGCTTGCACGAAGGGGATGACCTTGCCGGCGTCGATGAGATGGCCGATCTCCGCGAGATGTGCCGCATTCGGCTCGGCCAAATAGGAGACGCCACGCGCGCGACGCAAGTTTGCCTTTTCCTGTGAAGGTTGGGAAAGCGTGGAAACGAGCGTCCCGCCTGGCTTGAGCACATCCCAGGAGCGGTCCTGCGTGTCGCCCGCGATAAGGTCGAACACCAGATCGACCTTATCGACGACCTCTTCGAAACGCTGATCCTTGTAGTCGATCGTCTGATCCGCGCCAAGCTCGCGGACGAAAACGATGTCCTCGGCGGAAACCGTTGTCGCGACGAACGCGCCCGCGGCCTTGGCCAACTGGATCGCCAGATGACCGACGCCGCCGGCGCCGCCATGGATGAGAACCCTTTGCCCGGATTTGAGGCCGCCATGATCGAACAGGCCCTGCCAAGCAGTGATGCCCGCAAGCGGCACCGCTGCGGCTTCGATATGGCTTAGACGCTCCGGTTTCGCAGCCGCCTCCGTCGCCTTGACCACGACATATTCGGCATTGCCGCCGCGGTCATGACCAAGCATGGCAAATAGCGGGTCGCCCTTCTTCAGCGTATGCGCTCGCGTGCCGCATATTTCCACCGTGCCGGACACGTCACGCCCGAGCGTGACCGGCAGGGGCTGGCTCGTCGAACCTTCGCGGGTCTTGTAGTCGATCGGATTGACGCTCGCCGCGCGGACCCTGAGCACAACCTCGTCGTCAAGGGGCTGAGGAAAGGGGACTTGATCGATCGAAAGAACCTCCGGTCCGCCAAAAGCATGGATGCGGACTGCTTTCATGTCGACATACCTCCTCCTCGTTCGGCTGTCGGCGACGCTGTCTACGGGTCGACGTTAGCGGTTGTGCGGCCCGTCGCTGCGGCGCCTGCATGTTCATTTGCTCGTGCAGGCCACACCCGCTAGATCAATCGGCGCCGCAGCGACGCCAGTCCTGCTAGGCCGCAGACTGCGTTGGAGGGTTCTGGTACATCATCCACAGCTCGATCGCAGCAAGGACCGCGACCAGAACGCCGATTACCACATGCACGCTCATGGCCGTGGTTGCCTGGAATCCAAGGACCCAGGGAGACACGAGTACCCAAAGACCCACAACGAGGTTCAACCATTCCTCCCAAATAGCAAAGGCGGAGAGGGCGGCAACCGAAAGCAAGAAAATCACGATGCCGCTGCCCATGGCATTCTGGGACTGTGTCCCTGCCGCGAAGGCGAATATCCAGGGAGAGAAGAAGAGAGCTGCTCCGAGGATTAGATTTGCCACGTCACAAAGCTTGGCGTTTGACCACTGGTTCATGATTTTTCTCCATCAAGCGTGCTTTCCACGCTTCCGAAGCTTAGTCGGCTGGCCTTGAAACCGCCGGTCCACATGGCGGCAAGGCTACAACCGGACTTGCTGGCTCTCTAACTGTGTTGCAGGCCATTGGTTCCAATCAACAAATCTGGAGCACCGTCGGCTGTGCATGTTGCCGGGCATTTTTTCCTCGGCTGGGAGCATTTCAGCCACTCTTGATCGGTCCGCGAGCTACAAACGCAGCGGGAAGATGCGAGGTGCAGGCCATCACCCATGTTATCGCCTCTCGATCATATTCGTCACCGGAGCGCCAGTCCTCGAAGAAGGCGTTCAACGTGCCGACACGCTCGGGCCAGACGTCGCTGGCCTGCAGCCCGAGTGACACGCCGAAATTGGTGAAAGCGAACTTCGTGTCGCGCAGCCACGGCGCGCGGCTGAAATAACCTGGCGGGTCGACCCACATCGTTTCCAGGGTTCTAAGCGATCGTTTCGTCTGGGCCTCGGCCCATGGCTCCGCGGGGAAGAAGTGGGCGAGCCACAGCATCATGCCGAGACCGAGATCCTGTTCGATATCGAGCGTTTGCCAATCGCGCTCGATCAGGTCACGCATCTGCGCGATTTCGGGCGCCAGCTCGTCTTCATCGAGCATCCGGTAGGAGACATAGCCATCGTAGGCGTCCATGCTGCCGAGGCCATAGCCGGGATAAGGACTGTTCAAGTCCTCCTGCATCTTCCAGATCACACCGCGCCCGGGGATCACAAAAGCCGGGTGAATGTCACGCGCCAGCGCGATACCGCGCGCGCGGTATCGCGGCTTCAGATCGCCGAGACGCGCCAAGGCAAACAGCCACATCGCCAGGTAGTGGAAATACTGACCGTCACGATCGGCCGCTTCCCCGATCCTCAGTCCGCGCTGACGGCCGAGCACACGCTCTACATCGGCCACAAGCCGCTCAGCCTCGTCCAGCCAGCGGGCCTCGCCAGTTTCCGTATAGAGTGAGATGTAGAGCACGACCCCGAATGCATCGGTCCACAGATAACGCAGGCCGTTAGGCCAGATGCCTTCGGCCCGCATCCAATCGAGTTTTCGCAGCACATAGTCGACGTCACGCAACATTGGCACCAAACCCGAACGATAGACCATGCGGTTGCTACCAAGCGACATGCGCCTCTGTCTGGGCCGGCTATCGCAATCTGGTCGGCAGCGACGCCGCACTTGTTAAGCTGACCTCAATGCATCTGCGAATGCTGTCCGCCATGCTGCGAGATGCCGCTCAATGCCTCACCCGCTTCTGCCGATTCGCCATTCATGGCGAGGTCGCCCAGCGAAACAATGCCGATTAGTCGCTTGTCGTGGTTCAACACCGGCAGGCGCCTTACTTGAAGCTCACCCATTTTGCGAAGGACATCATCGGCGTCTTCGTCATCGAAACAATATTCGACGTCAGGGCTCATCACCTCGCGAATTTTGGCGTCGGGTCCTTTGCCCTGGGCGATGCCGCGGATCGCGATATCTCGGTCCGTTATCATGCCGACAAGCCGGTCGTTCTCGCCCACCGGCATGACGCCGGCGTCGAGACGGCCCATGGTTCGGGCGGCATCGCGTATGGTTTGCTCCGGACTGGCGATCTGAACGTCTCTCGTCATACAATCGGCAATCCTCATTGTAACCTCCTCTCGTTCCACGGCCCCGCGCCGCCTGATACTTGAATGAGCGCCCTTGGAAAACGTTCCATGGTTTCGGTCTGCACGAGCGCTATGAAGGCGCAGGACAGAGCGAGGAATCCGTCGAGGCTTTCAGCATCATGCTAATGCCGTAGCGACGGGTCGCTTGCTACCGGCCAGATTTCGGCGGTTCGAGCGCACGGCGCAATGCCGGCGCCTCATGCTGGATATGATCGCTGCGACGGTGCCCGGCGCGAAGCTTGTCGTCCTGCCCGCGGTTCACTTGTCGAATGTCGAGTATCCTGCCGAGTTCATGCAGGCCGTGCTCGACTTTCTGCGCTGAGCTGGAGCGCGACATGGATCGTGCTTGAAGTCCGCAGGCATTTAGGGGAAGCGGACCTCATGGCTCCTTGCAAATCGGCACCGGCTGCGGCGGCCGCGCCGGGTGATCCTTCCTGTATTGAGCGATGATCGGCTCGAGGGTCTTTCGCGGCCAGAATTTCGGAGCGCCGATTTCCTTCAGGCAGGATGCGTTCCAATAGGCGCCCGCCTGCGAACGGCCGGCTGCTACCGCGGCGACATCGCGTGATTCAGGATAGATGTAGAGCGTCGTCGGATTGTCCTTGACCATCGTGATGATCTGCCGCGCGTCTGACGGCGACCAACTGGTGCAGCCATTGCTGCGGCCGCCGGCATAGTCCACCAGCTTGCCGAAAGGCACGTAACCGTCATGGTCGGCGTGCGAGCTGTTCGGATTTTTGCGCAGGCACATGCCGTGCAGCACCTGGGCTGCGTGGCCGCCGATCACCCGCTGCCTGGCGTTCGCGGCTTCGCCCTCGCCGTCGAACTGTATGAAGGTGCGCTGGAAAACCGCATCCTGTTTCGCGCCAGTGCGGTAGAAGCCCTTGAACGAGGTCTTCGCCTCGCTAGTCATATAGGCGCCGCCGGCCGTCAAGGACGAATCCATCGCATTGCCGAAGTTCTTCGCGCAGCGTCTGCCGTTGGCGAAATCGACGACGCCTTTCAAATTCCGGCCGCTGCCGTGGCCCGACGAAATCGCGCGAAACGACTGGCTGCTTTCGCAAATGACATAATAGCGGTGTCCGGGCTTGCCATTGCCCAGATCGCTGGGGCGCGTCGCGTCCATGGCAAAGTAGCAGCGGTTCTTGACGGCGCCTTGGGCCACTTTTTTCAGGTAAAGCGCGCGGGCTCGCTTCAGCACCACTCGCGAGATCTGACCGTCGCTGTCGCCGACATGGGCCTGCAGCCAGGCGGGAACATCGGAAGGTGCGGCAAATGATCGGACCGACGCCGCCGCTGCGATGACCATGACAAGAAGGCTGGCGACGACACCCAGATAGACAGATCTTAGCCGCACCGGATCAATTCTCCTGTCGGAGCGCCTTGCGATTCTTTGCGCCGCCGAGAATCGATCATAAATGGTCCCGCATCAATCGGCGAAACACATCTTGTTTAGCGCATCGACTAGGAGGGCAGCATATTATGGGGCTGGCTGCTTCGACCCGACGCCGAACTTGGCGTGCCAACAGAGCGCGAATTTATGTCGCAACAAAAGAAACTGCGCCCACGAAGACGACGGCCGCCGCCGCAGCAAACCAATAAGATGAGCGTAGAATGCCGTGGTCTGTTTTCTCCCCTCGGCCCCTTATGAGCATAACCAATCCGACCGAGCCTAAAATAATGCCCGCAAGGGCCGAAAGAACAAATAGATACATACCGGCCTCCACGCCAAGTCGGGTACCCTAGCAAATGGTGGACATCTGTCGATAGTTATGGAGCGCACTGATCCATCGCCAATGTGCTTTTCACCATGCCAGGCATATGCGATTTTCGACCCGCACGGATTGAGCTATCATCTGATTCTGGCGCGCCCATGCCTCCTCCCTCCGACGGGAAAGCATCATTCATGCAGGGCTTTCCGATCACCGAACCGACTGTTCGAGCGCCAGGCATAAGGAGGGGTTGCGAAACGGCTCGCACCAGGAGGTTTGTCATGAAGCTGTCCGCACCCGTCTACCATTTGAAGCGTCAAGCCAGGCTGTTGTCCCGCGAGGGCAAGATTGCGCTCCACGAAGCGCTCGATCGTGTTGCGGCACGGGAAGGTTTCACCAGTTGGAGCCTGCTTGCAGCCAAGGCAGCCAAGGCAGCCGAGGCAGCCGAGGTGGCACCTGCCGGTATACTGTTTGCGCAACTTTCGCCCGGCGACCTGGTCCTGGTCGGCGCACGACCAGGCCACGGCAAGACGCTGATGAGCCTCGAACTCGCGATCGAAGCCATGAAATCAGGCCATCGCGGCGTGTTCTTCACGCTGGAGTATACGCAACGAGATGTGCTCGACCGGTTTCGCGCCATCGGGGCGGATCCGGCGCGGTTCAACGACCAGTTCGTGTTCGACAATTCCGATGCCATCAGCGCCAACTACATCGTCAGAACGCTGGCGGCGGCGGCGCGCGGTACGCTGGTGGTCATAGACTATCTGCAACTGCTCGATCAGAAGCGGGAAAACCCGGACCTGATGGCGCAAGTCCGCACGCTGAAGGCCTTTGCCCGCGACAGGGGGTTGATCCTCGTCTTCATCTCGCAGATCGACCGGTCATACGATCCGGCGAAGAAGCCGGTTCCCGATATCAGCGACGTGCGGTTGCCGAATCCGCTGGATCTGTCGCTGTTCGACAAGACCTGTTTTCTGAACAAGGGTGAAATCCGGTTCCAGGTGGCAAGCTGAGATCCGGTCACTTGAGCAGCCTTCATTGGGCGGCTGCCGCCAGGTTCAACTCGACCGATGCCGGATTGTGCTGCGCGCGCAGCACATCGGCCGCTTGGCGAACCACTTCGGAGATACGCAGCAGCTGTTTGGCGATCGGGCTTGTCTTGCGCCAGATCATGCCGATGGTTCGCGACGGCTGCGGGCTGGCGAAGTGGGCGATGGAGACCGACGCCGAGCGTGTCTCCACCGGCACGGCCATTTCCGGGATCAAGGTGACGCCGACGCCGGCGCCGACCATCTGCACCAGGGTCGACAGCGAGCTGCCGTCCAGCAACTCCCTTGGGCGTGCCGAATGCATGTTGCAAAACGACAGCGCCTGGTCGCGGAAACAATGGCCTTCCTCCAGCAGGAGCAGCCGCATCTCGCGCAGCATTTCGCGATTGGGCACCGGCTTTCCCGCGTCCTCGCCCGGCCGGACCAGCACGAAGTTCTCGGCAAACAGCACGATTTCGGTCAGTGACGGTTCCGACACCGGCAGCGCGACGATGGCCGCGTCGAGCCGGCCGTCGGCCAGTTCCTGGATCAGTTTCTGCGTCTGCGTCTCGCGCACGTGGATATCGAGGCCGTCATGCATGCGGGCGAGGTTGCCGATGATTGCAGGCAGAAGGTAGGGCGCAATCGTCGGGATCACGCCGATGCGCAGCCGCCCCACCAGCCGGTCGCGCGAGGCGCGGGCCAGATCCGGCAGCTCATCCACCGAGCGCAGGATGTCGCGGACGCGCATGGCAAACTCCTCGCCGAAATTGGTCAGCCGGACCTGTCGCGGACCTCTTTCGAAAAGCTCCGTGCCAAGCGTTTCCTCCAATTCCTTGATCTGCACCGAGATGGCGGGCTGGGAGATCGCGCACGCATCCGCAGCACGTCCGAAATGGTTGTGTCTGGCCAGCGCTTCGAAATAACGTAGCTGCTTCAGCGTCAGGTTTGTCATAATGTCATCTTATCGCTGTAATCAGGAAATCCAACTTAAATTAATCACGTGGCTCTGCTATAGGAGTTGCAAGGAAGATGAGGAGCAGCCCGCCTCGTTCGGGGCGCGCGTGCAGCGATAGGACATCCAACATATTCGGTCGCGTATCGGGCATGGGGTTATCGCGCCTGCCATGAAACGGACCGCCTCCAGGGACATCCAGTGTCCCTATTCACGCAGCAGTTGAAAACAGCTCAACACAGCCACGATCGGAGAAAGACATGGACGCCAACACAGACGACAACAGCAAGGGCAAATGCCCGGTTGCGCATGGGGCCTCCAGCAGGAGCAACCGTGACTGGTGGCCAAACCAACTTGACCTCGGCGTTCTGCATCAGCAATCGAACCTCTCCGACCCGATGGGCGAGGCGTTCGACTATGCCAGGGAATTCAAGTCGCTCGATCTCGATGCGGTGATCAAGGATCTGCAACATGTGATGACGGATTCGCAGGATTGGTGGCCGGCCGATTTCGGCCATTACGGACCGCTGTTCATCCGCATGGCCTGGCACAGTGCCGGCACGTATCGCATCGGCGACGGCCGTGGCGGCGCCGGCGCCGGCCAGCAGCGTTTCGCTCCGCTAAACAGCTGGCCGGACAATGCCAATCTCGACAAGGCGCGCCGGCTGCTGTGGCCGGTCAAGCAGAAATATGGCAGGAAGATCTCCTGGGCCGACCTGCTGATCCTCACCGGCAACGTCGCGCTGGAATCGATGGGCTTCAAGACCTTCGGCTTCGCCGGCGGCCGCGCCGACGTCTGGGAGCCCGAGCAGGACGTGGATTGGGGTTCGGAAACCAAGTGGCTCGACGACAATCGCTACTCCGGCGATCGTGAACTCCAAGGCCATCTCGGCGCCGTGCAGATGGGTCTGATCTACGTCAATCCGGAAGGGCCGAACGGCAAGCCGGATCCGCTGGCTTCGGCACGCGACATCCGTGAAACCTTCGGCCGCATGGCGATGAACGACGAGGAGACCGTGGCGCTGATCGCCGGCGGTCACACCTTCGGCAAGACGCACGGCGCCGGCGATGCCGCGCTTGTAGGCGCCGAGCCGGAAGGCGCCGGCATCGAGGCGCAGGGCCTCGGCTGGTCGAGCAAGCATGCCACCGGCATCGCAGGCGACGCGATCACCTCGGGCCTCGAGGTGACCTGGACCACGACGCCGACGAAGTGGAGCAACAACTTCTTCGACAATCTGTTCAACTACGAATGGGAGCTGACGAAGAGCCCAGCGGGCGCCCATCAATGGACGCCGAAGGGCGGCGCTGGCGCTGGCACCGTACCGGATGCCCACGACCCGTCAAAGCGCCGCGCGCCGTCCATGCTGACCACCGATCTCGCGCTGAGGGTCGATCCGGCCTACGAAAAGATATCGCGGCGTTTCCACGAACATCCGGACCAGTTCGCCGAGGCATTTGCCCGTGCCTGGTACAAGCTGACCCACCGCGACATGGGCCCGGTCGTTCGCTATCTCGGCCCGCTCGTGCCGAAGGAAGAACTGATCTGGCAAGATCCGATCCCGGCGGTCGACCACGAATTGGTCAGCGAGCAGGACATTGCGTCGTTGAAGTCGAAGATCCTGGCATCGGGCCTGTCGGTCTCCGAGCTGGTCTCGACCGCCTGGGCGTCGGCCTCGACGTTCCGCAATTCCGACAAGCGGGGCGGCGCCAACGGTGCCCGCATCCGGCTCGCGCCGCAGAAGGACTGGGAGGTCAACCAGCCGGCTGAACTGTCGAAGGTGCTGGCGAAGCTGGAAGGCATCCAGAACGAGTTCAACGCGGCACAGACCGGCGGCAAGAAGGTCTCGCTTGCAGATCTCATCGTGCTCGGCGGCGTCGTCGCGGTCGAAAAAGCCGCGAAGGACGGTGGCCATGAGGTGAAGGTGCCATTCACGCCAGGCCGCATGGACGCCTCTCAGGAACAGACGGATGTTCATTCCTTCGCGCCGCTCGAGCCGAAAGTCGACGGCTTCCGCAACTATGTCAGGGGCAGGCAGCCAATGTCGGTCGAAGCCATGCTGGTCGACCGGGCGCAATTGCTGTCGCTGACGGCGCCGGAGATGACGGTGCTGGTCGGCGGCTTGCGGGTGCTTGGCGCCAACACGGCCAAGTCGAAACATGGCGTGTTCACCGACCGGCCGGGGACGCTGACCAATGACTTCTTCGTCAACCTGCTCAGCATGAACACGGTCTGGGATCCTGCCGCCGGCTCTGTTCCGGGTTCGGAAGAGGTGTACGAGGCGCGCGACCGTAAGACCAAGGCGGTCAAGTGGACCGGCACGCGCGCAGATCTGATCTTCGGTTCGCACGCACAATTGCGAGCACTCGCCGAGGTCTATGGCTCCTCGGACGCCGGGCAGAAATTCGCCAGGGATTTCGTGGCGGCATGGACCAAGGTGATGAACGCCGACCGCTTCGACATCGCCTGAGATCGCTAGAGCGGGATGCATTTGAATTGAACCTGGCATCCCGCTCTAACTGTTTGTTTTAGCCGCATTTCTGCGACGCCAAGCGATTCCGCTTGGCTGCAAAATGCTCTAGTGGCGATCCGGCGCGACCATGCCGGATTGCCGTCCTCCCAAGGACTTGGATCAGGACCGCGTTTCCAGCGATGGGAACGCGGCCCTTGTCGTAAGAGGCTGCGCTTTGGTGGATCGTGCCTTGCCGGGCAATGCTGCTATCTTATCGGTGTAGCGTCTCCGCCGGTGCACCATGGTCGAAATCGTCAAACCCGCGCTTGAACATTTGCCGTCCTACAAGGCGGCGCTCGAGCGCGGTTGGTCGCCGGACAATGTGCGATTGCTGGAAGCGACGCGCGAGCAGCTTGCGGCGATCGAAAAAGATCCGGTGGCCTTTCTCGCCGACCTCGACGATCCCCAAGCCAAAGGCGGCCCGGTCACCTTGCCCGACGGCAAGCAAGTGCCGCGCCTGCCCGGCTTCCGCCGTTGGATCTGGGACGGCGAGGCGTCGGGCTCGATCGGCTTCCGCTGGCAACCAGGAACGGCGGAACTGCCGCCGCATGTGCTCGGCCATATCGGCTATGCGGTGGTGCCGTGGAAGCGGCGGCGCGGCTACGCCACCGAGGCGCTGCGGCTGATGCTGGACGAGACGAGGGCGGTCGGCCTGCCCTATGTCGAGATCACCGCCAAACCGGGCAATCCGGCATCGCACAAGGTGATCCTGGCCAACGGTGGCAAGCTCGTCGAGCGCTTCTTCGAGGACGCCGCCTATGGCGGGGCGGAGAGTTTGCGGTTTCGGATCGAGTTGTAGGAGTGGGCGCAATCTTATCCGAGGCAGGCTGGGGGAAATCCCCTTATATCCGCTGGCGCAGGCCCCTCTCCGACCGCTTCGCGGCCACCTCTCCCCACTTTCGTGGGGCGAGGAACCTGAGCCTTGCAGCGGCGGTGCGAGGTCTGCTTTGTGTCCTCACAGCTCCTAGATCGCTGCCAGCACCAGCCTCTCACCCATGCTCGTCAGTGCACAGCGCGTGGTCGGATAGCGCGCGGATAACGTAGCAGTCGCCGACCGTCTTGCCATTGCAGCAGGTGGCGATGCGTTCGAGTTCGGCCTCCAGCCGCTTCAACTGGACGATCTTGTCCCGCACCGAGATCAGTTGTTCCTGGGCGATCTTGTCGGCGTGGCCGCAGGGCTGCTCGGGGTGGTCGCTCAATTCGATCAGCGAGCGGATATCCTCGACGGCGAAGCCGAGGTCGCGGGCGTGGCGGATGAAGGCCAGCCGCTCCAGCTCCTGCCTGGAATAGCGGCGCTGGTTGCCTTCCGAACGCTCGGGTGCCGCGACCAGGCCCATCTGCTCGTAGTAGCGGATTGTCGGCACCTTGACCCCGGTGCGGCGGGAGAGATCACCGATCGAAAACATGAATTTTGCCTCTTGAAGCTCTAGTGACTAGAGCAATTACAGTGCCTCACATCAGCATTCAAGACCAATGCGGCGACGCCGCGCGGGCAAGACAGACAGGTGATATGATGACGGCTCCCCTCAAGCAGACGCGGTTCAGGATCGGCGGCATGGATTGCGCCTCCTGCGCGGCCAAGATCGACACGGCGGTTCGCCGTCTCGACGGCGTCGCGGATGTCTCGGTTTCAGTGACCGGCGCCAGCATGACGGTCAGTCACGGTGGCGCACTGCCGGAAGACAAGGTGCTGCGGCAGGTTGCGCGGCTTGGGTATGGCATCATAAAGGCCGAAGCTAGGATCGATGGGCACGCTTCAGCAGTCAAAGCGTATGACCATGCTGGTCATGGCCACGAAGGCCACGATCGTGGCGAGCCGGCCAGCAAGCAGGCCATCGCTTCAACCCGTCTCCACATGGGTGGCGAGCCGGGGCAGGCGTGGTGGCGTTCCCACCGGGCAGTGCTGACGCTGGCTTATGCGGCAGCGCTTCTTGCTGCCTATTGCATCGGCTATCTGTTTCCGGCGGCCGAGCGCTGGGTGTTCCTGGCCGCTTTGCTCGTCGGCCTGGTGCCGATCGCGCGGCGCGCGCTGATGGCGGCACTGGCCGGCACGCCGTTCTCGATCGAGATGCTGATGACCATCGCGGCGATCGGCGCCGTGATGATTGGCGCCACGGAAGAAGCCGCCGCCGTGCTGATGCTGTTCCTGATCGGCGAACTTCTGGAAGGTGTCGCCGCCGGCCGCGCACGGGCGAGCATACAGGGACTTGCCGATCTGGTGCCGAAGACAGCACGGGTCGAGCGTGCAGGCGGTACATCGGAGGTTCCCGCTGAAGATCTTGCGGTCAGCGACGTCATCGTGGTGCGGCCGGGCGACCGCATCCCTGCCGATGGCGAGATCGTCGAGGGGGCGAGCGATATCGACGAGGCGCCGGTGACCGGCGAGAGCACGCCGAAGCGCAAGGGTGTTGCCGAAACCGTCTTCGCCGGCACGATCAGCACCGACGGCGTGCTCAAGATACGGGTGACGGCGGCCACATCGGACAACACCATCGCCCGGGTGGTGCGGCTGGTCGAGGAGGCGCAGGAGGCCAAGGCGCCGACCGAGCGCTTCATCGATCGCTTCTCGCGCACCTACACTCCGGCCGTGCTGGCGGTCGGAGCGCTGGTGGCGCTGCTGCCGCCGCTTATCGGCGGCGGCGGCTGGAACGAATGGATCTACAAGGGCCTGGCGATTCTTTTGATCGGCTGCCCTTGTGCGTTGGTAATCTCGACGCCGGCGGCGATCGCCGCGGGTCTTGCGACCGGCGCGCGGCGTGGCCTGCTGATGAAGGGCGGCGCGGTGCTGGAAGGGTTTCGTCGGATCACCGCGGTCGCGTTCGACAAGACCGGCACGCTGACGGCGGGCAGGCCCGTGGTGACCGACATCGTGGCGTATGGCTGCGATGAACGCACCGTGCTGGCTCTGGCGGCAGCTCTCGAGCAGGGTTCCAGCCATCCGCTGGCGACGGCAGTTCTGGACAGGGCCAGGGCCGACAAAGCGCCGGTGCCGCCGGCGCTGGCGGCGAAGGCGATTTCCGGCAAGGGCGTCGAGGGCAGTGTCGGTGGCGTCGCCGTCTTTCTCGGCTCTGGCCAGGCGGCGGGAGAACGTGCTGATATGACCGAAGCGCAGCGCCTGACCGTCGACAGCTTCAACGGCCAGGGCAAGACCGTCTCGGTGCTGATGGCGGACGGCGTGGTGGCCGGGCTGATCGCCATGCGTGACGAGCCGCGGCCGGATGCGGCGGCCGGGATCGCGGCGCTCAAAGCTGAGGGCATCCGGGCTGTGATGCTAACCGGCGACAACCGCCGCACGGCCGAAGCCATTGCCGCTTCGCTCGGCATCGAGGCGCGGGCGGAGCTGCTGCCGCAGGACAAGCAGCGCATCGTCGGTGAATTGCAGCGCGAGGGGCTGAAAGTGGCCAAGGTCGGCGATGGCATCAACGACGCGCCGGCGCTCGCCGCCGCCGATATCGGCATCGCCATGGGTGGCGGCACCGATGTGGCGCTGGAGACCGCGGACGCGGCGATCCTGCATGGCCGGGTCATGGACGTCGTGCGCATGGTAAAACTGTCGCGGGCGGTGATGGCCAATATCGGCCAGAACATCACCGTGGCGCTCGGGCTGAAGGCGGTGTTCCTGGTCACCACCATTGCCGGCATCACCGGCCTTTGGCCGGCAATCCTGGCCGACACCGGCGCCACCGTGCTGGTCACCGCCAACGCCATGCGCCTGCTGCGCTGGCGCGGGTGAGGGCTTTGTTCGAGCTCTACTCCGCTGGGGCCGTCAGCGGCGGCGTGGCATTGCTGCGCCCTTCCCAGGCATAAGAGGCGAGTGCCACCGCGACGGCGACCAGCATCGCGATGACGCCGAGCAGCGGCAGGCTGCGGTAGCCGTAGCCGCCATTGAGCATGGCGGCCCCCAGCGATGCGGCTAGCGCGATGCCGACATTGAAGCCGGACGGAATGAGCGACGAAGCGAGGTTCGAGGCGTCTGCCGTCCAGGCCAGGATGCGGGTCTGGATCGGTGTGCCGATGGCGAAGTTGAGACCACCCCAGACGACGATGGCGACAACCATCGGCAGGGGATAGGGGCTGACGGCATAGATGACGGCCAGCGTCACCGCCTGCAAGCCCAGCATGGTGATCAATGACGGCATCAGCTTCCAGTCGGACAGCTTGCCGCCGAGGAAGACGCCGAGCGTGGCGCCGACGCCGTTGAGCAGCAGCACCCACGGCACCAGGCTCTCGTCGAGCCCGGTGATCTCCAGCAATGTCGGGGTGATGTAGGTGAACAGACCGAACTGGCCGATCATCAGCATCAACATCAGGATCAGCGAGGTCCAGACCTGCTGGCGAGCCAGCACGCGAACCTCGCGGGCGAAACCGGCGGGCCTGGCCGATGATCCGGTGGTGCGCGGCAACAGCGCTGCCATGGCGAGGGTTGCCGCCACACCGAGCGCGCACATCACCCAGAAGGTGGCGCGCCAGCCCCAGATGTTGCCGATCGCAGTACCCGCCGGCACGCCGATGACGTTGGAGACTGTGAGGCCGGACAGGATGACGGCAACCGCCATGCCGCGCTGGTCCTCGCGCACAAGACCGACGGCGACGACCATGGCGACGCCGAAATAGGCGCCGTGCGCGACCGCGACGGCAATGCGCAAGAGCAGCATCGAGTTGAAGTCGGGCGCCAGCGCGCAGGCCGCCTGGCCAATGGTGAAGGCGATGGCGAGGCCGAGCAGCAAGGTCTTGCGCGGCAGCGACTTTGTGGCGAGCGCCAGCAGTGGACCGCCGATTGCGATGCCGCAGGCATAGCCGGAAACGAGATAACCGGCCGAGGGAACCGAAACACCCAGCCCTTCCGCCACCTGCGGCAGCACGCCGGCAATGACGAATTCGGTGGTGCCGAAAGCAAAGGCGGCGATAAACAGGGCGATGAGCGGAAGCGACATGGGAAAGGCCTTGGTTGGAACGGCCTCAAACCACGGATAAGGCCTGCGAGCAATCCAGAAATGTTTGTCGCCGGTTTAGGTTTTCTTCAATGGGGCGCGGCGATGAAGCGCCAATCTCCCTCCTTGTGGGGGAGATGGCCGGCAGGCCAGAGGGGGGCGCTGTCCTGCCAGCCTTTCAAACTTCCCGCTCGACTGAAGCCGGGTGACAAACCAAGAAAATCAAAAGGCGGTATCGGCCGCGTTCTACGGCGCCCCCCCTCTGTCCTGCCGGACATCTCCCCCACGAGGGGGAGATCGGCTGCTTCTCAGCTCGCCTTCAGCCGCGACCCGGTGAGTAGGCCGCGCTCTTCGAGCACCGGATAGGCCATCGAGGCCAGCAGGGAGTTGATCTGCTTCAGGTCGCGGATGGTGTCGAGATGGATCGAGCTGGTCTCGACGCTCTTGGCGGTGCCGTCGCGCAGACGCTCGAAATGGCTGGCACTGGTTTCCTTCTCGCGGTCGCGCAGCTGGTCCTTTTCCAGCACCAGCTGGCGGGCGGTTTCGGGATCGCGCGACACCAGCACGTTGAAGGCAAGCCGCGCGTTGGCGAGCACCGAGCTGTGGAAGGCGAACAACTCACTCCAGCCCTCGTCGGTGAATTCCAGTCCGCGCTCGAACTTCTTCTTCACATGCACCAGCATGTTGCGCACGATGATGTCGCCGACCTGCTCGAGCTTGACGCAGGCGCCGATCAGCTCCTGGCAGCGCAGCGCCTCGTCCTCGGTCAGCGGGTTCCTGGTAAGCTTGGCCAGATAGAGCTTGATCGCGGCATGCTTCCTGTCGACGCGGTCGTCGAGTTCAGCCAGCGCCATGATCTTGTCGGCGTCGGCACTTTCATAGAGTTCGATGATGCGCTTGAGCATGATCTCGACCGTCTCGCAGACCCGCACCACTTCGCGCGTGGCATTGGCCAGCGCCTGGCTTGGGACATCGAGCGCGCTTTCATTGAGGGCGGACAGCTCGACGACGTCGAGCGAGGCAGCCGGAACGGGCTTGGTGCCAAGTGCGACGATCTTTTCGGAAGCGCGATAGACGAACCCGGCCAGCGGCAGCCCGGCGAGCAGGATCAGCACATTGAACAGGATATGGGCGTTGACGATCTGGTCCGCGGCCGTCGAACCGAGAAAGGCGAAGTGCGGCCTGAAGATCATGATCAGGATCAGCATGACCAGCGAGCCGAGCCCGCGCATCAGGAGGTTGCCGACCGGCACGACGCGCACTTCGGGGCTCGACGAGCGGGTCAGCATCGGCGCAATGATCGAGGAGCCGAGATTGACGCCGAGGATGAGGACGACGCCGAGTTCGGGCGTGATCAGGCCACGGCCGGCCAGCGTCGCCATCAACAGAACCGCCGCGATGCTCGACTGGAACAGCCAGGTGATCAGCGCCGCCAGCAGATAGGCGGTGATGGAATCTGTGGAGAAGTAGTTGATGATGACCGGCATGAGCTGGCTGTTGCGCAGCGGCTCCGATGCCTGGCCGATCATTTCCAGCGACAGGATCAAAAGGCCGATGCCGATCAGGATGCGGCCGGACTGGCGCCAGTCGCGCCGCTCGGTGGCCATGAACATCACCGTGCCGGTGATCAGGCAAAGCGGCACCAGCAAGGTGAGATCGAAGGTCAGCAGCTTGACCACCAGCGCCGAGCCGATCTCGGCGCCGCGCACGGCAAGCTGGCCCGCGGCGCCCGAGACGATGCCGGAGCCGGCGAAGGAGCCGACCAGCAGCGTGACCGCAGTGGAGCTTTGCAGGGCGATGGCGAGGCCGGTGCCGGCCAGCACCGCCATGATCGGATTGCGCATGGTGGAGCGCAGACGATGGCGCAGCACGTCGCCATAGGCACGCTCGACGCCGGTCTTCACCATGCGGGTGGCAAACAGCATCAGCGCCACGGCGCCGGCCAGATGCAGAAGGACGACGGAGCCGCTCATTTCTTTTTCGCCTGCATGCCAACGGGCCGCGCGACGCGGCCAGCGTGGCGAGCGGGATGAAAAGCGGGGTTACGAATCATGTTCATGGCGATGGTCGATAATAACTCGAATATTTTAGCCGGATAATAAAATCTTGTCGATTTCAAGGGGCCGTTGCCGCGCGACAGGCAGTGTCGGAAAATGGATTGAGGCGCAAATGGTTGCATTGCCGGGCTGCCGTGGCACGGCGGATGGCGCGGATTGCCGCGCGCTTGGCTCCTACCTTTGCGAGGATGTTCAATTCCCTCAATTAAATGAAGGAATTCATTACATAATTGTAATGCTGACGTTCAGTTTCGGTTCATCGGTGCGCGGCTATTCCCTTGGGCATCGACAACCAAGGAGACTTCCATGAAACGCATTGTCCTTTCCGCCCTCGCTTTCTCGATGCTGGCCGCCACGTCGCTCACCGGCCAGGCCGCGCCGCTGAATGCACCGGTCGCGCCGCAGTCGAACTATAGCCAGGTCGACTGGCAGAAGCCCGGCCACCATACCGATGTGAAGAAGCGCGTCTTCAAGAAGAAGGTCGTCGTGAAGCGCAGCCATTGGCGCAATGGCCAGAAATATTCCAGCTGGAAGCGTGACCAACCGATCCGCGATTATGGCCGCTATGGCCTGCATCGTCCCGGCCGCGGCCAGGAGTGGATCCGCGTCGGCAACGACTATGTGCTGGTCGGTATTGTCTCCGGTGTCATCTTCGGCGCGCTTGCCGCGCAGTAACCGGCACCTTGCCGGGCATTGAAAGGGAGGCGGCCCGCAACGGCCGCCTTTCTGCGTCCGCGAGCAACTCGTCGCAAATGTGAAGTTTGAAACTGCTTGCCGAAAATATCACGATATGCGATATTTTCGAGGTGAAGCGGGTCATTCTTCTCCCTCTGGCTGCCAAGGCGCTGCGGAGGCATCGGGCGGATGCCGAGAGAATCCTGTCGAAGATAGAAGCATACGCCAATGACCCGAGCAGCCTTGCAAACATGGTCAAGGCCTTGCAAGGCTCGACCGCTCTGCGTTTGAGGGTGGGTGACTATCGCGTGGTGTTCGAGGAAACGGATCAGGAGATCATCGTCACCAAGATCGGACCGCGCGGGTCGGTTTATGATTGGAATGCCAAGGTGAACAATGTTGCCTATGTCACGACGCCAGGTGGCGAGGAACTGGCCATCCTGCCACGCAGCGAACTGGATGCATTGCGGGAATCGCTGGACCACGCACAGGCGCTGGGCAGCTTTCGCGCAGGCCAGATTCCAGGACTTACTCCGGACGAGGCGCGGGCTCTTGTCGCGGCGGTCTCTCCGCTTGCTTTCTGGCGCCGGTATCGCAAGCTTACCCAGGCTGTGCTTTCCGCGTCCGTCGGAGTGACGCAGAACTATCTTTCTGAAATCGAGAACGGAAAGCGTGGAGGGGATGTCGCGCTTTGGCTGCGGCTGGCTCGCGCGCTCGAACTGCCGGTTGAGAGTCTGGTCGACGCAGGCGACTGATCGACAGAATATCGGCAAGGCCGCTTTTACCCTGTGGAAACCGGGTATGGTCCGCATTAGGGGTCGTCGGATTTCGCGGGCATGATTATATGATGGGAAACGAGTTCCCTGATGCGCTTTCCGCCCGCCTTCCTCGACGAGATACGCGACCGCGTGCCGATTTCCCAGGTTATCGGCCTGCGCGTCGCGTGGGACAGGAAGAAGACCAATGCGCCGCGCGGCGATTATTGGGCCTGCTGCCCATTCCATGGCGAGAAGAGCCCGTCCTTCCACTGCGAGGACAAGAAGGGCCGCTACCACTGTTTCGGCTGCTCGGTCTCGGGCGATCATTTCAAGTTCCTCACCGAACTCGACGGGATGAGCTTCCCCGAAGCGGTCGAAAAGATCGCCGACATGGCTGGCGTGCCGATGCCGGTTCGCGACGCCCAGGAGGAGCGGCGCGAAAAGGAACGCGCCAGCCTGACCGACGTCATGGAGATGGCGACCGCTTTCTTCCAGGAACGGTTACAAGGGCCGGAAGGCGCCAAAGCCCGCGCCTATCTGCGCGATCGCGGGCTGACACCGGCGACGCAGCAGTCGTTCCGGCTCGGCTTTGCACCTGACAGCCGCAATGCGCTTAAGGAGCATCTTGCCGCTAAAGGCATCCCGAAAGCCGATATCGAGGCCTGCGGGCTGGTGCGCCACGGCGACGACATCCCGGTTTCCTATGACTGGTTCCGCGACCGCATCATGTTCCCGATACCGGATTCCAGAGGCAAGATCATTGCCTTTGGCGGCCGCGCGCTGCAGGCGGATGCGCTGGCCAAATACATGAACTCGCCCGATACCGAACTCTTCCACAAGGGCAATGTGCTCTACAATTTCGCCCGCGCCCGCCAAGCGATGGGAAAAGGGGCATTGGCCAAGGGCGGCACGGTCATCGCCGTCGAAGGCTACATGGACGTCATCGCGCTTGCGCAGGCCGGCTTCGAGAATGTCGTGGCGCCGCTCGGCACCGCGCTCACCGAGAACCAGCTCGAGCTGCTCTGGCGCATGGCGCCGGAGCCGATGTTGTGTTTCGATGGCGACAAGGCCGGGCTGAAGGCGGCCTGGCGCGCCGCCGACATGGCGCTGCCCTCGGTACAGGCCGGGCGCTCGGCGCGCTTCGCGCTGCTGCCGGAAGGCAAGGATCCCGATGACCTCGTCAAGGCCGAGGGGCCGGACGCTTTCCGCGCCGTGCTGGCCGATGCGCGGCCGCTGGTCGACCTGTTGTGGATGCGTGAGACGGCGGGCGGTGTCTTCGACACGCCGGAGCGGCGGGCCGAACTCGAGAAGACGCTGCGCGAGCTGACCAGTCGCATCCGCGACGAAAGCCTGCGCTACCATTATCAGCAGGAGATGCGCGAGCGCGTGCTGAGCTTCTTCGGCTCGCAGCGCAATGCGCGCCAAGGGCGTCAAAATGGCGGCCGGCCAGGCGAGCGCGGCCAGGGCAAGGCCGCCGCGCCCGGTGGGCAGTTCGCCAAAAGCGGTGGCGGCCGCATCGCGATCACTGAAAGCCTCGGCCAGTCGGCGCTGGTCAAACGCGGCAGCGAGGGGATGTCGGTGCGCGAGGCGACGATCATCGTCGCACTGGTCAACCATCCGGCGCTGATCGACGAGAATTTCGCTCATATAGAGTTTCTCGATCTCGCCAACTCCGATCTGAGACGGCTGCATGCGGCGATCCTCGATGCGATGGCGCATGACATGGCTAATGATCGTCAGGCCGTTATCGCCACGATCGAACGCGCCGGCTGTGCCGAGATCTGGGAGCGGGCCGTCGGCCTGATCCGGCGAATGCGGCAATGGCCGGCGCTGGAGACCGCTGCCCTTGACGATGCCCGCGACGCTTTCAGCCAGGCACTGCACTTGCAGCGCAGCGCGCGCACCTTACATAAGGAGCTGAAACAGGCGGAAGCGGCGCTCGCCACCGACCCCACAGACGAAAACTACCGGCACCTGATCGAAATTCAGGCGCAATTTCAGGATGTACAGGCAACGGAAGCGCTGATCGAAGGATTCGGCGTGTCTTCGGGCAGGGCCGGGCGGGCTTAGTTTGAAGCGAGTGAATTGAAAGCGTTGTTGCGCGTCCAAATGGCGCGTGACGGGCTAAGTCGGGTAATTGATTCGCTTTTTTAAGGCGAATCATGCGAGAGGCGCTTGACCTTCTGGCAGAATGACGGAATCAGGACGATTCGAAACGTTAACCCGAACCCGCGTCGACGGGAAATAAGCGATGTGGGGGTACTACTGGTCACTGGACAGGCAGCCTGCCTGCCACAGATATCAGGGTTAATCTGGACTTAATGCATGTTGCCCAAAAGGAAACCGGTTTTGGGGACAACGACATGCACCAAACGACGAGTTGATGCAGTTACTGGCCCGGTGAAGCGCGTTCATAAGCGAGCGCATCCGATTTGACTGGTCCGACAGCTTACGCGGCTTCGATGTTCGGCCGCTAGGAGAAGATAAAGACTATGGCGACAAAGGAAAAGGAAGAGGTCGAGACCGAACGCGAAGGCGCCACCGATGGCCCGCTGCTCGACCTTTCCGATGATGCTGTCAAGAAGATGATCAAGGCCGCCAAGAAGCGCGGCTATGTCACCATGGACGAGCTGAATTCGGTGCTGCCCTCCGAGGAAGTGACCTCCGAGCAGATCGAGGACACGATGGCGATGCTGTCCGACATGGGCATCAACGTGGTCGAGGACGACGAGCAGGGCGAGGAGCCCGAGGCCGCCGACACGGCGGCCGATGCCGAGGAAGACGCCAACGAGCTGGCCGAGCAGACCGGCACCGCGGTCGCTGCCACCACCACCAAGAAAGAACCGACCGACCGCACCGACGATCCGGTGCGCATGTATCTGCGCGAGATGGGCTCGGTCGAGTTGCTGTCGCGCGAGGGCGAAATCGCCATCGCCAAGCGTATCGAGGCCGGCCGCGAGACGATGATCGCCGGCCTGTGCGAAAGCCCACTGACCTTCCAGGCCATCATCATCTGGCGTGACGAGCTCAACGAATCGAAGATCTTGCTGCGCGAGATCATCGATCTCGAAGCCACCTATGCCGGACCCGAAGCCAAGCAGGCGCCGGTGGTCGAGCGCATCGAGGAAGCCAAGGTCGAGGACAAGCCGCGCCGTTCGCGCGACGAGGAAGACGACGTCACCAATGTCGCCGCCGACACGCGCGGGCTGGTCGATGACGACGAAGAAGACGAGGACGAAGCGAGCCTTTCGCTGGCGGCCATGGAAGCGGAACTGCGCCCGCAGGTGATGGAGACGCTCGACGTCATCGCCGACACCTACAAGAAGCTGCGCAAGCTGCAGGACCAGCAGGTCGAGAACCGTCTGGCCGCCGCCGGCACGCTGTCGCCCAGCCAGGACCGTCGGCTGAAGGAGCTGAAGGACCAGCTGATCAAGGCGGTGAAGTCGCTGTCGCTCAACACGGCTCGCATCGAGGCGCTGGTCGAGCAGCTCTACGACATCAACAAGCGCCTGGTGCAGAACGAAGGCAAGCTACTCAGGCTCGCCGAAAGCTATGGCGTGCGCCGCGAGGAGTTCCTGAAGGAATATCAGGGTTCCGAGCTCGACCCGAACTGGACGCGCGCGATCGGCAACCTGACCTCGCGCGGCTGGAAGGAATTCACCAAGAACGAGAAGGACGCGATCAAGGACCTGCGCGCCGAGATCCAGAACCTCGCTACCGAAACGGCGATCTCGATCCTGGAATTCCGCAAGATCGTCAACCAAGTGCAGAAGGGCGAGCGCGAAGCGGCGATCGCCAAGAAGGAAATGGTCGAGGCCAATCTGCGCCTCGTCATCTCCATCGCCAAGAAATACACCAATCGCGGCCTGCAGTTCCTCGACCTGATCCAGGAAGGCAATATCGGCCTGATGAAGGCGGTGGACAAATTCGAATACCGCCGCGGCTACAAGTTCTCGACCTACGCGACATGGTGGATCAGGCAGGCAATCACCCGTTCGATCGCCGATCAGGCGCGCACCATCCGCATTCCGGTGCACATGATCGAGACGATCAACAAGATCGTGCGCACCTCGCGCCAGATGCTGCACGAGATCGGTCGCGAGCCGACGCCGGAGGAACTGGCTGAAAAGCTCGCCATGCCGCTCGAAAAAGTGCGCAAGGTGCTGAAGATCGCCAAGGAGCCGATCTCGCTCGAAACGCCAGTCGGCGACGAGGAGGATTCGCATCTGGGCGATTTCATCGAGGACAAGATGGCGATCCTGCCGATCGACGCGGCGATCCAGGCCAATCTGCGCGAGACCACCACGCGCGTGCTGGCCTCATTGACGCCACGTGAGGAGCGCGTTCTCAGAATGCGCTTCGGCATCGGCATGAACACCGACCACACTCTGGAAGAGGTCGGCCAGCAGTTCTCGGTCACCCGCGAGCGTATCCGCCAGATCGAAGCCAAGGCGCTACGCAAGCTCAAGCACCCGAGCAGGTCGCGGAAGCTGCGGAGCTTCCTGGACAGCTAAGTCCTGCCGACAAGAGTTCAAGGGCGCCACTGGCGCCCTTTTTCGTTCCGGGGCGCGTGCTCTGTCGGTAGCTTTTCAAGTTGTCCGGTTTTGGTAGCACATCATCTGTCCGCTTCTGTTGTTGCGTCGAAGCGGTTCACGCGGCGCTTTTGAGGCTCAACTCGACCAGCGCGCCATGTGGACTGTATCGGGCGATGCGGCGGGGGCCGTGGAACACGGCCATTGTGCCGTCCGGGTAGCGCCGCACCTTGACGTTGGCCTTGACGAAATGGTGTCGGATCGGACTTGGCGGCAGCTGCAGCCTCAGGCGCCCGAAGACGATGGTGTTGTCGCGGCCGACGATGCGTTCCTCCTCGATGCACAGGATCTCGGCGAGTTGGTTCGGATCGGCGGCGACGAAGGCGCTGTCGGCGATCTCGGGTGGCCTGGCAAAGCGGGCATTGTGGAGCGGCAGGTAGACCTCGGCGATGAAGCGGTTGGCTGCTTCGATGCCGGCGATGCCAGCCAGCGCAAGTTCCTTCGGCAGCCGTTCCTGCAACGTCGAGAAGGTACGCTCCGAGCGTCCGCGCGCCTCGGGCGAATACGCAGGAATGTGCTCGACGCCGAGCCTTTGCAGCGCCCGCCCGACCTGAGTGAGCCGTTGCTTGTCCACCTTGTCCCCGGCCTTGGGCGTGTAAAAATAGTGGCTGCCGCGATCGGTGTAGAGGCTCGACGGCAGGCCTTTGGCCGCAAACGTCTCCAGCAGGCCCTGGAAGCTCGAGGCCGTGCCCTCCTCTTCGACCAGGAAGGCCGAATAGAGCGTGCTCGTGGCATCGTCCATCGTCACGATCAGGTCCAGCTTCGGCTCGCCGGCCAGCCATGCATGCCGGCTGCCGTCCTGATGCAGCATCATGCCCTCGCAGGGCTTCCTGGGGCGCTTCCTGCGGTGCGCCCCGCGCCGCTTGGCTCGCTCCACCAGCCCGGCCGCGTGCAGTTGCGTCTTGGCGAAGGTGTAGCCCCAGCAGAAATTGTGGTCGCGAACCAGGTGCTCGTGAAAGTGCTTCACGTTCCAGCCAAAATACCGCTCCTGGTAAAGCCACAGCATCTCCTCCACCATCTCCCGCGGCGCGCGATGCCCCGAAACCCTGCCAAGGCGACGATCCAAAAGCCCGGCGTCCCCAGCCTCCTCGTAGCGGTCGCGGTAGCGCCGGAACTGCCGTTCCGACATGCCCAGCAACTCACCAGCCTCCAGCATCGACAAATCGCCGCGGTCCCAGCGGCTCAACACATCCCGAAACTTCTGCATTCTCCGGTCCTGTAGCCATGCCGTCCGTCTCATCCCCAGCCTCCATTCGCTGGGCGATAAAACCGGACAACTCAGGTGCTACCTAACCCGGACAACTCATGTGCTTACGACACACCGGGGCGTGTGCTCTTGCGGCTCGCACCTTTCGGGAGGATAATTCGGCGTCGGATGCATTTTCTGGGCGACAACCCGGATGCCCGCCCCGGCGAAGCCGCCGTGCTCCGTGGCCCCGGAGGGAGGTGTGCCATGACAAGTTACATCGTGCTGATGAACTGGACCGAGCAGGGCGCCAGAAACGTTCGCGAGTCGCCGAAGCGGCTCGACGCCGCCAGGAAGCAGCTGGGAGACATGGGCGGATCGTTCAAGGCGTTCTACCTGACCATGGGCGAATACGACATGGTGGCGGTAGTCGAAGCCCCCGACGACGCGGTCCTGGCGCGCTTCTCGTTGATGCTGGCGGCGGCCGGCAACGTCAGGACGCGGACGCTGAAGGCCTTCCCCGAATTCGCCTACCGCGAGATCATCACCTCGCTCGGATAGGCACAGTCGTGGAGGACCCGGACCGGCTGGTCCGAGACAGCCTCGTTCGTGCGCAACCGCTCGAGCGACGTCTTGACCGCGCCCGATTGTTCGTGGTCCTTCAGGTTGCTTTGCCAACCCAATGTCGAGACCATGCTGACCGTCTGGTACAACACGCGCTGCCCGGTTTGCGATGCCGGCATCAGCAGGCAGAAGCGGCGGTTGATCGAAGCGGTCAAGGCCGGACGGATCGAATTTCGCGACATCAATTTTGAACCGGCAGCGCTTGCCGGACATGGCGCGTCACTCGAGGATATCCGACGCCGGCTGCACGCCACCGACGCGGCGGGCAGGCTGCTGGTCGGCGCCGATGTGGCGATCGCCGTGTGGAAGGTCACGCCGGGCGAGGGCTGGCTGGCGACTTTGTTCGGCAATCCGGCTGCCTTGCCGCTGACACGCTTTGCCTATGATCGTTTCGCCGACCTGCTCTATGCCTGGAACCGGCGCAAGGGCCGCTGGTAGCGGTCCGTCATCAATGACCAGAAGTGCAAAAAAAGGTCCGGAGGACATCTCCGGACCTTTTTCGTGCGAGCTATCGGCTGGCCGGCTCGCAGAGCGAAAAGCAAGCCTCTGGCGCCGCATTCAGATACATCGTAAGATATATCTTGACTCCATCGATTGGCCTGCCTAAGTAAGATATATCGTAAGATACAACTCAAGGAGCAATCAATGCACAAACATTTTGGGAACAATCATTTCGGCGAGCGCATGTTCATGCACATGGCCGGCAAATTCGGCGGCAGAGGGGGCGGAGGGTTCGGCCCGTTCGGGCACGGCGGTCGTGGCGGTGGACGCGGCGGCCCCGGCGATATGTTCCGCGCCGGCCGCATGCTGGCCGACGGCGACCTCAAGCTGATCACGCTGTCGCTGCTGGCCGAGGCACCGCGCCACGGCTACGACATCATCAAGGCGCTGGAGGAGCGCACCAGCGGCATCTACAGCCCGAGCCCGGGCGTGGTCTACCCGACGCTGACCTTCCTGGAAGAGGCCGGCTACGCCGCCTCCGCCGCCGACGGCAACAAGAAGGTATTCTCGATCACGGAGGCGGGCCAAGCGCATCTCGCCGACAACCGCGAGATGATCGACGGCGTGCTCGAGCACCTCGAGCGTTTCGGCCGCAAGATGGCCAAGGCGCGCGACTGGTTCGGCTGGAACGACGAGAGCGAAGAGGGCGGTCGTCGCGGCGGTCGTGGTAGCCGTTCGGAAGCACGCGACGAGTTCCGTGCCGTGCGCCATCGGCTGCGTGCGGCTCTCGGCGACTTCGTCGATGCCCCGGCCGACAAGCAGGCCGAGGCGATCGCCATCCTCGAAGCTGCAGCCGAGGCGCTGGAAGCGCTGTCGCACAAGTAAGGTCTTCCGGCACGGCCGGACGCAGCCCTTGCCCGATGGGCCAAGGACCGATAGTGAAATTCATCCCGCGCCACGCTACATGGTGTGGGATGAATGCTGTTGGAGGAAGCTCGATGTCTTTTCTGAAGCGTCTTTTCGGCGGTGGCGGCGGCAGTGAAGCGGCCGAACCAAAAAACGCGGCGCCAGCCAAGCAGGTCGAGCACAAGGGTTTCCTGATCAGCGCCACCCCCTACAAGGCGGATGGCCAGTACCAGACCTGCGGCGTCGTCTCCAAAGAGGTCGATGGTGTGCTGAAGGAGCACAAATTCATCCGCGCCGACCGCTTCGCCGGACTGGATGACGCCGTCGACATCTCGATAAAGAAGGGCATCCAGCTGGTCGACGAGCAGGGCGAGCGGATTTTCGGATAGGGACGGGATTGGTCGAGGCGACGAATTTCGGCCTTCCGCCGAAGCGGTTATTCGCCGCCAGTTTCTCGAATGACGGCCGTGGGCCGCAAGCAGAGAGTCTCGACAATTGAGCGTAGCATTTGCCAAGGAGGAAAGTGCCGAGGCAGCATCGGAAACCATCCTGCCGGCTCACCCTATCTCCGATCGGATCAACCTCGTCACGGAGGCGGGTCTCAAGATGCTGCAGGATGAATTGGCTGGCGCTCAGCAGGCTCTCGAGGCCGCTAGCGTGCTTGAAGATGTCAACGACAGGCGCCGGCAGTCAGCGGTTCCGGTTCGAGATATGCGCTATTATGCCGAGCGCGTCCGTACGGCTCAGCTTATGTCGGTGCCCACGTCTAATGACGTTATCGCCTTCGGGCACACCGTTACCTTCAAGCGTGATGATGGCCGCACTCAGACCTTCCGCATCGTCGGTGAGGATGAGGCCAACCCGTCTCAAGCTTCCATATCGCATGGTTCGCCGGTTGCCATCGCGCTGACTGGCAAAACCGTTGGCGACTTTGTCCAGCTAGGGCAGCGCGAGCTTGAGATCCTGTCCATTTCTTAGTTGGACATCGGTATGGCGCACCACCGGGGCGAGTGCTTGGAACTAATGACGGGCGAGACTGTTCAGTTGTAACCTTGATATCACGCTGGCGAGCCCAGCCGTTGGGCAAGCGGCCCACCTTGAGGAGTTCTCATCATGATGATTTCGTCCAGAATTCGTTCACTCGCGGTTGCCGTCATTGCCGCCGGGGCCGTCAGCGTTGCCAGCGCCGCGCATGCCGACAGCGGCACGATCCGCTTTGCCATCTACAAGGCTGCCTTCTTCGTGGGCGGATCCGGAGGCGAGGGCACGCTGACCTTCCATGGTCGTCGCTATCCCATCTCGGTCGGCGGCGTCTCGGGCGGTCTCGCCTTCGGGGTTTCGAAGACCTATTTCCACGGGACCGTGCGCCACATCAGGCGCGCCCGGGATGTGACGGGGGTCTACGGTGCGGTGGGCGGTGGCGGCACGCTCGGCAAAGGGGCTCAGGTGATCGTCATGACCAATGACAAGGGCGCCCAGCTCGAACTGTCAGGCAAGCAGGTAGGCCTGCAAGTCAACGCCGATCTCAGTGGTATGTCCATCACGGTGAAGTAGGAGGTTCGTCAATCCTTGAAATGGACCTGGCTGTGGCGGCGCCGTGTGCCCTCTGGCTCAAATGCCCGCGATCGCCAAAAGCCAGGCCAGGATATCGAGCAGCAGTAAGAGCAGCGCAATCTGCAACGCCACCCGGAGCCGCTGGATAATTCGCCAGTTGCCGGCCATGTCCGCCTTGATGCGGAGGGCAAGCGCGCGGCGCATGGCCGACATCGTCGTCGGCTTGTCGCCGTCGACATATTGATGGAGCAGTTCTTCCGGATCGAAGCGGAACGCATATTGGTGGTAGGGCCAAAGCATGAAGACGATCAGCCCGCCGATGCCGAACAGCAGAGCCACCGCCGTCCAGTCCCAAGGCCCAAGACCGTTGGCAAGGGCCGCGCCGCCGAGCAACGAGTTTGCGAATGCAGTGGCAAAGATAAGGCTGCCGGCGCGGGTGCTCATGTTCTCCACAAGGGTCTGCTGTTGCGTGAGACCTCTCACCGCCTCCTGATAAATGAACGCAAGACGCGGATCGTCGTCGGCAACGCCGCTTGCGACAATTCTGTTGCTTTCTCCTCCACTCGGACGTTCGGCCATAACGGTGCCTCTCTGGTGCGGTAGGGATGCGCGAGTTTAGCTCAAATCCCTCGGTGCAAAAACACGTTGGCCGTGGACCACCGCACTGCGGCAAGGTCCCGAACGACTGGAAAGCGAACAGAACCATCGTCTGCCGAACGGGTCAGGCTCATGGTTTGCCTGGCCCGCGCAGTCCGGAACTCGATCCGGCCGAAGACTAAGCCGGCTGCAACTCCCGACGTGGCAGCGGCGGGAACGCGATGGCGATGCCGACCGCGCCAAGCCCGATGAGGGCCGAGCCGATGAACAGCCAGGAATAGTTGGCGTAGGCATCGAACACCATGCCGCCGGCAAGCGGTCCCAGTGCCATGCCGAGGCTGGACAGCATGGTGGCGGCGCCGAATACGGTGCCGAGGATGCGCTGGCCGAAATATTCGCGCGCCAGCACCGCATACAGCGGCATGACGCCGCCATAGGTGGCGCCGAAGATGACGGCCAGCATATAGAACTGGTCGAGCCGGCTGATCGAGAGATAGGCGGCAATGACGATCGCCTGGATCGCCAGGCCCGCGATCAGCACCGGCTTGACGCCCAGCCGATCGGCAAGCACGCCGTAGAAAAGCCGCCCGCCGAGGCCGGCGAGGCCCTCGACGCTGTAGATCGAGACGGCCGCCATGGGGGCGACGCCGCACAGCATGGCGTAGCTGACCATGTGGAAGATCGGTCCGGAATGCGCCGCGCAGCAGGCAAAGAAAGTGAGGCCGAGTACGATGAATTGCGGCGAACGCAGCGCCTGGCCGACCGTCAGGCCGGCGCCCTCGGCAACCGCCGCTGAGCCGGTATCGGCCACGGCGGGCTTTGGCGGCTGGCGCACCAGCAGCACCGCCGGCAACAGCAGCACCCAGGCGGTGATGCCGATGTCGAACATGGCGGTGCGCCAGTCATAGGCCGAGATCAGCCAGCGGGCGAAGGGCGAGATCGTCATCGGCGCCACGCCCATGCCGGCCGAGACCAGCGAGACCGCAAGGCTGCGGTTGGTGTCGAACCAGCCTGTGGTCAGCGCGATCATCGGCGCGAAGAAGGCGCTGGCGGCGAGGCCGACCAGCACGCCATAGGTGATCTGGAAGGTGAGGAGGGTGCCGGCTCGGCTGGCCAGCACCAGCGCCAGCCCGAGCAGCACCGCCCCGATCGTCACGACGATGCGGGCGCCAAAACGATCCGACAGGGCGCCCCAAGCGAAGCCGCCAAGGCCCATCACCAGGAAGTTGAGTGTCATGGCGCTCGAAATGCCGGCGCGCGACCAGTTGGTGTCGATCGCCATCGGCTCAAGGAAGATCGCCAGCGAAAACATCGTTCCGATGGCGACACAGGACATCAGCGCACCAGCGGCGACGATGACCCAACGATAGGAAAGGCTCATTCAAATCTCCCATGCCAGAGGGCAGCGCTGCGCGCTGCTTGCCTCCGAAGGACGCAGGCACCGAGGCCGATCCTACAATCCGGTTGCATTTTTTATCCAGTCTGAAAGGACGCTGTTCTTCGGTGGCATGGCCTTTTTTAGACGCATGTCGTTATCCTAAAACCGCTTTGCACTTTTAGGCGACATGCGTCAGATCGGCAGTTCCGACGTGTATTTGATCGTCTGGCTGGGAACGTCCGTCTTGACGTTCTGCACGCCCTTGATGCGGCTTAGATGCTCCGACTGGAAGCGGCGGTAGTCGTCGATGCCGGCCGCCACCACGCGCACCATGGCATCGCAGTCGCCGAGCATCAGATAGCACTCCATCACCTGCGGCAGTTTGGCGACTTCGGTGGCGAAATGCTCGATCGTGTCCTCGTCCTGCGCCTTCAGCCAGATGCGGGTGAAGAAGGTGAGGCCCTTGCCGATGCTGGCCGGGTTGAGCACGGCGACATAGCGGTCGATGATTCCGGCCTCCTCCAGCAGCTTCACGCGCCGTAGGCAAGGCGAGGGCGACAGCCCGACCTCATTGGCCAGATCGTTGTTGGCCATGCGGCCGTCACGCTGCAGCGCCCGTAGGATCCGCTTGTCGATCTCATCCAGCTTCATGGCTTTAGATTCCATCTATTCGGCAATTTGTGACACTCAATGCCGAAATTCGGTGAAATACAACAATATTTGCAACCAAATTGCGGGCCGATATCGGTATGTTTGCCGCCGACATCAGTTGATTTCAAACGCAGGGAAGCGGCGGCCGCGAGGCCAGCCGATGGAGAACCATGAGCATTTCAGAGGCAGTCAAGGCGGCGGGCGATGGCTCAAGATCCGAATTCCGCCGTGGCGTGACGTCATGCGCGCCGGTGCTGTTCGGCACCATTCCCTATGCGCTGGTGCTTGGCGCCCAGGCCAGACAGAGAGGCTTAAGCGTTGTCGAACTGTCGGCAATGACGGGACTGAATTTTGCCGGGGGGTCGGAATTCGCGGCGATCCAGCTGTGGACATCGCCGCCGCACATCGTGCTCATCGTCGCCATTACCTTTCTGGTCAACAGCCGTCATTTGCTGATGGGCGCGGCACTGGCGCCGTTCCTGCGCGATCTGCCGCGGCGCAAGGTCTTCCCGGCGCTGTTCTTCATGTGTGACGAGAGTTGGGCGCTGGGCTTGGCCGATGCCCGGAAGCGCAGTGCTGCCGGCATAACGCCGGCCTTCAGCCCGCGCTACTACATGGGCGCGGCATTGGCGATGTATCTCACCTGGGTGGCCTTCACCACGCTGGGTGCCGTGCTCGGCCCGATGCTTGGCGATGTCGAGGCCTACGGTTTCGACATGGCGTTTCCGGCCGTCTTCCTGGTGCTGATGCGCGGCATGTGGACGGGCATGGCGGCGGCGCGGCCCTGGCTGGTCAGCCTGGTCGTCGCGGCATTGGTGTATCTCTTCGTCCCAGGCGCCTGGTATGTCGCCGCGGGTGCCGTGTCGGGGCTGGCGGCGGCCTGGCTGACGGCAGGTGATGCATGATCGACGCAACGACCCTTCTCACCATCGTGCTGATGGCCGGCGTCACCTACCTGACGCGGATCGGCGGCTACGTCGTGCTGCGCAACCGCATGCTCAGCGTGCGAGCCACGGCGGTGATGGAGGCGGCGCCAGGTTGCGTGCTGATCTCGGTCATCGCGCCAGCCTTCGTGTCGCGCAATCCGGCGGATCTTCTGGCGCTGGCGATCACTTTGATCGCCGCGACGCGGCTGTCCATGCTGCCGACCGTGCTGATTGGGGTCGCTTCGGCGGGGCTGTTGCGGTATCTGATTGGCTAGAATGAAAAAAGGCAGGCGCGGCGCGCCTGCCTTTTCATCCAGATGATCGGTGTGACTTACGCGGCAGCCGCGATGTCGCGGCGGGCGGCCACCACGGCGTCGACTTTGGCGGTCGCCTTGGCGAGCGCTGCGGTCACCGCGTCAGGGCCCATGCCGACGCCTTCGATGCGGATGACGTCGACATCGGTCATGCCGAGGAAGCCGAGCACGCCGCGCAGGTAGGGAATGGCGTGATCGAACTGCACGGCCGCACCTTCGGAATAGATGCCACCCGAAGCCAGCACGATATAGACCTTCTTGCCGGTGACGAGACCCTTGGGGCCGTTCTCGCCATAGGCAAAGCTCTTGCCGGAACGAGAGATGTGGTCGACCCAGGACTTCAGCGTTGAGGAGATGTTGAAGTTGATGAAGCCTGTGGCCAGGATCACCGTGTCGGCGGCGAACAGCTCGTCGAGCACTACATCGGAGACGCCGACGACTTCAGCTTGGCGCGGAGTGCGGGCTTCTGCCGGCACGTAGATGCCGCTGGCGTAGTCGGCGTCGATATGGGGGAGCGGATTGGCGACGAGGTCGCGCACGACAAGCGTGTTCGACGGATCGGCGGCGACGAGCTTTTCAGCGAATTCGGTAGCGATGCGAGTCGAATGCGAGGCGGCGCCGCGCGGGCTCGAAGTGACGAGAAGAATGGACATTTTGGGGCTCTCCAGCGGTTGGAATGATTTGTCCCGCCAGATATGGGGCTATCGACCCATTCGATAAACTGGTATATTTTCTATACGATCCATCCATAAGTTAGATATAGCGATGCAGCCCAACCCAACCCTCGACCAACTTCAGATCTTTGTGACAGTCGCTGATACCGGCAGCTTCTCGGCCGCCGGCCGCAAGCTCAACCGGGCGCAGTCCGTCATCAGCTATGGCATCGCCAATCTCGAGGCGCAGCTCGGGCTGAAACTGTTCGAGCGCGAGGGGACGCGCGAGCCGCAGCTGACCGAGATCGGCCGGGCGATGCTGGAGGATGCACGCCGCATGGTCGGCGTGCTGCAGCGCATTCGCTCGCGCGTCGACGGCCACCACCAGGGGCTTGAGGCGGAAGTCGCGCTGTCGGTCGATGCGGCGCTGCCCTCACCGGTGCTGGTTCGGGTGCTGAAGGCATTCGAGGCACAGTTTCCGACCGTGATGCTGCGCCTGCACATCGGCACGCTTGGGCTGATCCCCGATCATGTCGTCAGCGGGCAGGCCGACCTTGGCATTGGCGGGCTGCTGGGCGAGGTCGACGTGCATCTTGTGCGGATCGGCTTCATGTCGATCGTGCTGGCCGCTGCCCCTACTCACCCGCTGGCGTTGCTGCCAAAACCAGTGGCGATCGAAGACGCGCGCGAACACATCCAGCTTGTCGTCACCGATCAATCGGAGCGCACCAAGGGGCGCGACTTCGGCGTCTACGCCTACCGCACATGGCGGCTGACGGACATGCGCACCAAGCATACGCTGATGCGCGAGGGGTTGGGCTGGGGCGGGCTACCGCGCTGGCTGATCGCCGACGATCTGGCGAGCGGCCGGCTGGTCGAACTCGACCTCGAGTCCTTCAGGGAGGTGAGTTCTCCCCTGTTTGCCATGCATCGCAACGATCGCAGCCCGAAGCCGGCGGCGGCCTGGCTGATCCACCAGTTCAAGCGACAGCTCCGCTGCTTCAACGAGTTCGAACCGGGCGAGGTGCCTGAGGAGGAGCCGGAGACAGACCTTCGATCAGTGCCATGAGCACGGCGCGGTAATCCTCGGCCGAGGCACCGGCCTCGATGGCCAGCGCGACGCGGTCGAAGGCAGCGGCAAAGAGCGCTGTCAGTGCCTCCGCCGGCAATCTCGTCATCGTCTGCGCCCGCATTGCCGCAACCAGACCTTCGCGCAGCGGATAGCAAACGCGTCAATCTCGGCATCGTCCAGGGCGACCATGAGACAATCCCGGAAGAGGGGCGGGGCCGCACATTGGGCCTGCTGATCAATTTCGAGGTTCGCGATCCCGACGCGGTCTACGAGCGCGTCCTTGCCGCCGGCCTGCCGATCCTTCGATCCTTGCGCGACGAGCCCTTCGGCCAGCGCCATTTCATCACCAAGGACCCCAACGGCGTGCTGATCGACGTCATCAAGCCGATCCCGCCCAGCGAGGAATTTCTGGCGCAGTATGCGGACGGGGCGGCGGGAGCCTGAAAGGCGGCCGTTGGCAGGAACTGTCGGCAGAGGCGGCGCCGGAGTCGGGATCGCTTGGTCGTCCCCATGGCCTCGCTCTATGATGGCGCGACAAACGCGAGCCTGCCCATGCGCAAGGTCTGTCTTATCCGCGCCCCGTCCAACCTCGGCCTCCGGCCGCTGCGGCCCAGCCATGTGCCGGGGACGTGGCGGGCGCCGCAGGCCCTGAGCGAGGCCGGCCTGGTCGAGATGCTTTCGCCGGCCAGGGTGGTCGATCTCGAGCGGCCCGCCTACAGCACCGAACCGCGGCCGGGCACCCGGCTGCGCAACGGTCTCGCGATCCGTCGTTTCAATCTCGAGCTTGCCGAGATCGTCGCCGACGCGCTCAGGCGGGGCGAGTTTCCCTTGGTCATCGGCGGCGATTGCTCGATCCTGCTCGGCGCGCTGGCGGCGGCGCGGCGCTCCGGTCCGCTGGCTCTGGTGCATGTCGACGGGCACAGCGATTTCCGTCATCCCGGTAATTATGATGTCGACGCCGTGCTCGGCTCGGCCGCCGGCATGGACCTTGCGCTCGCCACCGGGCGTGGCGAGGCGTTGCTTACCGAGTGGCCGAGCATTGACGGTACGCTCGTTGCCGACGAGCAGGTGATCCAGATCGGCGAACGCGAGAACCGCAACGCGGACTTTGCCTGGCCGGATGTCAACGCCACCGCCATGACGCGGATTGACGTCTTTGCCGCGCGCGAACTTGGCGCGGCGAAAGTGCTGGACAAGACTCGTGCGGCGCTGGCGCGGTTTCCCTACTGGCTGCACCTCGATATCGACGTGCTCGACCAGACGGTGATGCCGGCGGTGGATTCGCCGGGCAGCCCCGGCATCGATCCGGACGATCTCGTCGCCATCCTCTCGGTGTTGGCAGCCGGCCCCGCCTGCATCGGCATGGACATGACGATCTTCGATCCCGACCTCGACCCGACCGGCGACCTGGCGGCGTTGCTGGTGTCGCTACTCGGGCGGGTGTTTGCGCCGCTACAGCGCTAGCTCGCCCTTGGCACCGGCGTCACCGTCACCTGGCTGACGCCGGTGCGGCGCACGACCGTGCACAGCGTCTCGCGGCCGATGCGTTCGGCGTCGAGCAAACGCACCAGGTCGTCGACGCCGGTGACCGGGCGGCCATCGATGGCGGCGATGATGTCGCCTTCCTTCAAGCCAGCCTTGGCTGCCGGACCGTCCTTTTCGACGCTGCGCAGCCGAACCGCCGTCTTGCTCGACACTTGCGACAGAAGGGCGGCGCGGCGCGGCAAATTGGCTGTGTCGGCCGAAACGCCGATGAACGCCCGGCGCACGCGGCCGAAGCGGATGATTTCCGAAATGACGAAATTGGCGGTGTTGGAGGCGACCGCGAAGGCGATGCCTTGCGCGCCATGGATCATGGCGGTGTTGACGCCGATGACCTCGCCGGCCGACGACACCAGCGGCCCGCCGGAATTGCCGGGGTTGAGTGCCGCGTCGGTCTGGATGACATCGTCGATCAGCCGGCCGGTCGAGGCGCGCATCGAGCGGCCGAGCGCCGAGACGACGCCGGAGGTGACGGTCCACTCGAAGCCCAGCGGGTTGCCGATGGCAATCGCGATCTGGCCGCGCCGCAGCCGCTTGGAATCGCCCAGCGGCGCCACATCGGCAAAGCTGCCATCGGCGCGCACCAGTGCGATGTCGGTGTCGGGATCGCGGCCGAGCACGCGGCCTTCGCGGGACGCGCCGTCCGGCATCGAGACGCGCACTGTCCTGGCATCGCCGACGACATGGAAATTGGTGACCACCAGCCCGTCCGGCGCGATGACGAAGCCGGAACCGTGGCCGCCCTGACCGCCAATGCGCTCGATGCGGCAGACGGCCGGGCCGATGCGGTCGACCGCATCGGCGACCGTCGTCGAATAGGCATCGAGCAGCGTATCATCGGTTTGGAATTTGGCGGCGGCGAGGGCCATGGAAGGGCTCCGTGTGTTCAGGCTTGATCGTGACTATATGTGCGGAGCGGCTGGAACCGCCGCGACCTGACCAGATGGCCAGTCAAACCACCGACTAGCCGTCAGGCGAGTATCTCTAGGCGCGCTATCGAGCGATATCTGGGGCATGGATGAACCCAGGAGACCAATATGAGCGATTTCAATCTGAGTGCGTTTTCGGAAGCCATCGCCGATCTCGCCGCCAAGGCGGCGCCGGCAACGGCGAGTTTCGCCACGCATCATCACCGCACGGCAAGCGCCTTTCATTGGCGTGACGGTTATTTCGTCACCGCCGAAGAGGCTGTCGAGGCCGGCGAGGAGATCGAGCTGGTGCTGGCCTCGGGTGAGACGGTGAAGGCCGAACTTATCGGCCGCGATCCTTCGACCGGCGTCGCCCTGCTGAAGCCGGCTACTGCCGTCAACGCCGAGCCATTGGCCAGGGCTGGTGCGGTGCGGCCCGGCAACATCGCAATCGCCATCGGCAACAGTGACGGTTCCGCTCTGGCCGTATCGGGCTCGGTCGGCGAGGTCGGCCCGGCTTGGCGTTCGATGCGCGGCGGCACCATCGACAGGCGCATCAATCTTGCCGTCGGCGCTGGCGGCCGCTTCGAGGGCGGCCCGGTGCTCGACGCCAAGGGTGCGCTGATCGGTATGCTGTTGTTCGGGCCGCGCCACCGGGCGCTGGTGATGCCTTACGAGACAATCGAGCGGGCGGTTGCGACGCTGCGCGAAAAAGGTCATGTCGCGCGCGGATATCTCGGCGCCGGCCTGCATCCGGTGCGCGACCGCGACGCGCATGGCGCGATGGTGATGAGCCTCGACGAGGATGGCCCGGCCAAGGCCGCCGGCCTCTCGCTCGGCGACATCATCGTGGCGTGGAACGGCGAGGCCGTGCATGGCCCGCGCGACCTGATCCGCAGGCTCGGGCCCGACAGCGCCGGCGCTTCGGTGACGCTCGGCGTCATACGCGGCGGCGAACAGCGTGATGTCGCGCTGACGATCGGCGAAAAGCCA
This sequence comes from Mesorhizobium sp. M0496, assembly GCF_040321205.1. Taxonomy (NCBI): domain Bacteria; kingdom Pseudomonadati; phylum Pseudomonadota; class Alphaproteobacteria; order Hyphomicrobiales; family Phyllobacteriaceae; genus Mesorhizobium; species Mesorhizobium sp. M0496. The sequence continues at coordinate 48,112 of NZ_JAMYRC010000022.1, read as the reverse complement.
CTTTCCTGAGAGGAGTGATGGACACGCTCACCAGCGACCGGATCATGACTGACGGTGCCGTCTCGCGGCGGCTGGTGGTGCTGATTGCGCTTGGCGATGCGTCACGCGCCGAGCGCCTGGCGGCCTCGCTAGCGGCGAGCGATGACCTGCTGCCGGTCGTGGCCGGCGCCGGCAGAGCCGACGTCGCCATCGTCGACGACAGCAGTGGCGACGCCGTGTCGGCTTCCATTCCACGGGTGCTGCTGTCGGGACGCGCCAATATCGAGCGGCCTGCCGGCGAGGTGTTGGCCGTTATACCCGCTGGCGCGGACGATTTGCTGATCGCTGCCGCGGCGCGGCTGGCAGCGGCCGGCTATCGCGTATCTGGCGACGGCAGAGGCGGGCGCCACGAGGATTTCCATGCCGGCGAGGGCGAGCCGTTCGAGGATGAAGCCTCCGACGAGCATGCCGCCCGCCCAACGCTGTCGCCACGCGAGGCGGAAGTGCTGGCACTGCTGGCCGAGGGCGCGCCAAACAAGGTGATCGCGCGGCGGCTGAACATTTCCGTGCACACGGCGAAGTTCCACGTCGCCGCGATCCTGATCAAGCTGGGTGCCGCCAACCGCACCGATGCGATTGCCATTGCTATGCGGCAAGGGCTGGTGCTGGTCTGATATCGATCACACCGCCGCTTCAATATCGGTGAGGCGGAAATCCTCACCCTTGAACAGCAGCGGCATGGCTTCGAGACGCGCCGTGGCGTAGGCGATGCAGTCGCCAAAATTCAGCGCCGCCGGATGCCGGCCCTTGCCGTAGCGCAGGAAGGCCTGGCGTGCGACGGCGGCATGGTCGGCGGTAAAGGCAACGGTCTCGATCGAGGCGGTGCGCAGGAAGTCGTCGAGGCGATCAAGGATTTCATCCTGCCTGCCGCCGGCGAGCACCATCGTCGTTTCAAGAAAGGTTGGCGCCGCCAACAGCCGCCTTTTGGCCTGTGCGATCGCCAACACCAAACGCTCGTGACCAGGCTCGGCGCGCAGGATAGCGACCAGGGCCGAGGAATCGACGATCATTTCGTCGGGATCCCGAATTCGTCGTAGCCGAGGATTTCGTCATCGGTCATCGCATTCTCGCGCTTGGGAACTTTTCCGGCGCTGTCGGCAATCGCCATCAACCGCCGAAACAAGTCATCGGTTTCGTCGCGCGGCACCAGCCGCTCGCGCGCAACTTCACGCTCAAGGCTCTGGCGGATCGCCTCCGTCACCGACACGCGGCGGCGGCGGGCGAGTTCGCGCGCCAGTTTTTCGACTTCCATGTTTTTGATCGACAGTGCCATTCTATAGTCTGCCCATTTGTATAGAATATATATCAGCCGACCGGCAAATCCAATGGGTTTCCTATCGCCACGCATGCCAGCCTCCGCAGCGTCACCACGGCGTCGCACCGCAAGCTCTTGTATCCGTGACCGCCACAGGCAAGGATTATGCAAGGAAAAATACGCAGGCGGAGGAAAAATGTCGCTCAAGGGAAAGACGCTGTTCATCTCCGGCGGGTCGCGCGGCATCGGGCTGGCGATCGCGCTGCGCGCCGCGCGCGATGGCGCCAATGTGACGATCGCGGCCAAGACCGCCGAGCCGCACCCGAAATTGCCGGGCACGATCTACACAGCGGCTGAAGAGATCGAGCAGGCCGGCGGCAAGGCGCTGCCTGTGCTGTGCGATATCCGTGAAGAGGCGCAGGTGGCCGAGGCGGTTGCAAAGACCGTGGAAAAGTTCGGCGGCATCGACATCTGCGTCAACAATGCCAGCGCCATCCAGCTCACCGGCACGCTGGAGACCGACATGAAGCGCTACGATCTGATGCACCAGATCAATACGCGCGGCACCTTCCTGGTCTCCAAAATGTGCATTCCACACCTGAAGTTAGCCAGCAATCCTCATATCCTGAATCTGGCGCCGCCGCTCGATATGAAGGCCAAGTGGTTCAAGAACCACGTCGCCTACACGATGGCCAAGTTCGGCATGTCGATGTGCACGCTGGGCATGAGCGCCGAGTTCGCCAAGGATGGCATTGCGGTCAATTCGCTATGGCCGATCTCGACCATCGATACGGCGGCGGTGCGCAATCTGCTCGGCGGCGCGACGGTGGCGGCGATGAGCCGTTTGCCCGACATCATGGCCGATGCCGCGCATGCCATTTTCATGCGGCCATCGCGCGAGGCATCAGGCAATTTCTACATAGACGAGGAGGTGCTGCGCGCCGAGGGCGTCAGCGACTTTTCGGTCTATTCGCCAGATGCGACCGGGCCTTTGGCCGGCGACTTTTTTGTCCCCGATGAGGTATTTGCCCGCACAGACAGCAAGATCAGGAATATCTACTAGACCCCGGCGTCGAGCCAAGCCATCCGCCACTCGTTAAGTCGCAGGAAAGCCTGCTCAAACAGGCGATAGGCATCGATCCTGCTGGAATGATCAACGCCGGCCGGCGCCTGCCTCACTCCACCTCGCCCTTCTTGCCTTTGCTCAGACCCATCAGCCGGTCGATATAGGCGAGCATGAACGCCGAGATGACGAAGGCGAGATGGATGATGGTCAGCCACATCAGCTGATCGGTCGTGTAGGACGACGAGTTCAGGAACACCTGCAAAAGGTGGATGGAGGAGATGGCGACGATGGTCGAGGCGACCTTGACCTTCAGCGACCCGACATCGATCGTGCCCAGCCAGTGGACGCCACCGTCCTGGTCGTCGAAGCGGCTGACGAAATTCTCGTAGCCCGAGATGATGACCATCACCACCAGCGAGGCGACCAGTGCCGCGTCGATGAGACCGAGCATCTTCAGGATGGTGTCGGTGTCGCCGAGCGTAAAGGCCAAGGTGATGAACTCGTAGAGCTTCTTGCCGAACGACAGCCCATAAATGGCCAGCGCCACACCCAAACCGAGATAGAAGACGACCAGCAGCCAGCGCGAGGCAAGAATGATCGATTCGATGGCGAGTTCGAGACGCTTCATGAGGTGGTTCCGGTTGGTTCTCTAGTCGGTCGGTCGTATTTCGGTCAGGCCACCGCAGTTTGCAAGACAAAAAAACCCCGCCGGAGAGGGTCCGGCGGGGCTCACTGCGTCCCGCTGGAGTCGGGACGGGGCAGGGAACGCCCAGCCTGAATCTGGGGTAGGTGCACCTTCGATTCAATGAGCCCGGTTGCATACCGGTACAATTCTTGTTGAACCCGGCACGTCGATCCATCCCCGGCAGGGCCGGGGATGGATGCTTCTCGTGCCGATTCCACAAACCAGGTCATGGTTTTGAAATCATGGCCTAATTGTTGCTGGCCACAGGCGCCACCAGCGAGGTGATGCGGCGGATGGCAACGCGCCGGTTTTCGCGGTTGGGGGCCGCCGTGTTGACCTTCAGGTACTCCTCGCCATAGCCCTGCGTGGTCAGGTTCTCCGGCGGTATGCCGAAGGCGTTGGTCAGCGCCTCCGCCACCGATTCCGCGCGGCGATCGGACAGAGCGAGGTTCGCCTCCGGTGTGCCGACCGCGTCGGTGTGGCCTTCGATCAGGAAGGTCTCGGCCGGGTTCTTCTTCAACAGCTTCTCCATGGCAGTGGCGACGCCCTCGAGCTTCTGCACCTCGGTGTCGGAAATAGAGGCCGAGCCGAATTCGAAGTTGAGCGTGTCGAGATCGACGCGGCGTGCGATGTCGCGCACGCGGGCCGATCGCTTGACCTCGTCGATCGAGTAGAGCCGCTGCACCCGTTCCACCGGCGGTTGTTCGAGGAAGGTGTAGTAGTCGTCCGGATCCTCTACATCCTCGGAGTCCAGGATGTACTCTTCGCGCGGAATGGTGAGCCGTATCGGCGGCAAGTCGTCGCCCGGATCGCGCCAGTCGCTGTCATCCTCATAGTGCCGCTCGTCGACATAGCTCAGCACATACTCGCGTCCATCCGGCGCAATCCGCGAACGCTGGATGACATCGCCGTAGCGGTTGCGGATGGTGACGATCTGGACACCGTTGTCACGCTCGACAATTTCCCGGGTGCGATCGCCCGACAGATCCTCATAGTACACGTTCCTGGCGCCGCGGTGCATGCGCGGAGCGTCATTGCTTTCCACGATCGTCTGGTTGTTGAACTGGAGAATGACGCGGTCGCCGAGTTCCCTGACGACGTCGACGCCTTTCGGACGCCGGCGGTCGCGGACGTTCTCATCTGGTGCACGCTCGACGCGTTTGCCCTTTTCCTCCGTCACAGGGGCGATCTTCTCAGGCTGGATTGCCTGCTGGGCCGACCTGTCGTCGGTGGGTGGTGGTCCCTGGTCGACCGGGGCAGGCTTTGGAGCCTGCACCTGCTCGCCATTCTGCTGGGCAGGCTGGTTGGCCTGCTCGCCACTCGCATTCTCGCCTCCCTGCGGACCGTTCTTGCCCTTGCGCTTGCGCAGGACATCCTTCTGGCTGTCGAGGATGGGGGCCGCATTCTTGTCGGCTGGGGCTTCACCCTGGGCCGCATTTCCACCCTGGGCCGGCTGTTCACCTTGGGCCGGCTGTTCGCCGGTCACGGGCTGCCGGCCATTGGCGGGTTGTTCGGCCGTCGACGGTTGTTCTCCGGTGGCCGGCTGCTCTCCCGTCACCGGCTGTTCGCCGACAGGCTTCTTGCCGCGCTTCTTCTTTTCCTGAGGCTGCTGCTCGCCCTCGGCGGGCGCCGCCTGCTGCTCGGGCTGAAGCGGTTCGGCTTGCGGAACCGGCTCGCCGGCGGGCGCTTGCTTCCTGGCCGGCGCCTGTTCGGCGGGTGCGGCTTCGATCTGCTGGTCCTGCTTGTGCTTCTTGCGCAGGGGCTGTGGGTTGTTGTCGTTTGCCGGGGCCGCCTGCTCGGCAGGTTGTTCGGCCGGCGCCTGCTCAGTCTGCTGCCGCTGATCGCGCTTCTTCCTGCGCGGCTGCTGTTCCTCGGCGGGTGCGGCCTGTTCGGCCGGCGCCTGTTCGGTCTGCTGCTGCTGAACGCGCTTCTTCCTGCGCGGCTGCTGTTCCTCGGCGGGTGCGGCCTGTTCGGCCGGTGCCTGTTCGGTCTGCTGCTGCTGATTGCGCTTCTTCCTGCGCGGCTGCTGTTCCTCGGCTGGAGCGGCCTGTTCGGCCGGTGCCTGTTCGGTCTGCTGCTGCTGATCGCGCTTCCTGCGCGGCTGCTGTTCCTCGGCTGGAGCGGCCTGTTCGGCTGGTGGCTGCTCGGTCTGCTGCTGCTGATCGCGTTTCTTCCTGCGTGGCTGCTGCTCCTCGGCGGGCTGCTCGCTCTGGGCAGGCGCTGCCTGCTGTTCAGGCGCGGCCCTTTTGCGCTCGGGCTTTTGTTCCGGCTTCGCCTGCTGCTTCTGCGCGCAGGCTTCGGCCGATTCGCCCTCGGCGCACGCCGCTTGCGCCAAAATGAATGGGGCTGACGTGCGCTGGGTAGGGCCGAACGCGGCACTTTCCTGAAGCGGGAACGCGCCCAACGGCGCGGATGCCATAAGCAGGCCAAGTGCGGTGCCGGCCAGAATCCGTGGTTGGCGTTTCATCGAAAACTCTCCTTGTGGGGTCCCATCCTTGCCGAAACCGATCTTGCGTCGATTGGTTCCGGTTTGGCGTGAATAGAGGCCGTGCAGGGCGATTGGCCGGCCTTTTGAAGGCAACTTCGTGTCTTTCACCCGGTGCCGCCGCATTCGGCCCGTTGCCCCGCTTGACCTTGCCGGCGGCTAGGGCCACATGCCGGGAATGGAAACGCCATTCTGGAAAACCAAGACGCTGGAGGCGATGAGCCCCGCCGAGTGGGAATCGCTCTGCGACGGCTGCGGCAAATGCTGCCTGTCGAAGCTCGAGGACGAGGATACCGGCGAAATCTACTGGACCAGCGTCGGCTGCCGGCTGTTCGACGCGCAGACCTGCCGCTGTTCGGACTATGCCAACCGGCTGGCGCGCGTTCCCGACTGCGTTGGGCTGACGCCGCAGAATGTGCGCACCATCAGCTGGCTGCCCAGCACCTGCGCCTACCGGCTGGTGGCCGAGGGCCGCGATCTCTACTGGTGGCACCGGCTGGTGTCGGGCAGCGCCGAGACCGTGCATGAAGCCGGTATCTCGATGCGCGGCCGGGTCAAGGCGAGCGAGACCGATCTTGCCGAGCCTGAAGACTATTTTGACTACATGCTGGACGACGAGCCCTGAGGCTCGCGCCGGGACGACGAGCCCTGAGGCTCGCGCCGGGGGCGACGAACCGCAGGGGTCGGGTTGGGGGCAGGTGATCTTCAGCCAATCCGCTGGGTCGGAACCGGGTGCCGAGCCAACTTTTTGGTGCTCACCACAGGCTGTGGACGATGGCGAATGGCCGGAATTTCCTTTTTCCCGCCACATGAACCGGAGATGAACAGCAGGTTCGTAAAGAGTTCAGACAGGCAAGTGCATTCTCCCACCATCGGTTCACGAGGACGGGTGAAAGCCCGCAAAAAGGAGAGAAAACGATGTTCAACACCATCAAGACGGCAGCCCTTTCGGCCTTGGTCGGTCTCGGTACGCTGACGGCTATCCCCGCTCATGCCGACAGCCTCTATCTCGGCTTCGGCAACAACAACGACCCGCGTTTCGGCGTCTATACCGGCGACGACGGCTATCGCCATCGCCGTGATGAACGCCGCGACGACTGGCGTGATGAACGCCGCGGCGGCTGGCGTCGTGGCTGTTCGCCGGACCGCGCCCTCGACAAGGCCGAACGCATGGGCCTCTACCGTGCCCGCATCGTCGACGTCAGCCGTCATACGGTGAAGGTGATGGGCCGCCAGGACGGCGACCGCGTCGTGGTCGTGTTTGCCAACGAGCGCGGCTGCCCGGTTATCTATCGCTGAGGCCGGGTTCGGCTTGATTGTAGGGGCATGATCTTCCCGAACCTGCAGTTCGGAAAAGATCAGCCCGAGAGCTTAGAGGCATGATCTTCTGCGAAGATCAGCCGGGCAGCATGATCTTTAAGCAAGATCAGCTGGGAGACACGACCTTCTGCGAAGATCGGTCTGGACTAGCCGAGCCCCTTTCAGTCTGAAAGGTGTGGCTCGAAAAAACCCCGCGGGAGCAATCCCGCGGGGTTTTTCATGCACGCTATTGGCTGGTGATTGTATCCTTGGCCGGGCAAGGCCACGGATCGTTCAGTGCCGGTTACTTCAACTCGAAGGTTACGGTGACCTGCACATTGTAGGAGTTCTCGCCGGCCTGCACCGGGGCCGCGGCACCCGCGGCGTCGAAGGCCTTGGCATTGATCGGCATCGGCGTCGGCGCGATGTTCTGGTCGGTGATCTCGAGCACCTTGCCGAGGCTGACGCCGGCGGCCTCGGCCAGCGTCCTGGCCTTGGTCATCGCATTGGCGACCGCCTTCTTGCGCGCCTCGGTGACTGTTGCCGCCGGGTTGTCATTGGTGAAGGCGATGCCGCCGCCCTGGTTCACGCCGAGCGACACCGCCTTGTCGAGGATCTCGCCGGTCTTGTCGACATCGCGCACCCGCACGGAAAGCGTGTTGGTCACCTGATAGGCGACGAGTTCGGCTTCCTGGCTGCCGTCCGGCTTGTTGGTGTAGTTGTAGCGCGGGTTGATCTGGATGCCTGCGGTCTGCAGGTCGCGGTCCTTGATGCCGGCCGACTTCATCGCCGCGATCACGGCGGCCATGGCATTATTGTTGGCATCGAGCGCGGCGCGCGCGGTCTTAGCCTCGCGCATGACGCTCAGCGTCAGGACCGCCAGATCGGGGGCTACGGTTGCTTCGCCTTCACCTGACACGATGATGCGGGGCGGCGTCGGCAAATCGGTGGCTCCAGCCATCGCCGGAAAAGCGATTGCAGCGGCGAGCGCGAGAGGCAAAAGGTGTCTGGTCATGAAAATCTCCTTGGTCTGCGATCAAGTCGCAAAGGTCGCGTAGGGCGCGATTATGGGTTGATTTGGGCGATCTGCGGAAGCCCATCGGGAAAGCCTTGTGCCGCGATGGGAAAAACATTAATCCAGCCGGCGTGGGGCCTGTAGCTCAATGGTCAGAGCCGGCGGCTCATAACCGCTTGGTTGGGGGTTCGAGTCCCTCCGGGCCCACCATCGTCTTCTAGACTCCTTGGAAATCCTGCAAATCTGTGTTTGCAAAGCACTTTCCGCCCTGTATGGCTGCAACATTTGGGCGGTTTGGGTGGCAAAAGTCGCTGGTCTGATACGAAAGAAGAGCGCGTATTTTTACTGTGCGCTGTGGCGTCACGCGCGAACAGCTTTTCGATGCCGCCCGGCTGCACCTCTACAATCTTGAGCGACGCAGCACCGATTGGGGAGAGACCGATCTAGAAGCAACGAGGGCTATCATCCATGCGGACTTGGCGAACATCGGTTCGCCGCACGAAGAGGGCAAACGGCTGCTCATGATCTCGGCCCTGCGCTGGAGCAATGTCGACATATCGCCGTCCATCGCGAAGGTTCAGGTGCCGCAAGCCCGAGCGTAGACCTCGATGCTTCGTTGGACGTGATCGATCGCGATCTCCTCGCCGTCGCAGGCGCGGCCGGCCCATGTGATTGCCCGAGGCAGGTGCTGGAGAAACAGCGTCACCGGCACCTTCCGGCCCTTCAACGTATCGAAGAGTCGGTCGCAGGCGGCACGGGCTTGCGGGGTCGCCCAATAGTATCGGATGCGATCGGAATAGGAGTAGTGGCGCAGTGTCCGCTTGTCGGCATCGCCGCCAGAATAGTGGCTTGCCCAATTCTTGGGGGCGCCGAGCATCAGCTCTTCCATGGCGTGGTAAAGTGGCCGCTCGCCATAGCCAGGCACCAGATCGGAAGCGATCAGGTCGAGCGCGTACAGTGCTTCGCGCAGTTTAAAGGTCAGCTCGGGGCCGACCTTGAGGATGGCGAAACCGTCCTCGACGAGTTCACGCAACGGCCTCTCGCCCTGATAGTCGGTCGAATGGGCTTCGAAAACGAGCGACGGCAATGTGTTCAGAGTTGCCGCCAGATCGCGGGCCTTCGCCCGATCGTAGAAAATCACATTCTGGTTGCCGAACTCCACGCCTGGCTGCACCACAAGGCCGACGATGCGGGAAAACGCGCTTTCGAGCCCGGCGGCCTGGAATGCTTTGGCGTGAATGGCATGTGTTTGGCGAGCCGCCTCCGGACCGGTCGGGGTGATCGCATCCAAGGCGTGATCGGCACCGCCGGGCGGCGGCACCTCCGTGCCGATGATGTAGACCGGACTTGCCCCGCTGCCCTGCGCTGCCGCCTGTTCCGCGACGCCCGCCAGCCTTGCCGCGCGCTCGGCCACCGTGTGGTCGTCGAGCGCCGCCGGCTCACCCGCGCAGCCCATCGAGGCATCGAGGTGGATCTTGCGGAAGCCGGCGCGGACATAAGCATCGACCATTGTCCCGGCCTGCGCCATCGCCTCCTCGGCGGGCCGGTCTTTCCAGGGGTTGGGTCCGAGATGATCCCCGCCAAGTACGATCAGTTCCTTCGGGCACTGCTCGGTCGCCGCGAGCGCTTCCACCATCGCCGCGAAATCGGCCGGCGTCATGCCGGTATAACCGCCCAGATGGTTGACCTGGTTGCACGTCGCCTCGATCAGCACGGTGGTGCCGGTCTCCCGGCCGTGGCGCAGTGCAGCTTTCAGCACCAACGGATGTGCCGAACACACCGAGGTCACCCCGATCTTCTTCCCTTCCCTGTGCAGGGCCGGCAAATCTTCGATCGCCACACGCATCAGCTTCTTCTCGCGGTTCTTGCCATGAAATCTTCCAGTTCGGCACGCGTGCCGGCTCCCTCCATCGGACCGAGACGCGTGACGTTGCGCGCCCCCGCCGCGTTGGCGAATTCGAGCGCCGTCCGCAGCGGCATGCCCAGCCGCCGGCATGCGACATAGGCTCCCCCGAAACAGTCGCCGGCGCCGGTGGGGTCCGTTTCCTCGACCATGAGGCCGGGACAGTCGGCACGGGCGCCGGTGCGTTGACGGGTCGACGCGCCATGTTTGCCGCGCTTGACAGCGATCTCCTTAACCCCTCGTTTGAACAGCGCCTCAATCGCGCGTTCCTCGTCGTCCATGTCGGCAGCCAGGAACAATTCGTCGCCCGACGGCAGCAGCAGGTCCGCTTTGTCCACCAGACCTGCGAATTTCTCCTCGGTCTGGCCGTGGGCCAGCAATTCCTTGCGCAGGTTCGGATCGAGCGACAGCGTGCCTCCGCGTGCCTTGATCAGGCGGATCGCGCGTTCCGTGATCGCCCAGGCGGCGGGGCTCGCGAATACCGTTCCCATGACATGGATATGCCCGCAACGCGCGATCAGCGCCTCAACCTGCGGGGTCCATTCCAGTAGGGCGGCGGCGGATTTGGCGATGTTGTAGACGAAATCGCGGCTTCCATCCTCGCGGTAGCGAACAAAGGCGCTGCCCGTCGGATGATCCGGGGAAACAGCGATAGCGGAAATGTCTACGCCGTCTCGTTTCAGGCGCTCGATGTTGACGAAGCCGAAATCGTCGTCGCCGACCGTGCCGACCATCGCGGCTGCTCCGCCCATACGCGCGCATTGATCGATGAAGATGGCGGGCGCGCCACTCGGAAAGGGACCGATTAGGTCGAGAGGTTCCCGCAAGCCTGCGCCTGTCTCCCTCGCGACGATCTCTACCAATATTTCTCCAATTGTCACGGTTGGTCCGAGCGAGTCCGGTGCCAGCGTTTCGGGGGTGTCGTTCATCAAGCGTCCAATCCTGGGTGCGGTGTCGTTCGCGGGTTCACGAAGCTGAGTCGGAAACCGCGTCCTTGTTGAGTATCTGGTTGTCGAGCGGCATGAAGCGCTGGTGCATCGAGCGCATTCAGCGTCGCCACCGAATTGCTCTGGCGGATCCTGCGAGGCGAGCTGCTGGCGAAGATTGCATGGTTCATGGCGGACTCCGGATGTTCGTTCCCAGCCTATACTTCAACCGAGCTTGTTTTTCCTCCGGCAACGCAAAGTCCTCAAACAATGGTTCGCCTGATGTTCAAGGCAAGCCGTTCCCCGCTGCGCCGGACGGACAGGAGGATGCCGCGAGCGGCATCCTCACCGTTGCAGCATCAATTGCCGACAAGCACCCTTGTCGACATTCTCGGAGGTCACGCCCTGCCGATCAATCGCGCGTGGTCCGAACCGAACTCACGGGTTCGGTCAGCGCATTGATTAAATCAGATACTCAGATATACAAGGTAATTTCGGATATGAATTTCGAATAGACTGGCAATTCCATGAGTCGCAATTTTCTGGTGATCGAACCTGAGGAAGGCATTGCCGTGCTCAAGGGGCTGGCCTCTTTGGCGCGCATTTCCATGCTGAAACTGCTGCATGAGAAGGGACCGATGAATGTCAACGACGTCGCCGCCGTGCTGTCGCTGCCGCAATCGACGGTCTCGACCAATATCCAGGTGCTCGAGGATGCGGGTCTGATTCGCACCGAGAACCAGAAGGCGAAGAAAGGCAGCCAGAAGATCTGTTATCCGACCGCCGAAGAAGTGCTCGTGGTGTTCAGGAGCGAATATCGTGCGGTCAGGAACAATGCGATCGAAGTGTCGATGCCGATCGGACTTTACACTGATTTCGAGGTGACGGCGCCATGCGGTCTCTGTTCGCCGGATGGCATCATCGGTCTGCTCGATGTGCCGAACACTTTCCTCGACCCAGACCGTATGAAAGCCGGGCTGCTGTGGTTCACACGTGGCTTTGTCGAATACCAGTTCCCCAACAATGCAAAGCTCGCCAATGCCGAGATCACTGAACTCGAAGTGGCAATTGAACTATCCTCGGAGGTGCCCGGCACCAGCGCCGACTGGCCCTCCGACATTACGCTGACAATCAATGGCGTCGATGTCGGCACCTGGACGTCGCCTGGCGATTTCGGCGATAAGCGCGGCGTCTTCACGCCGTCCTGGTGGAAGCTCAAGGGCTCGCAATATGGCAAGCTGAAGAATTGGCGAATTTCCGCCGACGGCACCTATGTGGACGGCGTCAGGATTTCCGAAACCAGCCTCGCTGTCCTCGACCTGAAGGGCCATCATTCGATCCGCATCCGTATCGGCGTCAAGGACGACGCCAAGCGCCCTGGTGGGATCAATATTTTCGGCAAGGGATTTGGAAATTACGATCAGGACATCCTGCTCAGGATCAAAACCGGTTGATATCATCAAACCGGGTTTCAAAAATAATGCAGTAATTTCAGGGATTTGGACCAAAAAATGGTAGAAGCTGACGTTCAATTGTCAGACATATGGCTGTTTTTAGCTTGACGAATGGCCGCTGGTTCCCTTTGATATCGAACAAGGTGATTTAAATCATCATTTGTGATATCAATGGAGGAATGCATGAAGGCAGCCGTCACGGCGCATCCGCGCTATGTTGTCTCGAAAATCGATCCGAGGCTCTATGGATCCTTTATCGAGCATCTCGGGCGTGCGGTTTACACCGGCATCTATGAGCCGGGCCATCCGACGGCAGATGCCAATGGCATGCGTCAGGACGTCATCGATCTGGTCAGGGAACTCAATGTTCCGATCGTCCGCTATCCCGGCGGCAATTTCGTGTCCGCCTACAATTGGGAAGATGGGGTCGGCCCCAAGGAAGAGCGTCCGGTGCGCCTCGACCTCGCCTGGCACACCTCGGAAAGCAACGAAGTCGGGCTGCACGAATTTGCCGACTGGTGCGCCTCCGCCAACACCGAGATGATGCTTGCCGTCAATCTCGGCTCGCGTGGCCTCGATGAAGCCCGCAACTTTCTGGAATACACCAATCATCCCGGTGGCAGCGAGTGGAGCGACAGGCGCATCGCCAATGGCCGCAAGGAACCCTTCGACGTCAAGCTGTGGTGTCTTGGCAACGAAATGGACGGCCCTTGGCAGATCGGCCACAAGACCGCCGACGAGTATGGCCGCCTGGCCCATGAGACCGCCAAGGCAATGCGCGCCTTCTCCAAGTCGCTGGAACTCGTGGTCTGCGGCTCTTCGAATGCCAGGATGCCGACCTATCCCGAATGGGAAGCGACCGTTCTCGACCACACCTACAACGAGGTCGATTACATCTCGCTGCACATGTATTTCGACAACGAAGCCAATGACGCGCCGAACTATCTCGCCATGAACGAGAAGCTCGACGACTACATCGTCTCGGTCGCCGGCGTCATCGACTATATCAAGGCCAAGAAGCGCTCCAACAAGCAGGTCTACATCTCGTTCGATGAATGGAACGTCTGGTACCATTCCAAGGAGCAGGACAAGAAAATCCTTGGCGGCAATGACGGCTGGCCCTTCGCCCCGCCGCTGCTCGAAGATATCTACAATTTCGAGGACGTGTTGCAGGTCGGTCTGATCCTCAACACCTTCATTCGTCGCTCCGACGTGGTCAAGATCGCGTGCATGGCGCAACTGGTCAACGTCATCGCGCCGATCATGACGGTTCCCAATGGCCCGGCATGGCGTCAGACGATCTTCTATCCCTATCTCTTTGCTTCGATCTACGGCCGCGGCAATGCGCTGGATCTCAAGGTGGAATGCCCGACCTACAAGTCCACCGTCGCGGCTGACGTTTCCTATGTCGACGTCACCGGCGTGCATGACACGCAAACCGGGCATGTCACCTTCTTCGCCGTCAACCGCCATTCGAGCGAGGCTATCGAAACCGTGATCGACATCGGCGGTTTCGGTGCGGCTGACATCGTTGATCACCAGTTGATGGCACACGCGGATCTCAAAGCCGTCAATTCGGCCGAGAACCCCGGTAATGTCGGTCCCAGGAGGGGGACGGGCGCCTCGGTTGCGGACGGCAGGCTGAGCCTGTCACTGCCGGCCTATTCCTACCAGATGATCCGCCTGAAGCTCTGATTTCAGCGGATTGTCGAAAGTGCATGCGCGAGGAGGAGCGTAGACGTGACGGCCGATATCGAGATCAGGAATGTGAACAAGCACTTCGGTGCCATGACGGTGTTGGAGGATCTGTCGCTCTCCATCAAGGCACGCGAATTCATTGTGTTTCTTGGACCGTCCGGCTGCGGTAAATCGACGCTTCTGCGCATGATCGCCGGCCTCGAAACCGTCGACAGCGGCGAGATCGCCATCAACAACGAGCGTATCGACCATCTGCCGCCGGGCAAGCGCGGCATTGCCATGGTGTTCCAGTCCTATGCGCTCTATCCGCATATGAGCGTGCGCGACAACATGGCCTTCGGGCTTGAAAACATAGGCATGTCACGCGAGGTCGTCGACGCACGGATAAACGAAGCCGCCCGCATCCTCGAAATGCCGCATTTGCTCGAACGCAAGCCCGGCCAGCTCTCGGGCGGCCAGCGCCAGCGTGTCGCCATCGGCCGCGCGATCGTCAAAGAACCGAAGGCCTTCCTGTTCGACGAGCCGCTTTCCAATCTCGATGCGGCCTTGCGGACCCGCACCCGCATCGAACTCGCTCAGCTTCACCAGCGCCTGCAATCGACGATGATCTTCGTCACCCATGATCAGGTCGAGGCGATGACGCTCGCCGACCGCATCGTCGTCATGAACAACCGCAGGATCGAACAGATCGGCACTCCCATGGAGATCTACGAACGCCCCGCGACCAAATTCGTCGCGGGCTTCGTCGGTGCACCGGCGATGAATTTTGTCGAGGCGACACTCGACAGATCGGCCGAGAACGCCACGGCCAGGTTTGCGGACGGTATGTCGGTTCACACCGAGATCGCCTCCAACCAGTTGGCCGATGGCGAATACACATTCGGCATCCGTTCGGAAGATGTTCGCATCGTCGCCGCCGGACAGGGCAATGCTGATGGCATGGTCGATGTGCTCGAGCGGCTCGGCGAACGCACCCTGGTTTATGCCCGGCTCGGCGATGGCCAACAGATTGTCGGCTCGGATGTCGGCAACAGCCGCGTCGCCGTCGGCCACAAGGTCGGGCTCGCTTTCGACGGCCAGAAATCGCATCTGTTCAACAAGAACGGCCGCGCCTGGCACGCGGGGGAGGCCTGATATGGCCGACCGGCTGACGATGCCGCAAACCGCGACGCCGGCCGCGAGCGTCAGGGCGCCCAGCGTCGATATCTACGCGCCGCAATGGCGAAACTTCATTTTCGTCGCGCCATTCCTGTTCTTCTTCACGACCCTGCTCATCTTCCCGCTGCTCTGGGGGATGTGGCTGAGCTTCCATAAGGCCGACACGTTCTCGTCCGGAAATTTCGTCGGGCTCGGTAACTATGTCAGACTGTTCCACGACAAGGTCTTCCTGCAATCGGTCTGGAACACCTTCTACTTCGTGCTTCTGACAGTGCCGACGCTGGCGCTGATCGGCCTTTTTCTCGCGCTTTGCCTCAACCGCCGCACGCGCACTGCCGCCGTGCTGCGGACCCTGTTCTTTTCCTCCTCGGTGCTGTCGGTCACCATCGTCACACTGATTTGGCGCATCGTCTTCATTCCGAATGTCGGCCTGTTGTCGACGGTCTACGGATGGTTCGGCGCCACCGCCCCGGCTTTCATTTCCGATCCCAGCCTTGCGATGATCGGCATCGCCATTGCCACCGTCTGGTGGTGCATCGGTCTGCCGATGATGCTCTTTCTCTCGGCCCTGCAGCAGATCCCGCAAGATATTTATGAAGCAGCAGCGCTGGACAATGCCAATCGCTGGCAGACGCTGCGCTCGATCACGCTGCCGTCGATCAAGCGCACCTTCATCCTGGTGATCATCATCCAGATCGTGTTGCAATTTCAGCTGTTCGGCCAGGCCTGGCTGATGACACGTGGCGGCCCGAATAACCTGACCAAGCCGATCGTGCTCTACATCTACGACACCGCATTCCGGCGCTGGGATCTGGGCTTGGGTGCTGCCGCATCGGAAATCCTGTTCATCCTCATCCTGATCGCGGCCATGGCCCAATACCTCGTTACACGCAACAAGGCGGACCGGGCATGAGAGCTTCAGCCACTTCCATCAGGGGGCGGGTGTTTGGCGACCGCGTGTTGCTGGCCCTCGTCATCCTGCTTTCGATCGTCATGACCGCGCCGGTGCTGTGGGTCATCGGCCTGTCGCTGAAGGAAAATGCCGAGCTGATGGCCGATCCGAATTCGGTGTTTCACGCGCCCTATACGCTCAAGAACTACATCAACACCATCGGCACCTCGTCGGTATTCGTCTGGGTGTTCAACAGCATCATCGTCTCGGGCGGACTGACACTCGGCACGCTGATCCTGTCGTCGCTCGCCGGCTATGGCTTTGCACGGCTGAACTTCCCCGGCCGAAACATCCTGTTCGTCATCGTGCTCTTCGGTCTGGCGGTTCCGGAACAGGCCGTGCTTGTCGCCCGCCACCAGATCTTCAGCATACTGAAGTTCCACAACACCTATCACGGGCTCATCCTCCCGGGCCTGTCGGCTTCGTTCGGCGTCTTCCTGATGACCCAATATTTCAAGGCCATCCCGAAGGAGCTGGACGAAGCCGCCATGCTGGACAATGCCAGCCGGTTCAGGATTTTCTGGAAGGTGCTGCTGCCGCTCACGGTGCCCGCACAGGCAACGCTTGGCATCTTCACCTTCCTTGGCGCGTGGAATGACTATTTGTGGCCGCTGATCTCGGCAACCAGGAAGGACATGTACACGCTCACCGTCGGCATGGCCTCGACACAGACCAATTTCGCCCAGTCCGAAGGCATCGGCTTCCTGATGGCGCAGGCGGTGTTCGCCGGCGCACCGATCCTGATCGTCTACCTCTTTTTCCAGAAATACATCGTCACCGCCGTCTCTGGCGCCGCGGTCCGATAACGAAAATTAAAATTGCAGGGCGGGGGAGTGCGCCGCAGCGATGGAAAGCATGACGCCAATCCGGTGTGGAGTGGCGGAAACTCAGTAGGAGGAACTGACATGAGAATGAAGAAAATACTGTTTGCCGCGGTCTCCGCGGGGGTAATGATGATCGCCAGCCCAGGCTTTGCAGCAACGGACCTGACGGTACAGCGCTTTTTCGGTGCCTGCGATGCCGATTTCGGCACCAACACCGATGTCACCAAGGCAGTTGGTGAATGCGGTATCATCACCTCCCTCATCAACAAGTTCAACGCCGACAATCCCGACGTGCATGTCAGTGTCAGCACCGTGGAATGGCCGGGCTATGACCAGTTGACCGCGCAATTCGCTTCGGGCGATGCCCCGGACATCGTCACCATCCATGAATCGGCGCTTTCGGACTACCAGTCCAAGGGCCTGTTGATGCCGCTCGACGATCTCTTGAAGTCGGTTGGCGTGACGCCTGACGCCTTTACCGATGCAGCGCGTAACGGCGCCACCAAAGACGGCAAGATCTACGGCCTGCCGATCGATAGCTGGACGATGCTTTATCACATCAACATGGATCTCTTCAAACAGGCCGGGCTCGTCAATGCCGACGGCACGCCGATGCTTCCGAAGTCGCCCGAGGAATTGCTCGCTCAGGCCGAACAGTTCAAGCAGAAGACCGGCAAGCCCTACTTCGTTCAGAACCTGGCCAATGAGACGGCACTCTACACGCGCAATCTCTACACCTATCTCTTTCAACAGGATTCCGACTTCTTTGCCGATCCGAAGCACGTGAAGCTGAATACACCGGAAGCCAAGAAGGTCGTCGAGATGTACAAGGCGATCTTCGACAAGGATTACACCACCAAGGATCTCGATTACGGCGGCGCGATCAACGCCTTCCTTGCTGGTGACGGTGGCGTACAGCTTAACGGAACGTGGGTTGTCGGCGACAACAATGCCCAGTCCGAAACCGCGGGCACGGCGCTGAACAAAGGCGGCTATGCGGTCTACCCGTATCCGCAGTTGTTTGGCGGTGCCCACGTGCAATATGCCGACGGCCACACCTGGGCGGTCTCCCAAAAGGACCGCACGCCTGAACAGACGGCAGCGATCGGCAAGTTCCTGAAGTTCTTCGCGGACAACGACTTCGAATGGTCGCGCACCGGTCACCTGCCGGCATACAAGGCCATCATCACCTCGGCTGCGTTCAAGGCCCTGCCGCATCGCAACACGATTGCCGCGGTCGCCGATCTCGGCAGACCGCTGCCGTCCGCGGTGCAGCGCCAGTTTGCGATCCAGGACATTGTCGGCGAGGAAATGAGCGCCGCAATCACCGGCCAGAAGGACGTCGATGCCGCGCTCGCCGACATGGAAAGCCGCGTCAACGAATTGCTCGCCAACATTTGACCGCGGGCTTCCCGGGATTCTCCCGATGCCCCGCGGCTGGAAAACAGTCGTGGGGCATTTTCCGTCACGTGATGAAGTGAGACCGTCGAACGATCGCAGCGCCGACGTCCGCAACTGTAGTGAGAAGGCAGGAGATAGCCCGATCGCGGAAGCATACGGAGCGACGCGGGAAATTTCCGATTTGGCTCACGAAAAAGATAATGAAATCAATGCTCCGGCGCATCCTTTTTTCCAAACGTCTCCAATTCCTTGGCATGGGCTTTCGCCCGAAGGCCGCGACGCTCTTTTTCTTGAATTGCGCTACAGCGACGATCCTCGGCCCAGGATCATCTCCGCGGCTCGCTGTCCGATCATCATGCTGGGCGCATTTGTGTTGCCGCCGATCAGCTTCGGCATCACGGACGCATCCGCGACTCGCAAGCCACTGATGCCGCGCACCTTCAGCGTGGCCGGATCGACGACGGCCATCGCGTCCGTGCCCATCTTGCAGGTCCCGACCGGGTGATACACGGTCAGCGCTTCGGCGCGCAGATAGGCGAGGATCTCGTCATCGCTGCGGACATCCTTGCCCGGCAGCATCTCCTTGCCTCTGATATCGTCGAACTCGGATGCGGCAAGGATTTGACGCGCAATCTTGATGCCTTCGACAAGCACCTTGGCGTCCTCTTCGTTTGAGAAGAAGCGATGATCGATCAGCACATCCCGGCTCGATGCCTGGCCTGACAGTTTGAGTTCGCCGACGCTTTTGGGCCGGAGCACGCAGGTGTGGATTGCGTAGCCATGGCCGTACTCCACCAGTCTGCCGCGATGGCTGCGATAGCCGGGCACGAAATGGAACTGGATGTCGGGAATGCCGTTCGCATACTTCGTCCTGGCGAAGCCGCCGGCCTCGACATAGTTGGTGGTGAGCATGCCCTTGCGACCGGCAAAATACTGAAAGGGCGCCGCCAGCATTCGGGGCAAATTGGGCAGCGAGAGGCCGAGCGTCTTCGTGCTCGAGGAGCGCACCGTGATCATGCCGTCGACATGGTCCTGCAGGTTTTTGCCCACGCCCGGCAGATCGACAACCGGCTCTATGCCGATTGCCTGAAGCTCGTCGGCGGGGCCGATGCCGGACGCCAGCAGGATCTTCGGCGAATTGATGGCGCCGGCCGAGAGCACGATCTCGCGGCGGGCAGATAGCGTCTTCTGCTCGCCCTTGTGCCGCACCCGCACGCCGGTTGCGCGCCCTTCGGCGATCGCTAGGTCGATGACCTCGCATTCGCTGAGGATCGTGAGATTCTTGCGGTCAAGCACAGGGCGCATGAAGGCGGCAAAACTGCTGAAGCGCTGGCCGCGATCCTGCGTGACATTGTAGATGCCGAGGCCGAACTGGCTTTCGGCATTGAAATCGCTGTTGGCCGGAAGGCCGGCATTGTTGCCTGCCTTGACGAACATCGACGACAGCATGTTGGGATCGCGCGGGTTGTCGACCAGCAACTCACCGCTGGTGCCGTGGTAGCGCGGGTCCTGCCCAAGCAGGTTGCGCTCGAGCTTCTTGAAGACGGGAAGCACGTCGCCGAACGCCCAGCCTGTGCAGCCGAGCCGCTCCCACTCGTCATAGTCCTGCGCGGCGCCCCTGATGTAGACCATTGAGTTGATCGAACTGGAGCCGCCCAACGCCTTGCCGCGATTGACCGGAATCCTGCGGCCGTTGAGGTTCGGCTGAGGCACGCCGACGTAGCAGTAATCATAGTTCGGGTTGCCGTAGAGCGAGAGAATGCCGGCAGGCACCTTGACACGCAGGCTGTTGTCGCTGCCGCCAGCCTCGATCAGGCAGACATTGCTGGATGGGTTGGCGCTCAGACGATTGGCCAGGACGCAACCGGCCGAGCCGGCGCCGATGACAATGTAGTCGTAGTCAGGATTTTCGGTCTGCACGGCCAGCCCCATTGAAAACTGATGCCGGGGCGACTCGCCCCGGCTGAGTGGCTCACTGCAGAAGCTGCGTCCAGACCTTGGTGACGAGTTCCTGTGCCGCCGGCGAGCAGGCCTGACCCATCTTGACGGGAACGGTCGGGAACAGTTCCGGGGCGTTTTCCTTGTTGTAGAGCGCCTTGCTCTCGTCGATCTTCACTGGCGAGGAGTGGCCGTAATAGTTGTACTGTGCTGTCGCATTGTCGAGCTGGGCCATGAAATCGATGAACTTCTTGGCGTTTTCGATATTGGCCGCGCCCTTCGGCACGACATAGGAATCCAGCCAGCCGACCAAGCCCTCCTTCGGCATCGCGTATTCGACATTGGCCTTGTCGTTGCGGCGAAGCCGCATGGTGTTGCCGTCCCACCAGAAATGGGCGGCAACCTCGCCGCTGCCGATGCGGTTTTCAATGTTGTCGCTGGAATAGGCCGCAACGTATGGCTTCTGCGCCAGCAAAA
This sequence comes from Mesorhizobium sp. M0496, assembly GCF_040321205.1. Classification (NCBI taxonomy): domain Bacteria; kingdom Pseudomonadati; phylum Pseudomonadota; class Alphaproteobacteria; order Hyphomicrobiales; family Phyllobacteriaceae; genus Mesorhizobium; species Mesorhizobium sp. M0496. The sequence continues at coordinate 27,537 of NZ_JAMYRC010000022.1, read as the reverse complement.
GATCGAGCACGCGCTTCATCTCTTGCGCGTCTTCGCTGCAATATTTGATTCCGAGATAGTTCTCCGCTGCCGGAATGACTTCGTCGGGCTGCGCCAGGCTGGCGATCTTGCCGCGCAGTTCCGCCGGCGGTTCGAAATAAGTCTTCCAGCTGTCGATCGGACCCTTATAGAGATCCCGGTTGACTGTATAGCCGGCATTGCCGAAGGCAAGCGGGATCGAATAATTGCCTGTCGTATCCCACCACGGTTTCTGCCAGTCCGGCAGGACTTGGCTGTAGGCCGCCATCGAGCTGGCGCCGAAATCCTCGAGCAGCCCGCTGTCGATCATGATCTTCACGAAGTGCTGCGAAGGCGTGACGATGTCGTAGCCCGACGAACCGGCTTGCAGCTTGGTCAGTAGATCCTCGTTGGAGGAGAAGGCGTCGACCGTCACCTTGATGCCGGTTTCCTTCTCGAATTTCGCGACCATCTCGGGCGAGATGGAATCGGCCCAGGCGTAGATGGCCAGGTTGCCCTCGGCGAGAGCCGGAGCGCAGAAGGCGAGGCTCGCGGCGCCGGCCATGGCGAGCGCTGCAATTGTGGTTCTTGTCGACATGTCATTCCCCTGTTTGTTGTTCTCCCAGGGGCGACGATAACAAACCGTCGGGCTCGATAAATTCGAATTGCCCGACGCCCTGATTAGGAAAAACTTCGCCGCTGCTACTGCCGCCGCTGGAGCAGGAAGGCCACAGTCGCCAGCACGAGCGAAACAACCATGATCAGGGTCGAGATCGCGTTGAGCTGCGGCGACACGCCCTGCTTGATCAGCGAGAAAATATAGACCGGCAATGTGGTGGCGCCGCCGGAATTCAACAGGTTGCTGGTGATGAAATCATCCATCGAAATGACGAAGGCGAGCATCGCGCCGGCGAAGACGCCCGGCAGGATGAGCGGCAGCGTGACGCGACGAAAGGCGACCCAGCCGGTTGAATAGAGATCGCGGGCGGCTTCCTCCAGGTCGAGGTCCATGCCCTGCAGGCGCGCGCGTATCGGCAGGAAGGCGAACGGGATGCAGAAGGTGGTGTGCGCGATCATCAGCTTCACCATTCCGTTGGCGAGCCCGACCTCGGAGAAGAGGATCAGGACCGCGACGGCAACGACGATTTCGGGCAGGAGCAATGGAAGGTTCACCACCGCTTCGGAGATGCGGCGGAATCTGACATTGCGGCCCCGCACCAGGACCAACGCCGCCATCAACGCGACAAGCGTCGAAGCGACGGTGGCGACCGCGGCGACGAGCAAGGAGGTCTTCACTGCCGTCATCAGGTTCGCGTTGGACAGGGCAGTGGCGTACCACTGCAAGGAGAAGCCGCCCCAGTTGGAGACGATGCGGTTCGCATTGAAGGAATAGAACACCACGACGGCGATGGGCAAATAGAGATAGGCGAAGAAGATCGTGCTGAAGAGACCGAAGCCCGGATAGCGCCTGACATCATTGTCCGCGTTCATGACGCGCGCTCCAGCCCTTCGGTGCGCATCGAGCGCAGACCCTGGAAGATCAGGAACACCATGACCGTGGCCATCAGAACGATGGCGATGGCGGCGCCGAGCGGCCAGTTGCGGGCGCCACCAAACTGCAACTGGATGAGATTGCCCATCATCATCGTCTTGCCGCCGCCGAGCAGGGTCGGCTCCAGCACCGCGCCGAGGCTCGGAACGAACACCAGTATCGCTCCGGCGATCATGCCGGGCCGGGTAAGAGGCAGGATAACGCGGCGCAAAGTGGTAAGGCGGTTGCCGTATAGATCATGCGACGCCTCGATGAGTGCAGGGTCGAGTTTCTCGATCGAGGCGAAGATCGGCAGGATCATCAGGGGAATGTAGCTGTAGACGAGACCGAGCAGCATGGCGGTGTTGCCGAACAGCAGCGAGTCCATATTGTCGACGAGGCCGAGACCCCGAAGGGTCTTTTCGATGACACCATCCTTGCCGAGGATGATGATCCAAGAATAGACGCGCACGATCATCGAAACCCAGAACGGCAGCGTGACGACATAGATCAGCAGGACTTTGATCGTCGGTCGCTGCAGCGCGATAAAATAGGCAACCGGAAAGCTCAGAAGCAGGCAGATCGCGGTCGTCACGGCCGACAGGACCAGCGTCCGCCCAACCACGATGAGATATTGCGGATTGAACTCCAGCTCGCCGGTCCAGCCTTCGTTGACCAACAGCTGCTTGTAAGGCGCGGCGGTGAACACATATTCGAACCCGCCATAAGGTCCACGCGTCGAGAACGACACGACGATGATGATCCCGATCGGGATGATCAGCGTCAGCAGCATGATGAGATGGGCCGGCAGCAGACCGAGGAGGTTCCAGCTCGGACTTTTTGTATATGCCTTCATGCACCGAGAATCCGCACGGATTCGGCCGTAAAGCCGACTTTCACCGACTGCCCGATCTCGAACATCTGGCCGCGGCTGATACTGTTGCGCTTGGAAATACGAAGCTTGGTGCCGCCCGCTTCAACGAGATAGTACGTGTAGCCGCCCAGGTAGTTGGTGCTCATGATCGTGCCATCGATAGCAATCGGATTGTCCTGGGCGGGCAGGCTGATTTTCTCCGGACGTATCGAGAGGAAGGCCTTCTGGCCGGCGACCGCTTTCTTGTGAGAGGCCGTCAAGGTCATGCCGAGCGGGGTCTTCACGGTTGCCCGCTCGCCGTCCACGGCAATCACGTCGGCGTCGAGGAAGTTGGTCTCGCCGATGAAGTCGGCGACGAAGCGGTTCGACGGCTCCTCGTAAATTGCGGCAGGCGTCCCAAGCTGCTGGATCTCGCCATCGCCGAGAACGCAGATGCGATCCGACAAGTCGAGCGCTTCTTCCTGATCATGGGTAACGAAGACGAAGGTGATGCCGGTCTTGCGTTGCAGGATGCGCAGCTCGTCGCGCATGGCCTGGCGCAGCTTCAGGTCGAGTGCCGAGAGCGGTTCGTCGAGCAGCAGGACTTCCGGTTCCGGTGCCAAGGCGCGGGCGAGTGCGACGCGCTGGCGCTGGCCGCCTGACAATTGCTGCGGCTTGCGCCTGGCAAATGCCTCCATATGGACGAGACGAAGCATATCGGCGACGCGCGCATCGCGGCGGTCTTTTGACCAGCCGAGGTTTTCGAGCCCGAAGGCGATGTTCTGTTCGACGCTCATATGCGGGAACAGAGCATAGCTCTGGAAGACGGTGTTGACCCGCCTCTTGTGCGGCGGCAGCCCCTGTATGTTCGAGCCGTGCAGGAAAATCTGCCCCGTAGTCGGCTGCTCGAAGCCGGCCATCATGCGCAACAGGGTGGTCTTGCCGCAGCCGCTCGGGCCGAGCAGCGTGAAGAACTCGTTGTCGTAAATGTCGAAGGAGACCGGCTTCAACGCTTGGTAGGTCCCGAACACCTTCGAGACGCCCTTGATCTCGACAGCCTTTCGAGGTGCGCGGTGGCCGGCCTCGTCATTCATGGTCTGGGCGCTCCGGTCAGGACTTTGCGAACTCGGCGATGAAGGATTTCAACGCCGCGCCACCAAATAGGGCGCGGCGTTGATCAGGTGACTACATCTTCTCCCATTTGCCGCTGCGCACGACGAACATGTCGATGTCGATGGCCATGTTGGTCTGTCCGTTCGCATCGAAGGAGACGGTTCCCAGAATGCCGTCGTGATGGATGTCACGAACAGCCTTGCTCAGCGCTTCCTTGTCGTCGAGGCCCTTTTCCTTGATGACCTCGAGCAGGATCTGCGTCGCCTCATAGGCATATTTGGCATAGGACCCGGCAGGATCGGGATAGGCCTTGGTTTCGTAGGCCTTGTTGAACTCTTCCAGCTTCGGGTTCGACTGCACCGCCGGGGTTCCGGCAATTGTGCCCTCGGCGGCAGCCCCCGCGATCTCGATGAACTTCGGATCGTAGATGCCTGAAATTCCGTACATCGGCAGGTTGCCCATGCCGAGGTCGGCCATCTGGCTGCGCACCAGCGCTGCTTCGGTGACGACGCCACCGAAATAGACCGCGTCAGGCGCCGCTGCCTTCGCCGTGGTCAGCATGGCGCGGAAATCGGTCGTGCCGACAGCCGCGGCGTCCGCAGAAACGATCTCGCCGCCGGCAGCCTTGAAGAAATCGCCGAACCATTTGGTGTTGGCCGCGCCATAGTCGGTCGTGTCGGAGATGATGGCGATCTTCTTGATCTTGCCTTGCTTGGCGATGGCTTCGGCCAGCGGCTTGTTCTCGTTGACCAGCGTCGGGGTTACGCGGGTCACGTTCGGGAAATTCTGCTCGGTGATCTTCGGGCTGACCGCGCCCCAGACGATGAAGGGCATCTGCGAGCGGTTGAAGACCGGGATTGTCGCCAGCGCGACCGAGCTGTTCCAATGCCCGGTTGCCGCGACCACCGAGGGATCGTTGACCAGTTTCTGCGCCGCCGAGACGCCGACGGCCGGATCGGAGGCGTCATCGAGAACGACGCCTTCCACCTGGTGCGGGTAGCCGCTGGCATTGGCCTGTTCGATGGCGAGCAGGAAGCCGTTGCGGGCGCCGAGGCCCTGCTGGGCGTTGCCGCCTGAGAGCGGTCCGATAAAGCCGAGCTTGATCCGGTCGGCCTGGGCCTGGGCGGCGCCCAGTGCGATGGCAAACAGAGACCCGGCCAGAATTGACGATACGCGGATAAGCGCACTGCGCCTGTTTTGCATGGTTCCACCTCAAATGGAATTATCTGCCGCCGTCGTAGCGACCCGGCCGATCGTGATCGTCGGCTGATCATCAATGTACGGGCGCGTATTCAGCGACGAAATTCGGAAATTGTGACTCGTGAGTTCGGAGATTCGTTCTGTCCGCCCGGCACGGCGGTTGATACCTGTCGGCTTCAATCGAGAGACGGACCGCATGGCGGAACTGCTTGTCCAGCAACTGGTGAACTGGATAACCCTTGGCTGCATCTATGCCTTGCTGGCGATCGGATTCAGCTTGATCTTCGGTGTCTTGAACGTCATCCATTTCTCGCACGGCGATGTCGCGATGACGGCGCCGTTCATCACGCTGGGGCTCGCCCAGGCGTTGGCGACGGCCCTTGGAGCGTCGAGCCCCGCTTGGCTGGTCCTTGCGGTTCCGGTCGCCGTCGCCGTCGGGCTGATCGGCGTCGTGCTGGACAAGGTGGTCATCAGGCGCTTCCGCGACGCACCTGCCATGATGGCGCTGGTGGCGACGGTGGCGCTCGGCATCGTCATTCGCGAACTGATCCGCCATCTCTATCCGCAGGGATCGAACCCGCATGCTTTCCCACGTCTGGTGTCGGGCATGGCTTTCGAAATCTCCGGCGTGGCCATCAGCTGGTTCGCGCTGCTGGTGGTGGTGCTCACCGTCGCACTGGTTGCCATGCTGTTTGTCTTCCTGCGCATGACGCCGCTTGGCCTGCGCATCCGGGCGGCCTCGGAGGACCGAGTCGTGGCGCGCATGATGGGCATCCGCGATGCGCGCGTCTTCCGGGCGACGTTCTTCATTGCGTCAGCGATCGGCGCCATCGCCGGCCTTCTGTTCGCAAGCTATGCCGGCGTGACCCGGTTCGACTTCGGCGTCATGGCCGGCCTGCTCGGCTTTTCCGCCGCGGTGATCGGCGGCCTCGGCTCGATGCCGGGGGCCATACTGGGCGGATTGATCATCGCCGGCATCGAGGTGCTGGCGCAGACATTCGTGCCAGACGGCGCTTCCTACCGGCTGGTCTTCGTCTTCCTGCTGGTCATCGCCGTGCTCATCTTCCGCCCTGCCGGCCTGCTTGGGCGCACCGTCATGGAGAAAGTCTAGCATGCAGCGTCGTGCTTCATCTGACGCGCCGGGCATAGCGGCGGCCTCGGCCTTCGCCATCGCCTCGCAACTCATCGGGGCGGCTTTCCTGTACGTCATCCTCAGGGTCGACGGCGGCTGGCAGGTGGTCGGTCTGCTGGCTTTGCTCGGCCTTGGCTTTTACCTCTTGCAGAGGCTGCCTTGGATTGCCGACTACGCGTTGGCGAGCTTTGCCCGCGTTCCCCTCGTGGCGATGGTCACCGCTGCGGTCATCGTCCTGGCGTTCCCGTTCTTCGTCGGCTCGAACACCTACATCCTGCATCTGCTGATCGTCGCCGAGCTCTATGCGGTGCTGGCGCTGGCGCTCAATTTCCAGCTCGGCAGCGCCAACATCCCGAACTTCGCTACCGGCGCTTCCTATGGCATCGGCGCCTATGTGTCGGCACTGCTGGCGATCAATTTCGGCGTCAGCTTCTGGCTGACGCTGCCGGTCGCGGCGCTGGCGGCAACCCTGTTCGGTTTCATCATCGGCATTCCGTCGATGCGCACGCGTGACACCTATCTGGCGCTTGTCACCATCGCCTTCGGTGTCGTGGTTCAGCAATTGTTGAACAATTTGAGCTGGACCGGCGGACCCAACGGACTGGTCGGCATTCCGGCGCCCAGTCTGTTCGGCCATTCCTTCGCCGATCCGCTGGTGATCTTCGGCTGGAAGCTGCCGAGCCAGGCGAACTTTTACTATCTGTCAGCCGCATTGGTCGTCGTCGCCATCGTCACGGCGCATCGGCTGCACGGCTCGCGTATCGGGCTGGCCTGGAACGCGCTGCGCGCCGACGAGATCGCGGCCAAGGCGCAAGGCATCAATGTGGCGTGGTTCAAGGTGCTGGCGTTCGCGGTCGACGCCTTTCTCGCCGCCTTCGCCGGCACGATCTACGCCTTCTACGTCTCCTACATTTCTCCCGACAATTTCACCTTCCTGGTCTCGGTCACCATCATGACCATGGTCATCGTCGGCGGCATGGACAATATTTTCGGCGTCATCGTCGGTGCGTTCCTGCTGACCATCCTGCCCGAAAAACTGCGCGCCTTCGCCGACTACCGCCTGCTGTTCTTCGGCGTCGTCATCATCGGCTTCCTGATGATCCGGCCGCAGGGTCTGTTCCCGCAACGCATGCGGCGCTACGGAGGCGAGTTGTGAGCGCGCTTCTCAAGGTCGAGAATTTGACGATGCGCTTCGGCGGCCTAGTCGCGCTCAACGATGTCAGCCTGTCGATCGACAAGGGCGCGGTGCTCGCCGTCATCGGTCCGAACGGCGCCGGCAAGTCGACGCTGTTCAATGTCGTGACCGGCGTCTACCGGCCGACCTCCGGCCGGGTGACCTTCGACGGCGCCGAGATCACCGGCCGCCCGTCCTACGAAGTCGTCGACCGCGGCATTGCCCGCACCTTCCAGTCGTCGCGGCTGTTCTCGGACCTCAGCGTCCTCGACAATGTCATCATCGGTATGCACACCCGCACCAGGACCGGCGTGCTGACCGCGCTGTTTCGGCCTGGCGCGTCGCGCCGCGAGATGGCGGCCTGCGTGGAAAAGGCCGAAACCCTGCTCAAGCTCGGTTCGGGCGACCTGTTCGAACAACGCTACCGGCCGGCGGGCACGCTGGCGCAGGCCGACAGGCGGCGGCTGGAAATCGCCCGCGCGCTCGCCTCGCAGCCAAAGCTGTTGCTGCTCGACGAGCCGTCGGTCGGCATGGACGACACGGAAACCGACGCGCTGGTGGCCGACATTGCGCGGCTGCGCGCGCAGAACCCCGAATTGTCGGTGGTGCTGATTGAGCACGACATGCGGGTGGTTGAGGCTTTCCCGCACCATGTCACTTGCATCGACTATGGCAGCAAGATTGCCGAGGGCGACTTCGCGGCGGTGCGCGCCGACCCACGCGTCCAGGAAGCCTATCTCGGGAAGGCGGTCGCCCATGCTTGAGCTGAAGGGTGTCGATACCTCCTATGGTGCCGTGCCGATGCTGCGCGGTGTGGCGATGAGCGTGCATGCCGGCGAACTGGTCTGCCTGCTCGGGCCGAATGGCGCCGGCAAGACGACCACCTTCATGACCGTCTGCGGCGTCGTGCGGGCGCAGCGCGGCAAGGTCGAGGTGATGGGCCGGGACATGGCGACGTTAGGCACGGAAAACCTGGCGTCGCTCGGTGTCGGCCTTGTTCCGGAAGGGCGCCGGCTGTTCCCCGGCCTGACCGTGAGCGAGAATTTGCGCCTGGGCTATGACGCGGTGTCGGGCCGAGGGCCCAACTTCGCGGAGCAGCTGGACAAGATGTGCAAACTGTTCCCGCGCATCCAGGAGCGCCTGCGCCAGGTCGCCGGCACTCTGTCGGGCGGCGAACAGGCGATGGTCGCACTGGCGCGCGCGCTGATCGGCGAACCAAAGCTGGTAATCATGGACGAACCCTCGCTCGGTCTCTCGCCCAAGCTCATCGGCGAGTATTTCGAGATCACCCGGGAGATTCACCGCCGCGGCACGACCATCCTGTTGATCGAACAGAACGCGGAAATGGGGCTGGGCATCGCCGATCGCGGCTATGTCCTGGTCAAGGGCAAGGTCGCTCAGGAGGGGCCGGCAAAGGAGCTGCTCTCATCCAAGGCGGCCAGAAGCCTTTATCTCTGAACCGCCCCATTGCGTCTCTCCGACTGCGATATCCATGCCCTGCGCTCCACATCTTCGGTCATGCTTCCCGGCATTTAGGGACAAGCTAACCACTGCCACATGAAATCGTAATTTTCGCTGTCCGGTCCCTCCAGTAAACCAACGATCAGAACTCCGCCGCATCCGCAGAAACTCTCGGGGAGAGCCAGAAAGGGCCGCTGAAATGCCAGTCGAAACAGTAGACACGCTTGTTGTTGGCGGCGGCCAGGCTGGGTTGGCCATGAGCGAGCATCTGAGCAAGTGCGGCGTGCCCCATCTCGTGCTCGAGCGGAGCCGCATTGCCGAACGCTGGCGCTCCGAAAGATGGGACTCGCTGGTTGCCAATGGTCCGGCCTGGCATGACCGGTTTCCGGGCATGGAATTTCCGGATGCCGGTCCCGACACCTTTGTCGCCAAGGAGAAGGTCGCGGATTATTTTGTCGCTTACGCCGACATGATTGCTGCCCCCATCCGTTGCGGCGTGGAGGTCAGGAAAGTACAAAGACTTGTCGGCCGTCCCGGCTTCCAGGTCGAAACCTCGGATGGCACGATCGAGGCCAGGAGCGTGGTTGCCGCCACCGGCGCTTTCCAGCATCCCGTCATCCCGGCGGTCGTTCCCGGGGATGCCGGACCGATGCAGATCCATTCCAGCGCCTATCGCAATCCCGGCCAGCTGCCCGAAGGGGCAGTGCTGGTGGTCGGTTCGGGGTCTTCGGGGGTGCAGATCGCCGACGAACTCCAGCGGGCCGGACGGCGTGTCTTTCTCTCGGTCGGGCCGCACGATCGACCGCCGCGGGCCTATCGCGAGCGTGACTTCTGCTGGTGGCTGGGGGTTTTGGGCAAGTGGGACGCCCAGGCGCCTGCACCCGGCACCGAACATGTCACCATTGCTGTCAGCGGTGCGCGTGGCGGCCAGACGATCGACTTCCGGCGCCTTGCAGGGCAAGGGATGACGCTGGTCGGCCGGACGGAATCCTACAAGGACGGTGTCATGGCCTTCGCACCCGATCTGGCCAAAAATATCGCTCGCGGCGATGCAAACTACATTTCGGTGCTGGACGAGGCCGACGCCTATGTCGCCCGCAACGGCCTCGACCTTCCCGAAGAGCCCGAGGCCCGCAAGATCGGGCCGGACCCACAATGCATGACCGATCCCATTCTCAAGCTGAACCTGGCTGAAGCCGGAATAGGTTCGATCATCTGGGCGACGGGATTCACCGTCGACTACAACTGGCTGAAGGTCGATGTGTTCGACGAAAAGGGCAAGCCCAGGCACCAGCGCGGCGTGTCGACCGAGCCCGGTATCTATTTCCTCGGACTGCCGTGGCAATCGCGCAGGGGATCGAGCTTCATCTGGGGCGTCTGGCACGACGCCCAACATGTCGCCGACCATATTTCCACGCAGCGCAAGTATCTCGCCTACCATGCGTCCGCGAAGCGCGAGACCAAGGTGGCATAGAAACGGCAACTGAGCCGGATGTCCTCGAGCCTGATCCGACGGAGACCAAGATGGCGCATACAAGAATTCGCAAGTTCAACACCAAAGACACCTATCCCGAGCAGAAACTCGACAATGATCTGTGCCAGGCGGTTGTTACGCGTGGCGGCAGGACCGTCTATCTGCGTGGCCAGTGTCCGCAGGATCTCGACACGGCCAGGAATATCGACAGCCACGATCCCGTCGAGCAGACGCACAAGGTCATGCAGAACATCCGCCAGCTGATCGAGGAGTGCGGCGGCACCATGGAGCACCTAGTCAAGGTGGTCGTCTACATCACCGATGTGCGCCATCGCGAGGCGGTTTACCGCACCATGGGCGAATACATCAAAGGCGTGTATCCGGTCTCGACCGGTCTCGTGGTGCAGGCCCTGGCGCGGCCGGACTGGCTGGTCGAGATCGACGGCACCGCCGTCATTCCGGACGATCATAACTCGATCATCCAGGATTAAAGGCGATGACCTTTTCCATTGTCGCACGGTGCGCGCGCACCGGCATGTTCGGGGTCGCGGTATCCTCTTCGTCGCCGGCTGTGGCGGCGCGCTGCGCCTATGCGCAGGCAGGCGTCGGCGCTATTGCCAGCCAGAACGTCACCGATCCGAGGCTGGGGCTGCGGGGCCTCGAATTGCTGGCGCGCGGCGCTTCGGCCGCCGAAGCGGTTGCCATCCTGAAGCGCACCGGCGCTTATCCCGAATACCGGCAGGTGCTGGCGGTCGATGCCGCCGGAACGACCGCGATTCATTCCGGGCCGAAGGCACTTGGCATCTGGGCGGAGGCGCGTGCGGAAAATGTCGCCTGCGGCGGCAACATGCTGGCCCATGACGGCGTGCCGCAAACCATGGTCGAGGCCTTCCTGGCATCGGAAGGGCATCTGGGCGACCGCCTCATCGCGACCATGCGCGCCGCGCTGAAAGCCGGCGGCGAGGCCGGCCCTGTCCATTCCGCCGGTTTGAAGCTGGTGCGCGAGGTTGCGTGGCCGGTCGCCGATCTGCGCTGCGACTGGACCGACGACTGCCCGATCGAGCAATTGGCTGCGCTGTGGGAACTCTACAAGCCTCAGCTCGACGCCTATGTGACCCGCGCGATCAATCCATCCGATGCGCCGAGCTACGGCGTGCCGGGCGATGAATAGTCAAGACAGGGATCACCTGAGATGAGCGAGCTCAGCCACAAGGACTGGATCGGCAAGGCGTCCGCGCTCCGGTTTCGCGACAAGGCGTTCATCGACGGCAAGACGGTTGCGGCGCGCTCGGGCCGAACCTTCGCCAGCGTCAATCCGGCAACCGGCGAGGTGCTGGCCGAGGTGGCGTCCTGTGGCGAGGAAGATATCGACCTGGCGGTTGCCGCCGCACGGCGCAGCTTCAATGCCGGTGTCTGGTCGCGGACCAGCCCGGCGCACCGCAAGGAAGTCTTGCTGCGGCTGGCGCAATTGCTGCGCGAAAGCCTGCATGAGCTGGCCCTGCTTGAATCGCTCGACATGGGCAAACTCGTCAAGGATGCAGCCTCGGTCGACGTGCCCGGATCGGCCGCGATCTTCCAATGGTATGGCGAGGCCATCGACAAGATCTATGGCGAAGTGGCGCCGACCGGCGAGGGCGATCTGGTGCTGGTTCGGCGCGAGCCGCTTGGCGTGGTCGGCGCGGTGGTGCCGTGGAATTTTCCGCTCGACATGGCGACATGGAAGTGCGCGCCGGCGCTGGCGGCGGGCAATTCGGTGGTGCTGAAACCCGCCGAGCAGTCGCCTCTGTCGGCCCTGCTTCTGGCGGAACTGGCTGTTGAAGCGGGCCTGCCGGCTGGCGTGCTCAATGTGGTGCCGGGCCTTGGCGAAACCGCCGGCCAGGCGCTTGGCCGCCACATGGATGTCGATTGCCTCGCTTTCACCGGCTCGACCGCCGTCGGCAAGATGTTCCTGCAGTACTCCGGGCAGTCGAACATGAAGCAGGTCTGGCTGGAGACCGGCGGCAAGAGTCCCAATCTCGTCTTTGCCGACTGCAACGATCTCGATGCGGCGGCCGATATGACGGCCTTCGGCATCTTCTTCAACCAGGGCGAGGTCTGTTCGGCCAATTCCCGCCTGCTCGTAGAACGCGGCATCAAGGATGCCCTGATGGAGAAACTGGTGCAGCGTGCGGCGGCCATGCAGCCCGGCGATCCGCTCGATCCGGCTTCGAAAATGGGCGCGATGGTCGATAACCGCCATGCGGCCAATGTCATGCGGTTCGTCGAGGCCGGCAAGAAGACCGCGCGCCTGGTCGCGGGCGGCGATCTGGTCACGGTCAACGGGCGCGGCAGCTTTGTCCAGCCCACCATCTTCGACGATGTCGCGCCTGCCGATCCGATTGCCCGCGACGAGATCTTCGGGCCGGTGCTTTCGGTCGTCGCCTTCGACGACGAGGCGGAGGCGATCCGTATTGCCAATGACAGCCCATACGGGCTGGCCGCATCGCTGTGGACCGACAGCCTGTCGCGGGCGCATCGCATCGCCAGCCGCCTCCATGCCGGCACGGTTTCCGTCAACACGGTCGACGCGCTGAGCCCGATGACGCCGTTCGGCGGCTTCAAGCAATCCGGCTTCGGCCGCGACCTGTCGCTGCATGCGCTCGACAAGTACACCGCGCTCAAGACGACGTGGATCAAATACTGATGGGTGCCAAGGCTTGATCGAAGCACCCAAACCGGCAACATAGCCAGCCATGCCGCTACGCTTCACGCTCAGACAGCTGGAATATTTCGTCGCCGTGGGCGAGGCGGGTTCCATCGCCAAAGCGGCCGAACAGGTCAATGTATCGCCGCCATCGATTTCAGCCTCCATCGCCCAGCTGGAAACCGAGTTCGGCGTCCAGCTTTTTGTCCGCAAGCATTCGCATGGCCTCTCGCTCACGGCTGGCGGCCGCGTCTTCCTGAAGGAAGCCGCCCGGCTGCTGAACGATGCCGACGCCCTGCATGACGTCGCCGGCGATTTTGCCGAAAAGGTGCGCGGCCCGCTGGCGGTAGGCTGCCTGCTGACGTTCGCGCAAATTGTCCTGCCGGCTTTGCGCATGCGGTTCGAGCGCGCCTATCCCGATGTGCGCGTGCGGCAGTTCGAGCGCAATCAGGGGCAGTTGCTGGAGATGCTGCAACGCGGCGAAATCGACCTGGCCCTGACCTACGATCTCGAACTGTCGCAGGACATGACCTTCGAGCCGCTGATGCTGGTGCCGGCCTATGTCATGCTGCCGGCGGGGCATCGCTTCGCGGCAAAGGCGTCGATCACGACCGAGGAACTAGCAGACGAGCCGATGGTGCTGCTCGACCTGCCGTTCAGCCGCGAATATTTCCTGTCGGCGTTCCACCAGCGCGGAATCCGGCCCAACATTGCCGAGCGCACCGGCGACATCGCCGTCATGCGTTCCATGGTGGCGAACGGCTTCGGCTACGGCATCGCCAATATGCGGCCGCTCAACACGCTGGCGCCGGATGGCAAGCCGCTCGTCTTCGTGCCGCTGGACGGCGACCTCAGGCCCCTGACCATGGGCGTCGCCTTGCCCAGCTCCGAACATCGCACGCAAACCGTCCAGGCGTTCATCGACCACTGCCGGCATTTTGTCGTCGAGCAAGGCGTGTTCGGCGCCGAGCGGGCCGTCGGCCAGGCGGCATTTCCCCAGAAGTAGCGCTCAGTTCGGCGATTCAGCGGAACCCACAGCTGTCCGTCACGCCAGATGAAGCTGCTGGCCGGCAAGCCGCTGCAGCAATTTCTCCAGCATGTCGTCGCAGCGGTGCATCTGCTCGACGCTGACGAATTCGTCCGGCTTATGCCCTTGCGCCATCGATCCCGGTCCGCAGACGACCGTCGGCGTGCCGAGATCGCGGCTGAACAGGCCGCCCTCCGTGCCGAAGGCAACCTTGATGGTGTTGTTGGCGCCGGTCAGCGATTTGACGAAAGCGACGGCCTGCGAACTGGTTGGCGTGTCCAGACCGGGATAGGTGTTGGTGATGTCGATGTCGATCGCCGCCTCGGGCGCGATGGTCGAGGCTTCGAGGGCAATGCGCGCGGCCTGCGCCCGCAGGCGGTCGAGAATCTCGTGCGGATCATCAGCCGCGACATTGCGGATCTCGAAGTCGACCTGGCAGAGGTTCGGTACGATGTTCAGCGCCACGCCGGCGTTGATCTTGCCCGCGTGGACCGTTGTGTAGGCAATGTCGTAGTCGCCGTCGCTGGCGCCATCGCGCACCAGCCGGTCCTGCTCGTGGCGCAGGGCAGCGACGAAGTCGCAGCCGAGATGGATGGCGTTGAGCGCCAGCGGGGCGAGCGCCGAATGTCCCTCGCGGCCCTTGCAGATGGCGCGTGCGGCAAGCTTGCCCTTGTGCCCCGTCGCCACTTGCATGTCGGTCGGCTCGCCGACAATGCATAGCAACGGCCGTTGCGGGGCCGCTCGCAGCATGTCGATCAGGCTGCGCACACCGATGCAGCCTATCTCCTCGTCGTAGGACAGTGCCAGGTGCAGCGGCGTGCGTAGCGTCATTGTCGAGGCCTTGAGACATGCGGCGAGCGCGCAGGCCACAAAACCCTTCATGTCTGCCGCACCGCGTCCGTAAAGCTTGCCGTCGCGTTTCGTCATCTCGAAGGGCGGCAGCGTCCAGGCCTGGCCGTCGATGGGAACGACGTCGGTGTGGCCCGACAGCATGATGCCGGAAGCGTCGGCCGGCCCGATGGTGGCAAAGAGGTTGGCCATATGGCCGTCCTCGCTTCGGATGATCTGGCACGCAATGCCATGCGCGTCCAACAGGTCCGCCACGTAGCCGATGAGGTCGAGGTTCGAGTCGCGGCTCACTGTCGGGAATGCGATCAGCCTTTCAAGGATCTGGATGCTGTCCATGCGTCTTATGTCTCGTTAGCCGTCGGCACTTCTAGCATCGCGTGGCGGCGGCCTTGAAGTCGCATTTGGCTCAGCCGGGATTCACCGGATGCTAATCCAGGCAGATGCGATTAGGCGCGGCCTAATCGACACACAAGAAATCTGTTGTTTTCCAGCGCTTGCCGCAACCTATGAGTAGCTACACGGAATCAACCCACTGGGCTGGCTGGCTTGCGCTTTGGCTCGAAACCATTGTCGGGCATGCTGCAATGCCAAGCTGGAAGGAAGGCAAGTTCCATGCGCGATCCTCGCTACGACATTCTGTTCGAGCCCGTGAAGATCGGTCCTGTGACCGCCAAGAACCGCTTCTATCAGGTTCCGCATTGCAATGGCGGCGGCTATCGCGATCCGTCCGCGGCGGCCGAGATGCGCCGCATCAAATCGGAAGGCGGCTGGGGCGTCATCTTCACCGAGCAGACCGAGATGCACCATACGTCGGAGATCACACCCTTCATCGAACTCAGGCTGTGGGACGACGCCGATATCCCGGCCCTGGCGAAGATGGCCAAGGCCATGCACCAGCATGGCGCTCTGGCCGGCATCCAGCTGGCCTATTCAGGCATCAACGGTCCCAACCTCTACACCAAGGAAGTGCCGCGCGGGCCGTCGGCCATGCCGATCCGCACCTTCACCAACGATCCGGTGCAGGCGCGCGCCATGGACAAGCAGGATATCCGCGATCTGCGCCGCTGGCACCGCAATGCCTTCAAGCGTGCCAAACTGGCGGGCTTCGACCTAGTCTGCCTCTACGGCGCGCATGGCTTCGGCATCATCCAGCACTTCCTGTCCACCGCCACCAACCAGCGCAGTGACGAATATGGCGGCTCGCTGGAAAACCGCTCGCGGCTGATGCGCGAGCTGATCGAAGAGGGCAGGGATGCCATCGGCGACACCTGCGGCCTGACGCTGCGGCTGTCGCTGGACGAGATGATCGGCAAGCTTGGCTTCGCCAATTCCGAAGTGCGCGACATGATCGAGATGCATGCCGACCTGCCCGACCTCTGGGACCTGGCGCATGGCGCTTGGGAGGACTGCTCCGGGCCGTCGCGGTTCAAGGAGGAGGGCGCGCAGGAGAGCCTGGTGTCCGGCATCAAGAAGCTGACCTCGAAGCCGGTCGTCGGCGTCGGGCGCTTCACGTCGCCGGACGTGATGGTGAAGATGATCAAGTCCGGCACGCTTGATTTCATCGGCTGCGCGCGTCCGTCGATAGCCGATCCCTTCCTGCCGAAGAAGGTGGAGGAGGGCAGAATTGAAGACATTCGCGAATGCATCGGCTGCAACATCTGCATCACCGGCGACATGACCATGTCGATCTCGCGCTGCACGCAGAATCCGACTTTCATGGAGGAGTGGCGCAAGGGCTGGCATCCCGAACGCATGCAGCCCAAGGGCGACAGCGACAGCGTGCTGATCGTCGGCGCCGGCCCCGCCGGGCTGGAGGCCGCCCGCGCGCTCGGCCTGCGCGGCTATCAGGTGGCCGTCGCCGAAGCCGGCACCGAGCTCGGCGGCCGCGTGGCGCGCGAATGCCGCTTGCCTGGTCTCTCGGCATGGGGCCGCGTGCGCGACTATCGCCAGTACCAGCTCAGCCAGATGTCCAATGTCGACGTCTATTTCGAAAGCCGGCTGTCGGCGCAGGACATCCTCGCCTTCGGCTTTCAAAACATTGCCATCGCCACCGGCTCGACATGGCGCCGTGACGGCGTGGCGCGCGCGCATGTCGTGCCGATGCCGGTGGACCCGGCCATGCCGGTCTACACGCCGGACGATTTGATGGGTGGCAATGTGCCGATCGGCAGCGTCGTGCTGTTCGACGACGACCACTATTATATGGGTGGCGTTCTGGCCGAGCTGATGGCGCGCCAGGGCGCGAAGGTGACGCTGGTGACGCCATCGGCCTATGTCTCCGACTGGACCCGCAACACGCTGGAGCAGGGTGCCATCCATCGCCGGCTGGCCGAGCTCGGCGTCGAGATCGTGCTGAACCGGACCGTGACGCGCATCGTGCCGGGCGGCGTTGCCACGGCCTGCGCTTATACGGGCAACCAACGTGACATCGCCGCGGACGCTGTGGTGCTGGTGGCGTCGCGCCAACAGGACGATGGCGTCTGGCACGAGCTGAAGGCGCGGCGGGACGAATGGGCCGACAGCGGCATCCGCTCGATCAAGGTCATCGGCGATGCCGAGGCGCCGGGCCCGATCGCCTGGGCTACCTACGCCGGCCACCGCTTCGCCCGCGAGCTGGATGAAGCCGATATCGGCGACGCACTGCCCTTCCGTCGCGAGGTCACGGCGCTGGCGGCGGAATAGGCGCCTGCGTCGCGATCAGCGAATGTCGCGATTGTTCAACTATACCGCATTGCACAATTCTTTCGCTTGGTCACAATACAGGCATGGTCCGAACCGCACTCGCCGTCCTGGTGATCGACGAAAACCGCATCCGCGCCGCGATCATCGAGGCGGGGTTGCGCGAGGCCGGCCATGAGCGGGTCACCGTCATCCATGACGTGACCGGCATTGCGCGGCGGATCGCCGAGATCGAGCCTGACGTCATCGTCATCGATCTTGAAAATCCGAACCGCGACATGCTGGAAAACATGTTCCAGCTGTCGCGCGCGGTGAAGCGGCCGATCGCCATGTTCGTCGACCGCTCCGACCAGGCCTCGATCGAGGCGGCGGTCGATGCCGGCGTTTCGGCCTATGTCGTCGACGGGCTGCGGCAAGAGCGCGTCAAGCCGATCCTCGACATGGCGGTGAGCCGCTTCAACGCCTTTTCACGCATGGCGCGCGAACTGGAAGAGGTTCGTGGCGAACTCGAGAGCCGCAAGGTGATCGATCGCGCCAAGGGCATCCTGATGAAGTCGCGTGGCCTCTCCGAAGAGGCCGCCTACACGCTGCTGCGCAAGACGGCGATGAACCAGAACCGCAAGATCGGCGATATCGCCCAGAGCCTGGTGACCGCCGCCGGGCTGCTGGGATCGGCGGAGGACGAATGACGATGGGCGCCGAGCACCAGATCACCGCCGGCTTCATGCCGCTTTTCGACAGCGCCGTGCTGGTCGCGGCCGGCGAGCTTGGCTTTGCCGAACGGGAAGGCGTCGATCTCACGCTGCACCGAGAGACATCCTGGGCCAACATCCGCGACCGCATCGCCATCGGCCACTTCCATCTCGCGCACATGCTGGGACCGATGCCGCTCGCCTGCAATCTCGGGCTGACGCCGCTTGCTTCTGAGACCATCGTGCCGTTCTCGCTCGGCCTCGGTGGCAATTGCGTCACCATCTCCAACGCTGTCTGGGCCGGCATGATGGCGCACGGCGCGGAACCCGATCTCGACCCGGCGCGCGCAGGTGCCGCACTTGGCGCGCTTATCCGCGAGCGGGCGGTGGCCGGTCACGACCCGCTGCGCTTCGCAGTCGTGCATCCCCATTCCGGGCACAATTACGAACTGCGCTACTGGCTCGCGGCTTGCGGCATCGACCCCAGCCGCGGGATCGAGATCGTTATCGTGCCGCCGCCCTTCATGGCCGATGCGCTGGCCACTGGGCGGATCGACGGCTATTGCGTCGGCGAACCCTGGAACAGCGCCTCGGTTGTCGCCGGCACCGGTCATATCGTCACCGTCAAGGCGCAGATATGGCGCAACAGCCCGGAGAAGGTGATCGGCGTGCGCAAGGCCTGGGCGGACGAGAACCCCGAGGCATTGGCGGCACTGCTGCGCGCGCTGCATCACTCGGCGCGCTGGTGCCAGGATCCGGCCAACCATGGCGAGTTGGCCGCCGTGATGGCGCAGGCCGGCTTCCTCGGCCTGCCGCCTGCGATGCAGATGCCGATCCTGACCGGCCATCTGCAATTGGGTGGCGTGGCGGAGTTGGATATCGACGACTTCTTCCTGCCTTTCGACAAGGCGGCGAACTTTCCGTGGAAGAGCCATGCGCTGTGGTTCTACACGCAGATGGTGCGCTGGGGGCATGTGGCGCACACGCCGGAAAACCTTGCCATCGCCCGCGACTGCTACCGTCCCGACCTCTACCGCTCGGCGCTGAAGCCGCTTGGCGTGGCACTTCCCGGCGCCAATTCGAAGGTCGAGGGCGCGCTCAAGGCAGCGACCGCGGTCGGCGCGACAGGTGCCGGCCTGGTGCTCGGCCCAGACGGGTTCTTCGACGGCCAAATCTTCGATCCCGTCGAGATCGACGCCTACATTGCCAATCAGAAATTGGCGCGCACCGAAGCCTGATCATTTCCGCGCCATTCTTGTGCATTGCACAAAAGTTGTGCGTGCACCTGCGCTGATGAACAATCTTTGGCTTGCTCGCCCGGCGGGCCGGCGCGCCGACGATTGTGTCATCTGCTTGATCTCATTGATGTTTGTCATTCATTCCAAAACTGGCATGGTTCCTGCTTTGCAATAAGCAGACTCTTCTCGGGGTCACGGAACAGGCGTCCAATGGCGGGCGCTACAGGCAAAGCTGCCGCTTAGGTCAACACGCGATCCCGGATGGACGGACGCGCGCGGCCTGGCCGGCGGCTTTTTTGTTTTGATCGAACACGCAATCGACGGCGCTGAACCCAAGCAGTGCCCAACGGGAGACGATGATGACGAAACGCATCAAGACCGAAGCCCCTCTCGAGGGAATGACTCGCCGCAATTTCCTGATGGCAAGTGCTGCCACCGCGGCAACCCTGGTGGCCGCGCGTGCTCTGCTGCCCTCCGGCGCCTATGCGGCGACCGCCACTCCGGAGGTCACCGGCGCCAAGCTCGGCTTCATCGCGCTGACCGATGCAGCACCGCTGATGATCGCCAAGGAGAAAGGATTGTTCGCCAAGTTCGGCATGCCCGATGTCGAGGTGCTCAAACAAGCCTCCTGGGGCGCGACGCGCGACAATCTGATGCTCGGCGGTGCGGCCAATGGCATCGACGGCGCCCATATCCTGACGCCGCTGCCCTACCTCATGCACACCGGCAAGGTGACGCAGAACAACCAGCCGATGCCGATGGCGATCGTGGCGCGGCTTAATTACGACTGCCAGGGCATTTCGGTCGCGCAGGAATATGCCGGCACCGGTGTCGGCCTCGATGCCTCGAAGCTGAAGGACGCCTTCGCCGCCAAGAAGGCCGCCGGCAAGGAGATCAAGGCCGCCATGACCTTCCCGGGCGGTACCCATGATTTGTGGCTGCGCTACTGGCTGGCCGCCGGCGGCATCGATCCCGACAAGGACGTTTCGACCATCGTGGTGCCGCCGCCGCAGATGGTGGCCAACATGAAGGTCGGCAATATGGACGTGTTCTGCGTCGGCGAGCCGTGGAACGAGCAACTGGTCCATCAGGGCGTCGGCTTCACCGCGGCCACCACGGGCGAACTGTGGAAGGGCCATCCGGAAAAGGCGCTCGGCCTGCGCGCCGAATTCATCGAGAAATACCCGAACGCCACCAAGGCGATCCTGATGGCCGTTATGGAAGCCCAGCAATGGTGCGAGGCCAAGGAAAACAAGAACGAGATGGCCGCCATCATCGGCAAGCGGCAATGGATGAACGTGCCTGTCGCCGACATCATCGGTCGCCTCAAGGGCGATATCAACTACGGCAATGGCCGCGTCGCCAACGGCACCGACCTCTACATGAAGTTCTGGAAGGGCGGCGTCTCCTATCCGTTCAAGAGCCACGATTCATGGTTCCTCGCCGAGAACATACGTTGGGGCAAGTTCGCGCCGACCACCGACATCAAGGCGCTGGTCGATCAGGTCAACCGCGAGGATCTATGGCGCGAGGCGGCCAAGGATCTTGGTGTGGCGGCAGCCGACATCCCGGCGTCGTCGTCGCGCGGCGTCGAGACCTTCTTCGACGGCAAGATCTTCGATCCGGCCAACCCGTCCGCCTATCTCGACAGCCTGAAGATCAAGGCCTCGGCTTGACCGCCGCAGACGGCGCATTGCGCCGTTTGTCGCCTCCCTGCGCAAGCGGCGCTCTCGCCGCTTGTCGCAAATCCCGACCACGGAGTTTTTCCCAGACATGTCGATCCAGACTATCGAGGACACAAAGGTGAAGGCGTTCCCCGCGAAACCGGCGGAGGTCATCGCCTTCACCGCCAAGGCGCGGCGGCGCTTCGATCTGCTCGCCATCGCTGGCAAGCTGGCCAGCGCTCTGGTGCCGCCGGCCATCGTCATCGCCCTCATGCTGGTCGTCTGGCAGATCGCCTGCTCGTCACCGACATCGAGCCTGCCGCCGCCGAGCCAGGTGTGGAACGAGGCCTACGATTTGATCGCGCATCCGTTCTTCGACAATGGCCCGCAGGATATCGGGCTCGCCTGGCGCGTGCTGATCTCGCTGCAGCGCGTTGCCATCGGCTTCGGCATGGCGGCGATTGTCGGGGTGGCGCTCGGCGCGCTGGTCGGCCAGTCGATCTGGGCGATGCGCGGCCTCGACCCGGTGTTCCAGATTCTGCGCACGGTGCCGCCGCTGGCCTGGCTGCCGCTGTCGCTGGCCGCGTTTCGCGATTCCAGCCCGTCGGCGATCTTCGTCATCTTCATCACCTCGATCTGGCCGATCATCATCAACACCGCCGTCGGCGTGCGCAACATCCCCGAGGACTACCGCAACGTCTCGCGCATCCTGCGGCTCAACCAGTTCGAATTCTTCATCAAGATCATGGTGCCGGCCGCTGCGCCCTACATCTTCACCGGCCTAAGGATCGGCATCGGCCTGTCCTGGCTCGCCATCGTCGCCGCCGAAATGCTGACGGGCGGCGTCGGCATCGGCTTCTTCATCTGGGACGCGTGGAACTCGTCGCGGCTGCCCGACATCATCGTCGCGCTCGCCTATATCGGCGTCACCGGCTTCTGCCTCGACCGCCTGGTCGCGGCGGTCGGCGCCTTCGTCACCCGCGGCACAACGGCAAAGTGAGGAGAGGGGCGATGACTGCCTATCTGAAACTCGACCATATCGACAAATCCTTTGCCCGTGGCAACCAGGTCAGCGAGGTGTTGAAGGACATCAGGCTGACCATCGACAAGGGCGAATTCGTCTCCATCATCGGCCATTCCGGTTGCGGCAAGTCGACCTTGCTGAACCTGATCGCCGGGTTGACCAAGGTGTCCGCCGGCGCCGTGCTGCTCGAGGACAAGGAGGTCGACAGCCCCGGACCCGAACGCGCGGTTGTGTTCCAGAACCACAGCCTGCTGCCATGGCTGACCGTCTACGAAAACATCAATCTGGCGGTATCGAAGGTCTTCGGCCGTTCGAAGAGCAAGGCCGAGCGGCATGACTGGATCATGCGCAATCTCGACCTCGTGCAGATGGCGCATGCCAAGGACAAGCGTCCGGCGGAAATCTCCGGAGGCATGAAGCAGCGCGTCGGCATCGCCCGGGCGCTGGCCATGGAGCCGAAGATCCTGCTGCTCGACGAGCCGTTCGGCGCGCTGGATGCGCTCACGCGCGCCCATCTGCAGGACGCGGTGATGGACATCCATTCCAGGCTCGGCTCGACGACGATCATGATCACCCATGATGTCGACGAGGCGGTGCTGCTCTCCGACCGCATCGTCATGATGACCAACGGCCCGGCGGCGACCATCGGCGAGGTGCTTGCCGTGCCGCTGGCGCGGCCGCGCCGCCGAGTCGAACTGTCTTCCGACCGCACCTTCCTGCGCTGCCGCGAGGCGGTGCTGAAGTTCCTCTATGAACGCCACCGCTTCGTCGAAGCCGCGGAGTAAGGCCATGACCGAAAAACGCGTCGTCATCGGCAACTGGCAATCTGCATCGGCAATGGGCAATCTACCGCATTGCACAAATATTATGCTGCTGTGCAAGGCATTCTGACTAATCTTTGATCCGCTGCCAGGCTTGGTCAAAAGTCGCGCGGCTGCGATCCACATTGATTTCATTCGATAATCTAGAGCGCTGTCGAATTGGCACGCTTCCTGCTTTTCAGAATACAGGTCCGCAAGGGCCAAGTGACACGGCGTCCAATGGCGGGCGCCACAGGCAAAGCTGCCGCTCAGGTTAATACGCGATCCC
The DNA here is from genome assembly GCF_040321205.1 of Mesorhizobium sp. M0496. Taxonomy (NCBI): domain Bacteria; kingdom Pseudomonadati; phylum Pseudomonadota; class Alphaproteobacteria; order Hyphomicrobiales; family Phyllobacteriaceae; genus Mesorhizobium; species Mesorhizobium sp. M0496. Next base: position 4,657 of record NZ_JAMYRC010000022.1, on the reverse strand, counting down.
GGATGGACGGGCGCGCGAAGACCTGACCGGCGGCTTTTTTTGTTTTGACGCAATCGACGGCGCTGGTCCCACACGGCGCCCAACCGGAGACGACGATGACGAAACGGATCGGAACTGGCGCGTCCCTCGCGGACTTCACGCGCCGCGATTTTCTGGCCAGCAGTGCGCTGACGGCGGCGCTGTTCACCGCGGCACTCCTGCTGTTTCCCGTCGGCGCCAAGATCGAAAGCAGGAACCTGACCGTGGCGCCCCCGGTCTCGTTGCACGCACCGATGCCGCATCGCTGATTCACCCACAAAATATCCGCGGTGCCTCCCACGCCGCAAACCGGAGCCAGACATTGACCGCAAATCTCCCAGCCGCGCCCAGCCAGGACAGTGCTCCCCGGCAGGCGCTTGTGATGTCCACCATCGCCTTCACCGTCTGCTTCGCGGTGTGGACGATCTTTTCAATCATCGGCGTGCGCATAAAGCAGGAACTCGGGCTGAACGAGACGGAGTTCGGCCTGCTGGTCGGCACGCCTATCCTCACCGGCTCGCTCGTGCGGATGGTGCTTGGTGTCTGGACGGACCGTTTTGGCGGACGGCTGGTCTACACCGCGACCATGCTTGCGGCGGCGGTCGCGACGTTCCTGCTGGCTTTCGCGCACACCTACGGGCAGATGCTGATCGCCGCGCTCGGTGTCGGGCTCGCCGGCGGCTCCTTCGCAGTCGGCGTCGCCTATGTTTCGCGCTTCTTCCCCGCCGGCAAACAGGGGACGGCGCTCGGCATTTTCGGTGTCGGCAATGTCGGGGCCGCGGTCACCAAGTTCCTGGCACCGTTCGTGCTTCTCTCCTGGGGCTGGCAGTCGGTCGCGCTGATTTGGGCGGCCGCACTCGTCGTCATGGCTGCCGTCTTCTGGTTTACCACCGGCGACGATCCGGTCATCCGCGAGCGCCGCGCCGGCAAGGCGGCACCGGCGAGAAGCTTCTGGGAGGAATTCGCGCCGCTGAAGAACGTGCAAGTCTGGCGCTTCGCCTTCTACTACTTCTTCGTCTTTGGCGGGTTCGTAGCACTGTCGCTGTGGTTGCCGCGCTACCTGATCGGTGTCTACGGCTTCGGCATCGCGACCACCGGCATGATCGGCGCAGCCTATTCGATCCCGGCAAGTGTCTTCCGCGCCTATGGCGGCGTGCTTTCCGATCGGATCGGCGCTCGCACCGTGCTCTATTGGACCTTCGCGGTGTCGTCCATCGCCACGTTGATCCTGTCGCTGCCGCCCACGGATTATATCGTGCACGGCATTACCGGGCCGATCGCCTTCCACTTCGCCATCGGGCCGGTTGCCTTCATCGCCGTCGCAAGCGTGCTCGGCTTCTTCATGAGCCTCGGCAAGGCAGCCGTCTACAAGCACATACCGGCCTACTATCCAGGCAGCGTTGGCGCAGTCGGCGGTGTTGTCGGGATGATCGGCGGGCTCGGCGGTTTCGTCCTGCCGATTGCCTTCGGCGCGCTCAACGATCTCACGGGCGTCTGGTCGAGCTGCTTCATGCTGCTATTTGTCATCGTCGTCGCTTGCTTTGCCTGGATGCAGTTCAGCATTCGGCGGATGGAGCGCGCGGCATCTTCCGAAGCCCCAGCCCTTTCCTACGCGGCTGAGTGAGACCGGAGCGGATCAGGAATATGACCGAAAAACTCGTCATCATCGGCAACGGCATGGCCCCCGGGCGCATGCTGGAGCATCTCCTGGAAAAGGCGCCCGACCGCTACCAGGTCACCATCTTCAACGCCGAGCCGCGCGTCAATTACGACCGCATCATGCTGTCGCCCGTTCTGTCGGGCGAGAAGGCTTATGAGGAGATCATCATCCACGGCGATGGCTGGTACATCGCCAACAACATCACCCTCTACAAGGGCCACAAGATCGTTGCTATCGACCGGGAGGCCAAGACCGTCACGTCCGATCATGGCGTTACCGAGCCCTACGACAAGCTCGTCATCGCCACCGGCTCGGTGCCGTTCATCATCCCGGTGCCCGGCCACAATCTGCCGGGCGTGCTGACCTATCGTGATCTGGACGACGTCCGGGCGATGATGCTTGCCGCCCAGTCGCGGGCCAAGGCCGTTGTCATCGGCGGCGGTCTGCTCGGCCTGGAGGCGGCAGCAGGGCTGAATGCGCAAGGCATGGACGTCACCGTGCTGCATGTCATGCCGACGCTGATGGAGCGGCAGCTCGATCCCGCCGCCGGATATCTCCTGCAGCGCGCCGTCGAGCAGCGAGGCATCAAGGTCATCACCAAGGCCAACACGCAGGCGATCACCGGCAACGGCAAAGTCGAGCAGGTGGAACTTGCCGACGGCACCATCATTCCGGCGACGCTGGTGGTCATGGCGGTCGGCATCCGGCCGAACGCGGCAATCGCCAAGGAAGCCGGCATTGCCGTCAATCGCGGCATCGTCGTCGATGCCGGCATGCGCAGCAACGATCCCGACATCTATGCGCTCGGTGAGTGCGCCGAGGTCAGTGGCCAGGTCTATGGCCTGGTCGCGCCGCTCTATGAGATGGCACGCGTCACCGCCAGCCAATTGGCCGGCGACGAGGCTGCTGCCTTCGTCCATTCGGACACGCCGACCAAGCTCAAGGTCACCGGCATCGAGTTGTTCTCGCTCGGCGATTTCGCCGACGGCGACGACCGCCAGGAAATCGTGCTGCGCGATGCTTCGGCCGGCGTCTACAAGCGGCTGGTGCTGAAGGACGACCGCATCATCGGCACCGTACTCTATGGCGAGACGGCCGACGGTGCCTGGTTCAACGACCTCAAGAAGAAGCAGACCGACATATCGGAGATGCGCGATACGCTCATCTTCGGCCAGTCCTACCAAGGGGGTGCCCCGCTGGACCCTATGGCGGCCGTTGCAGCCTTGCCGGATGATGCGGAAATCTGCGGCTGCAACGGCGTTTGCAAGGGAAAGATCACGGGCGCGATCACGGCCAAGGGCCTGACCTCGCTCGACGACGTGCGCGCTCATACCAAGGCATCTGCCTCCTGCGGCTCCTGCACCGGCCTGGTCGAGAAGCTGATGGTGCTGACCATCGGCGACAAATACAATCCGGCGGCGGTGCAGCCGATGTGCGGCTGCACGACGCTTGGCCATGACGAGGTGCGCCGGCTGATCAAGGCCAAGAGCCTGAAGACCATTCCGGCGGTCATGCAGGAACTGGAATGGAAGACCTCTTGCGGCTGCGCCAAATGCCGGCCGGCGCTCAACTACTATCTCGTCTGCGACTGGCCGGACGACTATGCCGACGACTACCAGTCGCGCTTCATCAACGAGCGCGTCCATGCCAACATCCAGAAGGACGGCACCTATTCGGTGGTGCCGCGCATGTGGGGCGGGGTGACAAACGCCGCCGAACTGCGCGCCATCGCCGACGTCGTCGACAAGTTCGAGATCCCGATGGTCAAGGTCACCGGCGGCCAGCGCATCGACATGCTCGGCATCCGCAAGGAGGACCTGCCGGCCGTGTGGGCCGATCTCGGCCAGGCCGGCTTCGTCTCCGGCCACGCCTATGCCAAGGGCCTGCGCACCGTGAAGACTTGTGTCGGCTCCGACTGGTGCCGCTTCGGCACGCAGGATTCGACGGGGTTTGGCGTCCGCATCGAAAAATTCATGTGGGGCTCGTGGACCCCGGCCAAGGTCAAGATGGCGGTGTCGGGCTGTCCGCGCAACTGCGCCGAGGCGACCTGCAAGGATGTCGGCGTCATCTGCGTCGACAGTGGCTACGAGATCCATTTTGCCGGTGCTGCCGGCCTCGACATCAAGGGCACCGAAGTGCTCGGCCTGGTCAAGACCGAGGACGAGGCGCTGGAGCATATCGTGGCGCTGACACAGATGTACCGCGAGCAGGGCCGTTACCTCGAGCGCATCTACAAATGGGCCAAGCGCGTCGGCATTCCCGAGATCAAGCGCCAGATCATGGACGATGGGGAGAAGCGCAAGGCCTATTACGACCGCTTCGTCTTCAGCCAGAAATTCGCCCAGGTCGATCCATGGTCGGAGCGCGTGTCCGGCAAGGACAAGCACGAGTTCCGGCCGATGGCCTCGGTCGGCTTTGCGCAGGCGGCGGAGTGATCATGATGAATTGGGTATCGATAGGCTCCCTCACGGACATTCCGCGCCGCGGCGCTCGCTGCGTCGCTACGCCCGAGGGGAAAATCGCTGTCTTCCGCACCGCCGACGATCAGGTCTACGCCATCGAAGACCATTGCCCGCACAAGGGCGGACCGCTCAGCCAGGGCATCGTGCATGGCACGGCCGTGACCTGTCCCTTGCACAATTGGGTGATTTCGCTGGAGACGGGCAAGGCGCTCGGCGCTGACGAGGGCGCGGTGCGGACCATTCCAGTGCGGGTCGAGGGCGAGCATCTGTTCATTGCGCTGGAAGCGCTGGCGAGCCGCGCGGCCTGACACATGGAAATTGAAGAAGCGCGCGAGGTGAGGACCACCTGCCCCTATTGCGGGGTGGGCTGCGGCGTGCTGGCGAAGGTCGCCGCCGGGCCGGCGCATGTGGACACGCCGCCGCCCCAACAAACGGCGCGCTTATGGGGGGTGGGTTCTGGCTGTAGGTTGTGGCGCGACCGCCCTCGTCCAGGGAAGGCCCCAGCCAATCGGCGGCG